>JAFLJO010000129.1 GCA_022712975.1 Desulfocapsa sp.
GGAAGAGATCGTTGAAGAGTTAGCAGCAGCATTGGATTGCACTGAATGTAAATGCTATCTGGCACTTGGCGCCTCATTCTTTTTCTTTCGCAACCTTCACCTGCCCTTCTCTGATCGTAAATCCATTGACAAAATCCTCCCCTTCGAGCTGGAAGAGTCCATTGCCGGATCCATCGACAATATGCTCGTCGATATCATAATTAATCCGGGAACAGGGAAAGAAGTGGAAATTATTGCTGCCATGATCGAACGGAGTCTTCTTGCCCGTTGGCATGCTGCATTTCAGGCTGCGGATATTTTCCCCGAACGTATCCTTCTGTCCGGCCTTCCCACAATCGCACGAATCCTCGAAAATGGAGAACCGCCCGAAGATTTTATTTTCCTGAGCCTCAGATTGGAGGATGCAACACTTTTCCTGTTTTCGGCCGGGAAGCTGCAATTTGTCAGACGCTTGTCCTTTAAACCCTTGACCTTTGATACGGAATCAGCCTCAGGTTTTCTTTTTAATGAGACAAGCGGAGAACTCACAATTCAGGGCACGGAACACAGCGCAGAAGCCTATCAGGAACTTTCTATTGCAGTCAGACAAACTCTTGCACCCTTCGCCATAGCCGCTAATGTTAAGAATATGCCTCTCTATGTTGAGGGGAGTGGCGGCCTGGCCCCCTCTGCTACGTCATGGATAGAAGCAGCTTTTGGTGTTCCATGTCTTGTCTGTGGCCGTGGTGGTCTTCTGCCTCTGCCATCACAACTCCCGAAAGAAACAGAAGTATATGCTGCCTTTCTCACCTCTTGCCTGAGTCTTGGCGCACCAAGAGAAAAATCACATCCCGAATTCGATTTTTGCAAAGAAGATTTTGTACCCTATGACAATGTGGAAAAATATCGAACCATGGGTAAAGCATTTGGTGTTATTCTTATTGCTGCTCTCATTTTTGCACCGGCGTATCTTTTTTATGGAAACAGTGTATTAAGCAAAAAACGGGACGCACTGGTTTCAGAAATTCACACTGTTTTCAAAGAAACACTTCCAAGCATTAAAAAGATAGTTGATCCACGCCAGCAGCTGCAGGTTGCCATAAACACTGCAAAATTCTCATCAGGAAAAGGAGAGGGAACACCACTACCCTATCCGGCGCTTCATGTTCTGCGTGTAATATCTACGCAAATTTCCACATCACTGGATGTTCAACTCACCCGAATGGTGTACGAGGAGAAGGGGCTACGTCTCATAGGAATTACCGACACCTTTAATACCGTGGACAACATGAAAAAGAGCCTTGAACAATCAGAGGAATTTGTCTCTGTCACCATCAGTTCAGCCAATATGAACCCTAAAGACAATACAATCCGTTTTGAACTGAAACTGGATCTGGGAGAGTCGGAATAATGAAACTCTCTTCTTTTTCCTCATCTGCGCCCGTTCAGTCCCTGCTTGAAAAAAGCGGCTGGCACCGTATGTCCAGGCAGGAACAACTTATGGTGGCCGGTCTGATTGTGATTGTTACCGCCATTCTTCTATTTCATTTTATTTTTTCACCACTTCTGGAATCAAGGCAGCGCCTACAGAAATCCCTTGTTACAAAGAACATAGAGCTGCAGCAAATGCATGATATGCAGCAGGAGTATCGAAGCCTACAGCTTCAGTCCGGTAATATCCAGGAACGGATCAGGAAAAGACCAAAGAACTTCACCCTCTTTTCCTATATTGAGAAACAGGCCACAGTTGCCAAGGTAAAAAGCAATATTAAGTACCTGAAACCCAGTGAAATCAACAAGGAAGGTGATCTCGATGAATCACGGGTGGATATGAAACTGCAAAGGATTAGCACCGCAAGCCTTGTGAACTTCCTGAAAGGTCTGGAATCGGAAAAAAATGTCGTCTTTATTAATCGAATCTCCATCCAGGAACATGGGAAAGACCAGGGCTATCTGAATGTTGTCATACAAGTCATCACCTTTAAATTTGAATCTTAACCGGTAACTATGATAAAGCGTTCTTCCATTATTGTTTCGTGTATTCTGATAACCTGCCTAGCTGCGGGGGGGGGGGCATTCTTTTACAGAACCCTTGATCAGGCGCTTGTGGCAGATAAATCTGTAAACACAACAACAAGTGGGAAATCCGCTGTAAAGACACCAGGAAAGTCTCCCGCAACACAGGTTGGAAAGGCTCAAAAAGTCAAAAAAAATGAACCCTATTCCATAATTACCAAACGTAGTCTCTTTGGCAAGATCGAACAGAAGGAAATACAAAAAGAAACAGCCCCTGCAGAACCACTTAAAGCTACAACGCTGGATCTGATTCTACTCGGTACAATTAGCGGTGATGGAAATACCCAGCGGGCGATTATCCAGCAGCAAAGAGACAAAACTCAGGATATTTACCACAAGGGTGATGCCGTAGGCTCTGCCATAATTAAAGAAGTAAAGCGTGGGAAAATTATTCTTACTGTGGATGGCAAGGACGAAGTATTGCTTATGAAAGAACCAAAGAGCAGCCAGGTGCGAAGCAAGGTGAAACCACCAATCCGCAAGAAAAGGGTGAAACCGCCTCAAGCATATGCACCAATAACTGAGGCAGCTATTCCTCTACGGAAAATAACTTTTAAAACTGACGATACACAGGAAACTGACCAATGATCTCTCTTAGCACCGGAATTGTTTCAAATACAGCCAAGCTACTGCTACTTTTTCTCTGTTGCGCAGTGTTCTGCAGCCCTTTCACATTAGTGGCTGCCGAGAATGAAAAAAAACCGGCTGCACCACCAACCGCAGAAAAATCCCAACGCTTTATCACCATCGACTTTGATAAAGTGGATATCCTCCTCTTCATCAAGTATATCAGCGAGCTTACAGGAAAAAACTTCATAATCGACAAGGCGGTAAAGGGAACTGTCTCTATCATTTCTCCAACCAAAATTTCAGAAGAGGAGGCCTTTCAGGTCTTTGAATCAGTCCTTGCCGTGAATGGCTTTACCACTGTTCAGGCTGGTGTTGTGACCAAAATCATGCCTTCAGTGAAAGCACGGACTGTAAATATTGACACGCTGCACCATGGAGAACTTTCCACGCCGCAAGATAGGATTGTAACCCAGCTTATTCCTCTTGTCCATACAACACCCACCGAGATGAAAAAGGTGCTGGCCCCTCTTGTTTCCAAAACCTCAGTGGTTATTGCACACACTCAATCAGGCATACTGATAGTCACAGATACTCTTTCAAATATTCAAAAACTTCTCTCGATTATTTCATCGCTTGATGTGGACTATTCCAGTGATGAACTTGAAGTTATTATTCTTGAACATGCAACAGCCATAACCATTGCCACCACCATCAATTCAATCTTTCGCCGTACAGCAGCACCAAAAAAAGGTGCCATTGCCAAGGCCGGAGTAACAGTGGTTCCCTATGATCGAATCAATGCTCTGATTGTCCTTGCTGGCCCTGGTGATATACTCCGGGTCAAGCGCTTGATTGCCATGCTTGATACAAAACCGGAAAAAGATGAGGGAAATATTCGGGTGGTTTATCTTCAGCACGCAACAGCAAAGGAATTGTCAGCAGTCCTTACAAGCTTACCTGGCCAGCAGCCGGCAAAAGGGAAAGGACCGGGAAAGGCGCCGGCTATTTCCAAAGATGTTAAGATCATGCCCGATGAGGAAACAAACTCTCTGATCATCACTGCATCCCGCTCTGAGTTCAAGGTTCTGGAAGCTGTTATTAAGAAGCTCGATATCCCAAGGCGTATGGTATACCTCGAAGCATTGATCCTGGAAGTTGATACAGAAAGCAATTTTGATGTGGGAGTTAAGTGGATAGGATCCGGCGGGTATGACAACGATACCGGTGTTGTATTTGGCAGCTTTGGGGGGGGCGAGGGTTTTAACATGGGCCAGACAATTTCCTCTACTACCGAAGGGGTAGCAACTGTCGGTAGGGGCTTTAGCCTTGGAGTCCTGCAACAGGGTATTAAGATCGCCGGAGTTACTTTTCCCAATATTGCAGCTGTACTCAAGGCCTACAAAAACGATTCCAGTATCAATATCATCGCAACCCCACAAATTCTGACTACGGACAACAAAGAAGCCAAAATCAGCGTTGGTGAGAACATTCCTTACCTGAGCACATCCAATACTGCGGACACATCTGAAAGAGGATATGAACAGTATGAATATAAAGATGTTGCCACCACATTAACAATCACTCCTCAAATTAATCAAGCCGATACCCTGCGTCTTGAAATAGCTACAGAAGTCAGTAAAATCAAATCATTGGGTGAAGGAGGAGTCCGGCCAACCACCTTTAAACGAACAGCTACAACCACAGTGCTGGTTCAGGATGCTGATACCATAGTTATTGGTGGTATTATTGGCCATGATGCTTCCGAAGGTGAAACGAAAATACCATTTCTTGGAGATATTCCGCTCTTGGGATGGCTCTTTAAAAGCCAGAGCAGCACCCACAGAAAAACAAATATGTTTATCTTTATTACTCCTCATATTGTTAAAAATCCCGCTGATATGGCAAGGATTACTCTGACCAAGGAAGAACAGCTAGACAAGGTTATGCCTGCAGTCAAAGAACACCTTCACCGCCAAATCAACCTTGACCATGCTATGAGTCTATCCGATATTGGATTCCAGAAACTGCAGAAAAAAAATTATGAACAGGCACGAAACTTTTTCAATGAAGCTCTTGAAATAAAACCGGACTCTCCACATGCGCTGATGAATCTTGGGGTTATCTGCGAGCATGAGGGCAAGACTGATGAAGCTATCAAGTATTATCAGAGAGTTGTTGATAGTGTAACCAGCAGTGAAACAGGTGAAAATGAAGGAGGAGAGCCAATGGGAATGAACCTTGTACCAATCTGTAAAGACAATATTGAACGACTCTTGAAGGGTCAGGATACCCGGTCATATGAGTAAGAGAAGTTGTCAGTAACTGAACACTGAACACTGATAACTCAGGCCGGCCACATACCAGATATTCCGATACCAGATTACCCTCACAACAAAAGAAAAAAGCCCAAAACTCCACTCACGAGGTCTGCATCAATGCAACAATCTGAAAAATTTTTCATTGAAAAATTAGGTATCCCCGAAGAAGAGGTACACCAGGCATTTGAATTGCATCAGGAAAAGGGCAGTTCGCTGGTGCGTTCTCTGGCACGCCAGAACGTTGAGAATGAGCTTAGCCTCCTGCAGAAACTTGGCCGGGAACTTGCGATGGAATATACATTTTCCCTTCCGGTTGATATCCGAACAAACTTTACTTCCTCCATCCCCATAGCTTTTCTTAAAAAGTATATCATGGTTCCTGTTACAACAGGAGATGATGAATTTATTGCCATTAACGATCCATTTAACTATCAACCCATAGATGAACTCCGTCACATCCTGAACTGGAATGGAATACGTCAGGTACTCTGCCCGAAAGCGGCCATCATTTCAGCAATCAACTTTGCCTATGACATGACCCAGAATAGTGCTGAAGAGGTTATGCAGGAGATTGATGAAGAGGATCCTGAAGCGCTGTTCTCCGAAATCGAGGAAACAGGAGACCTGCTTGATGACACCAGCGACTCACCGGTTATCCGGCTGGTTAACCTGATGTTCTCTCAGGCTGTGCGGGACAAAGCATCGGATATCCATATTGAACCCTACCGGAATTATCTAAAAATTCGCCAACGGCTGGATGGTATCCTCTATGATATGCTCAGTCCTCCAAAACATGTGCAGTCTGCCCTGATTTCCAGAATCAAGGTTATGGCCGACCTGAACATTGCTGAGAAACGGTTGCCACAGGATGGCCGCATAGAGCTGAAAGTTGGCAACAAAGAAGTGGATATTCGTGTCTCCACACTGCCGACTGCTTTTGGCGAACGTGTCGTACTGCGATTACTTGATAAATCTTCCGTACTCCTGTCGCTCACAGATCTTGGTATGCCAGATGACCGCTTTGCTCCGTTCCAGGAACAGATAAAAGCAGCCAATGGTATTGTGCTTGTTACCGGTCCTACAGGAAGCGGAAAAACCACTACTCTGTATGCAGCACTCACCTCTATCAACAAAACTGATATCAATATTATTACGGTGGAGGATCCCATTGAATATCGGATCAACGGGATTGGTCAGGTTCAGGTCAACCCGAAAATAGATCTCACCTTTGCATCTGGTCTGCGTTCCATTGTCCGTCAGGACCCCGATGTCATTCTTGTGGGTGAGATCCGTGATTCTGAAACAGCACAAATCGCCATCCAGTCAGCACTTACCGGACATCTGGTGTTTTCTACTCTGCATACCAATGATTCTGCCAGTGCCATTACACGCCTGATTGATATGGGTATTGAGCCGTTTTTGATTGCCTCTTCCATTAATGCAATCCTAGCCCAGCGGCTTGTCCGTATTATCTGTCCCCATTGCAAAGAAAGCTATATTCCTGATCCTGACGCAATAAAAAAACTTGGTCTTTCAGATGAAGAAATGAAAGGGAAAGTGGTGTACCGCGGAAAAGGATGTGGCAAATGCCACTATACCGGGTTCAAAGGACGCTGCGGTATTTTTGAACTGCTGCTTATGAACCAGCACATGAAGCATCTTGTATTAACTACTGCAAACTCCAATGATATTAAAGAGCAGGGAATAAAAAACGGCATGATCACTCTGCGCCGTGACGGTGCAGACAAAGTCCTCAATGGCATCACTACCATTGAAGAAGTATTCCGTGTTTCGCAGGAATAGTGGGAAATAAACAACTTTCTCTTCTATTTAAGGATGTGCCTGGATAGAGGAATGATAAAGATGAAGAGGGAAGAGTGGGATTTTTAAAGATTGAAAAGAAGACATTCGTTGTATTTGGGCTTGCCAATAAAAAGTCGGTGGCAGCAGCGATTGCCAAAGTTCTGGTTGAAGAGGGTGCCAAGGTCATCCATGTGGTCCGCTCGGAACAGCGGGCAGAGGCCGCAAGAAAGTTATTCCCTGACTCTCCTGTCTTTTTGTGTGATGTGGAGGATGAGGGAAATATTATTCGGGTTCGCAGTGAAATTGGCGAAGCAGTGAATGAGTTAGAGGGAGGTCGTATTGCCGGGCTTGTTCATTCCATAGCGTATGCGAACTATTCCGAAGGATTAACACCATTTCATGGTACTCTGAAAAAAGACTTCATCCAAGCCTTTGATATATCCTGTTTTTCTTTTATTTCCATCTCTAACCATTTTCGTGATCTCTTTGCCCGTGACGCATCTGCTGTAACTATTTCTATCTCTACCACCAGCATGGCTGCAGAAAACTATGGGTATATGGCCCCAATTAAGGCAGCGCTCAACTCTTCGATCTGTTTCCTTGCCAAGTCCTTTTCTTCGTTTTCCGATGTTCGGTTTAATGCAGTGGCTCCAAGTCTGCTAAAGACTTCTGCATCTGCTGGAATTCCAGGGTACGTTGACAGTTATCTCTATGCCGAAAAGGCAATCTTACGGAAAAAAGCCCTTCAGACTTCTGAGGTCGCTGATCTTGCAGCTTTTCTTCTTTCTCCAAGATCATCTGGAATCACTGCCCAGACCATGGTTGTGGATGCAGGAATGTCTGTGAACTATTTTGATTCTGAAATCGTGAAAGGAACCCTTAGCTGACCCAAGCTGTTTGATGTTGCCTGAGGGGCACCGGAACTCTTCTCTAAAATAGGTATTGGATTGTTTGTACTGTCGATATGATTCCCATTACTAAAAATACCAACTTTGCAGGTAGTAGTAGTAGCAGGATGAAGTATAGAATCCGGTTTAGTATATTTCTGTGCGTGCTGGTAATATTCTCTGTTATTTTTCTCACCCTCAAGGGACAGAGCTTTTACCTGAATACTATTCATGGACAGCAGACAGAGCAGCTTGCCAATGCGATAGACAGACTGCTCAGTAAGTACTACATTGAGCCCTGTCGTCAATTGAGTATTAGGCCGATTGTTATTGAAAATGCAACTCACATAAATCAACCGGACAATCCACAGATTAAGGAGCTTCTAAAAATAACCAAAACCATTCTTTCTGCATCTATTGTCTATGTTATGGATAATGAAGGCACGGTAACTGCATCCTCTAAAACCCCTTCCGGGAAACGGCTTACAGGGAACAATTATAAATTCAGGCCCTATTTTATACATGCTGTTAAGGGGAAAGAATCCCGCTATGCTGCCCTTGGAGTTACCACTAATCAGAGAGGACTTTACTTCAGTGCTCCAATATTTGACAGCACCGGTGAGAAGCAGCCAGTAGGTGTGGTTGTCATAAAAGCGGGTATTCAACGTGTTCAGGTTGAATTGGACGAGTCTCCTTTACAGCATATTGCGCTTCTGTCCGATTCCGGTATTGTTTTTGTAGTTTCAGAAAGTGCCAGGGAGTGGCTTTATCATGCTGGAATGCCACTTTCACCAGCACAAAAAGATGCATTGCGAAAAAGTCGCCAGTTTGCAAACAATCCCCTGACAGATCTTCCAATTTCCTTTTCTGGGAAAACCACCAACTTAGACGGCATTACCTATAATATTCATAAAACGTCAGTGGCGCTTGATGGCTGGCAGCTCGTAAGCCTTGAAAAACAGCAAGAAAAATATCCTGTAATTCTGTTAATTCTCTTGCCGGGCCTTTTGCTCACCTACCTCTTTATCGGTAAAATAAAAGCAAATGAGAATGGGAAATTGCTGAAAAAGGAGATGGAAGAAGAGATTATTGAACGAAAATCCATTCAGAAACAGTTGCTGATCGCTAAGGAGGCGGCTGAGGCTGCAAATATAGCCAAAAGTGATTTTCTTGCCAATATGAGCCATGAAATTCGCACTCCGATGAACGGTATCATGGGAATGACCAGGATGGTGTTGGATAGTGAGTTGACAGTAGAACAACGAACGCATCTTGAGATGGTTGATTCCTCGGCTCAGCGCTTACTTGCTCTAATTAATAATATCCTTGATTTTTCAAAAATTGAAGCCGGGAAAATGGAGCTGGAAGAGGTGCCCTTTGTGCTGGATGAAAAGCTCGAAGAAGTATGCACTTTAATGGCATTAAAGGCTGAGGCCAGGAAGGTCAGGCTCTCTGTACAACTTATGGGCCCGATACCGGATATTCTTATAGGTGACCCGGATAGACTGACGCAGGTTTTTATCAATCTGGTCAATAATGCTCTGAAATTCACAGAAGGTGGCTCTGTGAAGATTTTGGTACAATGCAATGAAATCGAATCGGGGACTGTTCTTCTGCAATGTGGTGTCCAAGATAACGGTGTAGGGATTCCCCTGGAAAAACAGGCAGTAGTTTTTGACTCTTTTTCCCAGGCAGACAGCTCCACTACCCGAAAGTATGGTGGAACCGGTTTGGGACTTACCATTTCTTCGCAGCTGGTGCAGTTACTTGGAGGGAAGATTTGGCTGGAAAGTGAGGTTGGAAAAGGGTCAACATTCTGGTTTACCGCTCGCTTTGATATACAAAAAGATGGTGAAGATGAAAGATTTCCGGATCAGGGAACCGTGGTGAGTAGTGGTCTTGGTCGTAAGGAAATTTTGTTAAATCGAAATATTCTCCTCGCAGAAGATGAGGCTATTAATATGTTCCTTGCGACTGCTCTTCTGGAGCAGGAAGGGATGGTTGTTACAGTTGCAAACAACGGACGTGAAGCCGTTGATCTGCATTTGTCCAAAGATTTTGATTGTATTTTAATGGACATCCAGATGCCGGTAATGGACGGCTATCAGACCACCTCTGCCATACGTAGACATGAAAAAAAATATGGCGGTCATGTTCCTATTGTTGCCATGACAGCCAATGCCATGCCGGAGGATCGTGAAAAATGTATTGCGGTTGGTATGGATGGTTACATTACAAAACCTCTTCATGCTGGGGAAATCTTCAAAGCCATTGAACAGCAATTACTGGACACTGTGCTTATTGCCGATAATGATCCTGTCTCCCGGACAATAACGAGTAGAATTTTTATCGATCTGGGATGGCAGGTAACACTTGCTAAAAATGGAAAACAAGCTCTCTATGAGTGTGATAAATCCCGTTTTGATCTTATCCTGATCGATATTGAGATGCCGGAGCTTGATGGTATTGAGGTCGTCAGAATCATTCGGGCAAAGGAGGCAGCAATCGGATTCCGTTCTTTAATTATTGCTGCCACTGGACTGAATGTAAAGGAGAATAAAGAGCTTTGTCTGACAAACGGTATGGATGGTTTTATTGAAAAACCTATAACAGCCAAAAAGATTGGCGAACAATTTGAGGCATTGTGGAGCCAACGACGAATTCAGAGTACTTCCCAAGCACTAACACCGGTGATGAACGCTGACAACTGATACCTTTCAACGTTCCAGATCCCCCTGCATATAGACAATAAGCATTGTTTTCTGAATCTTTTTAGCTACAGTTTCAGCAAGAGAGCCAAAGAAGAATGTTTTAATGGCAAGTTCCCGGGTGGCACCTATCACCACCAGATCACACTCTTCTGATTCCGTAAGAATGGCCTCAACCCGGGCATCGGTTGCCACTACTTTTACAGATACATCCACTTCCTGCTCCTGCTCTGCCAGCCAGCAGCATAACGCATCCTCTTTTGTCTCAAGGACTGTCTCCGGTTCTTCAGAATTAAACAAATAGAGCAGCTTCACCTGATGCTCTCCAATAAGGTCAAGAGCTACTATTACCGGATATACTTCTTCAAGCTCCGTAAGACTTACAATGGGCACCAGAATTCGTTCGGTATGAACCTGTCCGGAAAAACGAACAACAACAATGGGACAGCTTACATTGTCTGCAACAACTCCAAGAACATCATGGCTGCTTCCTTTCTCAGGATACCCAAGCACCACAAGCTTTGCGCTATTATATTCAATGGCCGCCACAAGACCTGATGTGACAGAATGATCTGGAACAACTTCACTCACCAGCGGATAGCCCATACTTGTGACTTCATTCAACTCACGCTGAAATAGAGTGGGCAGGTCTTCTTCAAATCCAGGTTCAACGACACGTACCGCCATGGGAAGACAACGCAAATGGTGTGCAAAAATAGTGGCAAACCTGGCGATCACAACAGCGCTAGCATCATTTTTAGCCCCAAAAGCAACCACACCCTTTGATGGAATTTGTGGGCTTAACTTCTTCCATGTCCAGGGAACGATGTCGATCCCCCGGGAAATCTGAAGCGCATCCTCCTTCCCATTTTCTCTGCTTGTCTTTTCTTCAGTTAAACCATGGGCTTCCCCGGCTTTCTGTATAGCAAACCGTACCGTTGAGGGGCCCAAAAGCTCTGAGATAAAAACACCTGCAAGCACCACGGGAGTTATTATAGCAGAATATACATCAAGTGATGGATTTCCCGAAATAATAAGAATTAGTCCGATGGCGACCCCTGCCTGAGGGAACAGACCCATACCGATATAACGCCCCATAACTTGAGGTGCTTTTGCAATACGGGCACCGAGTGCGGCGCCACTAATTTTCCCACTGATTCTTGCCAGGAAATAAATCACCCCAAGTATTCCTGCGGCACCCATCTCTTTTATATCCAAATGAGTGCCGGCGAGTGCAAAAAAGATCACATAAATGGGCGGTTCAAAATTGTTGAGTGCTCTAAAAACTCTCACATCACGTTCTGCTTTGTTTACAAGAATAAAACCTGCTGCCATTCCGGCAAGCAAAGAAGAAAGGTCAAGATAGGTAGCCAGTTCACTGCACAGCAACAGAAGGGCAAGCCCGCCTGTCATCATCTCTTCTTTGGTCTTGAGATAACGCGACACCAGATCAAGCAGCAGGCCCGTTATTATTCCAAGGAGTAACGACTTACCGATATTGATAAATCCATTTATAAATACGGCATATAATAAGGTGTCGCCGGACTGCACGGTGATCTGATGGACAAAGGCAATCACAAAGCCAAAAACCATAATTGCTAGACCGTTGTCAATGGCTACAATGGCAAGAAGACTTGCTGTAAAGGGGCCGGATGCTTTGATTTCCCGGGTAACCAGAAGGGTGGCAGCAGGAGCAGTTGCCAGACCGATGGCTGCAAGTAGAAGAGACAGAGCAATATAATTTTTAAGCTGCCAGCCATCAACCTCAATTCCAGTAAAATAGATGGTTAAAAATACTGCACTAAAGACAAAAACAAATGTACCAATGGCTTCACATACAGCAATCCAAGCTACATTCCGGAATTGTTTCTGAAGTTTTTTAAGTTCAACATGTTCCCCTATGCCAAAGGAAATCAGCATGAGTGCAATACTGGTAAAATGATCGAGACCCACACCAATGGATGTGCTATTGATAATATTAATACCGGTGGGGCCGAGAAGTACCCCGGCAAGAATATAACCGGTTACTGAAGGCAGGCGGAAATACTGACCGATTTTGGCCACAAGAAGACCAGTGGCAAGCAATAAAGACAAACCCAGTGTAACCACGACTAAGTCACCTGTTGCTTGAGGACTTCTTGAAAAGCTGCATCAGGGGCGAGTGCAAACAACTCATTAACACCCGGCTGTGTGAAATTATCATTTATCAATTGTCAAGAGTCAAGTGTTAGCTGTCTTTATAGCTGAAGGTTAATTTCTTCTTACGCAAACCAACTGTTACATGACCACCACCTGCAAGTTCACCAAAAAGAATTTCATCGGTCAGTACATCTCCGATTTCCTTTAAGATTAAACGGCGTAATGGCCTTGCACCAAAAGAAGGTTCATACCCTTCTTTTGCAAGCCAGTTTCTGGCACCGGCCGTCAAGTTGATACTAACCTTCCGATCAGCAAGCTGAACCTGTAATTCAGCCACCATCTTATCAACCACCTTTTCAACTGCCTTTGGTGCAAGTTCCGCAAAAGAGATACTCGCATCAAGGCGATTGCGAAACTCGGGAGAAAAAAGATTTTTCAGGGCTTTCTGTTCGCGTCCCTTTGTTTCTGCAACAAAACCAATGGGTGCTGATGTCATTTCCCGTGCTCCGGCGTTGCTTGTCATGATGATAATCACATTCCTGAAATCCGCTCTTCGTCCTGAATTATCAGTGAGAGTGGAATGATCCATAACCTGGAGCAGGATGGAAAAAATATCAGGGTGCGCCTTTTCAATTTCATCAAGTAAGAGTACGGAGTAGGGATGTTTTCGAATGGCCTCGGTGAGCAATCCACCCTGGTCAAAGCCAACGTATCCAGGAGGTGCGCCAATGAGTCTGGCCACGGCATGTTTCTCCATGTATTCACTCATGTCAAAGCGTTCAAAGTGGATGGAAAGCTGTTCTGCAAGTTGCCTGGCAACCTCTGTTTTCCCAACCCCTGTAGGCCCTGCAAAGAGGAAACTTCCCGTTGGACTGTCAGGATTTCCAAGACCTGCCCGGGATCGTTTAACAGCTGTCACCACCGCATCAATTGCATCATCCTGACCGAAAATCACCGCTTTCATCTTACGATCCAGTTCTTTCAAAGAGGAAAGTTCGGCATTTGAGCCACTTTTAGCAGGTACCCGCGCCATACGGGAAACAATGGCTTCTACATCACGAACTTTGACAATCTTGCCAAGTTTTCCGGCCATACGAAAAGCGGAACCCACCTCATCCATAATATCAATGGCCTTATCCGGCAAAAAACGGTCATTTATATATCTGTCAGCAAGCTCAGCTGTGGCACGAATAGCAGGTTTTGAATAGGACACCTGATGGTGTTCCTCGTAGCGGGACTGTAACCCCATGAGGATTCGTCTGGTTTCATCAACACTCGGTTCTTCCACATCTATTTTCTGGAATCTGCGGGAGAGAGCACGATCTTTTTCTATATGATTTTTATACTCTTCATAAGTGGTAGAACCGATACAACGAAGGGTTCCAGCCTGAAGTGCCGGTTTTAACAGATTAGAAGCATCCATGGAACCACCACTGGTTGCTCCGGCACCCACGATAGTGTGCATTTCGTCGATAAAGAGGATGGCATTATCTTTGCGTTCAATTGCAGAGATCACGCCCTTGATCCGCTTTTCAAAATCACCACGGTACTTTGTACCGGCAACCATATTTCCCATATCAAGCAGATAGATATCAACATCCTGAAGCAGATCGGGTACCAGTGCTTTATCTCCAGCATCACGCGCCTCGGTGTCTGCACGAATAAGCAGGGCCAGACCTTCAGCAATGGCCGTCTTTCCGACACCTGGCTCACCAACAAGCAGAGGATTATTCTTTCTGCGGCGGCACAGCACCTGCATCATCCGGTTTACTTCAATTTTACGTCCGATCAGAGGATCAAGTTTTCCTTTGGCTGCAAGATGCGCATAATTGACGGTGAATTCCTCGAGGATTTTTTCGTCTTTGTCACCTTTTTTGTCGGTACCAGTATTACCCGGCATCTTGGGCAAAGGCTCTTTCTGTAGCCCTTCCGGCAGGGTGTGAGAAATAAACTCCACCACTGACATTCTGCCTAGTCCTTCTGAACCAAGAAAAAAAACTGCATGGGAGTCAGCTTCCGCAAATATGGAAACCAGCACATCACCGCTGTCCACTTCCTTTTTGCCACAACTCTGAACATGGGCAACAGCGCGTTGTAAAACCCGGTTAAAGGCAACGGTCTGGGCTGGCTCGCCCTTCACGTAAACGTTGTGAATGGGGAGTTCTCCTGCGAAAAAAGACTCCAGGCGGTTCCTCAGGTTTCCAGTGGAGCCACCGCATTCCTGAATAATATAACCAGTCAATTCATCATCCAGTAAACCGTACAGCATATGCTCTACAGTAACATATTCATGATGGTGATTTTTGGCTTCTCGAATGGCCCTTACCAGGGCTGTTTCCAATGCTTTGCTAATCATATTTATAACCAGTTAAGTTAGACCTTATATTCTCAACACCATCAGATTTTTTCCATGGTGCAGCGTAGTGGAAATGCACTCCGCCTCGCCAGATCATGAACGATAACCACCTTTGTTTCACATATCTCGCGGGTATACACTCCGGCAATACCGACCCCATCCTTATGCACATTCAACATTACCTTGCCGGCTTCTGCAGTACTCTTCCTGAAAATTCTTTCCAGAATAGCAACCACAAATTCCATGGAGGTGTAATCATCATTATGCAATAATACCTTGTAAAGGGATGGCTCCCGAACCTCACTACGATCTTTGGTTGCTGTTGATCCTTTTTTATCACTCATAATAGATACACTAATCTTTCTTGCTGAACTGTCACCACAGCTCAACAGTCTATTCTATTGGGCTTTGCTGTATCTTAGCCGTACAACACATATTTTCTACGGAAATTTAATAGGCCCTTACATGCTTTTTTCGTTTATTAATCATACGGAAAATTAGTTGAAAATTCAACATTACTGTCTTTTTCCTTTAAGCAATGTCAAAAAGAGTTCCTCTAAAACCAGTTCGGGCGGAAGAGGCGCACCCTTAAGGCGAAATTCAGCCTGTAAAAGCAGGGCCAGCCAGTTTTTTAATACCGTGCAGGAAAATTCCTGAGCCTTGCTGAATGACATAAACAGAGCGTAAGGGTGCCCTTTCAGCAGATCACTCCATTCACCACGTTCTTTTAATGCCGGAAGATAGGTGTTCTGAAAATGTCCGGCATTCATACCGGGCTTCCAGGATGGTTTAGTTCCAAGCTGTAGAGACCTGAATATCAACATTTTTCGTAAATAATTACGCATGGTGGCAAGGATCGCCAAGCCATGCATTCCTTGCTCCTGAAGTCGGTTTAGTAGTACAAATGTTCGGGCAGCCTGTTTTTTTCCAAAGGCATCGGTAAGCTCATACAGAGCATCTTCACGGGTTCTCCCCACCATGACATTCAGATCTTCCACGGTGATTGTTGTGCGTTCCCCTGCAAAAAGTGCCAGTTTTTCGGTCTCCATGATCACTGCCACGGGGTGAAATCCCACCCGTTCGAAAAGAAGTTCCAATGCCCGGGGAGCTATTTTCTTTTGAAAGCCGGCAAGACTTTTTAACACCATCTCCCGCAAAATATCTTTTTGTCCTTTCTGAGCTGCAGCACTCCCTCCTGCTGCCACAGAACAATCAACAACCACACCTTCCTTTTTAATATAGGTAAATAACTGTTTGCGTTTATCAACGGCTTCTGCAGTGAGCAACAAAACATTGTCGGGCGGAAGACCTCTTTTTAATGCATCCACATATTGTGCGGCAATATCAGTGGAGCCGGCATTCTTTTTCGGCAGGGTGGCAGTGGCGAGCAATTCTGACGTCCAGCGTAGATCTCCTACTGGTTTTGCAAAAGCAAAAAGTGTCTGCCACTGGGATCCGCTCATGTCATTAAGGTGATCATCAATGCTTAAGCCCGCAATTGCAAGAAAGGAGAGAAGTTGCCTGCAACATGGAATTTCTTTTTTTGCATCATGCGCCTGCATAACTTTTGCCCAGATAGCTGATGCCACTGTTTTGGAATGAAAAAGTCTGCTGTCCGTCACCCTGAATATTTGAGTACCGGGCAGAAGACTGAAATTCATTAATTGGCCGAGGGTTTTGCTGCTATCTTCAAGGTCACCGTCAATACTGTTCACAGCACCGCCGCTTGGTTGCTCAAGCAAATATTTTTGAAAACTGTCAGCTGCTTCACGACAGAGATAGCGTTCACCAAAAAAGAGGAATACCTGTGTATTCTTATGCTCAGTTTCACCCTGCCCCATACTTTTCAGCAGTGCAGGAAGCTCTGTACGCTTAATTAATACCATTATCGATTGATTTCTGATCCATAATTTTATGCAAAATCGCAGGCAGTGATCCAGGCTGCAAATAATCTTCGCCAAGTCCCTGCTTGAAGATTTTAGAAGATCGCTTAGCAAGATCATCCCAGCTTAAATACCCATTTTCCCTTGCAATAGTCTTAAAAAGAAACTCATTATAAGGATTGTTAATCACAGCCTTACCGGTTCCCACTGTTGCCAGAATATCCACATTATTATTAAATAAAGCAGCAAGATCAGAATAGGCACGTATCCCGCCACAGGAGCCAAGACTCATAAAACGCTGTTTACTCATTAAATCAGTGCGGCTTATTTCTCCATCTTCCACTAACTCACTTATGGGATCTAACAACTGTTCCGCACGCCAGTAACTATGACCGCGCTGGGCGAACATCTCATGTCCGCCGGTCAAAAACTGTTTTAGGAGTTTTCTCTGTGTTGCCTCCCCCTGAAACATAAATACAGAATGGGATATCTCTATTTTGTTCACTGTTTTTACCCAATCCAGCACCAGAGGATTCCTGGACTGTAAGCGAAACATTGCAGACAATGTTTTACTGGGAGCTTGCGGATAATTTTGTATCAGATTTACAGCCTCAGAAAAGACAGGTGCTGTAGCACCAAGTTTATACGATGGTGAAAGCCGTGGTCGATATCCCTGCTTACTCAAAAAACGACAGTTGGAAAGATAGGACTGCCGACCGTCATCATCATCATGAAAAACTGACAAACTAGAGAGACGTCCATCGGATTTCCACTCTTTAAAGGCGGTTTTCGTATAATACTGTAAAGGAATAGCACCATAGTTATACATCATCATTCTGATGCGAATCTTGTCAACTTCTCCTACAAACTCTGGAAAATACTCAAGATAATATTGGAGAATAACCCGTAGCTGGGTGGTGAAAACCGTATTTTGATCATGAATAGCAGAAAGCATTTCGCCAATAAGATAGGTTCGTGTATCGGGATCAATGGTTTCAAGCAAGGTCATAAAAGTTGCTGAAAAAAGAATCAGGCTGTGCTCATCCTGAAAGGCCGATTGTATGACCAGATCAAGAACCATTTTTTGTTCTTTGGGATCAACTGGAAAAAACATTGCGAGCTTGCCGCGCTGGGCAAGGCTTATAATAAAATCTGATACATGGTTATTTTCCGGATCAACATCGAGAAGAAATCGAAGCAGATTCGCCTGGAAACCTTTTTCAATCCGATCCAATAATACAGGAACCAGGATATCACGAAAAGACGAATCGTATAATTCGCTCCCTTTGGAAAGAAGGATGTAATTATTGACCGTGGTGATTTCAGATGCTACCTGTATACGGGTCTTACTTGTAGCTTTTCGTAAAACTACAATTGCGCTTCCTTTTTGACCGCTGTTCAATGCATTGTAAAAAGACGTTTTGAACTGCTCCCGAACCCTCCAGTCCAGACGATTCCAAATTGTCTCCAGTGTGGCCACAGAACTTGCATTGAGGCTTCCAGACGAAAGTTCACGCCCCCGTATGTCGGTAACTGAATGAAGGTCATTTATCTTCCAGGTTAAGTAATCCGACGCTTCAGCAAGACCCTTTAGTACAATTGCCTTGTCACTGGGAGATTTTGCGAAAAACAGCCGCTCTTTGTCATCCTGACTTTTACTAAAGTAATATGCGACCAAGGCCAGAGCCTTTTCCGGAGTAATATCCTGCTTAAACAAACCGCGCGCATTCCAGGCATCGGCTCTGGAAAGAGTGGGAAGAAGAGCCATAATGGCCAATGCCTCATACGCATTTATTCCCTTCATTTTGCAGCATTCTTCCGTGGCCCACTGCTGCTGAGCATTCATGGATTCCAGTATACTTAAACCACGTTTCACTGTTTCATTGCTTTGGCCGGGAAGTACAAGAAAGGCCTTCAAAGCCCATCCTCCAGGCTCACTCATGTACCCTATACGATCAATATAAACCATCAGTTCAGAGGCTGAAACCACATCAACGAGTTCAAAGGCTGTCATGACACGACTGTGGGAGTACTCGAGTGTTTCAATCTTATTGAGAAATTTCCAGGAGAGTTCAGTGGTTGCCCCTTTCATGGTTACAAAGCGTTCAAAGAGGAGAAGGTTATCAAAACCAATTTTGGTGCTGATCAATTTTTTCATGATTGCGACAAGCTCTTCTGCTGTCACATCCTCAAGCTGACTAAAGGCTTGCATGGCTCGTTTATTGGTAAAGCTGAGCGCCCGGATCAAACCCTTATTGTATTCGAACAGCTCCTCATCGCCACAAGCAACCCGGATAAAAGCCTCTGCTGCCTTGCTATACCCTTTATCTGGGATACTGGCATGAACCGTTGAAGGAATGCCAAAAAAAATCAGCAGGGCCAGTATATTAAACACACTTATTTGATGTCTCATCTATTATTTTATCGATCAGGTTATTTAGTGTACGTTCCTTGCTGAGGTCTTATTGCCTCCTTGGCCTTCTTCTTTCTGCTAACCCTGTTTATACTGTATTTTTGAGATCCTTGCCTTGAAAAACACTTCGGCATTGCAGATCTCGGTCATCACGACCATGCTGCGTCATAATTGTTCAACTTACTCCATGCACGTTCCTAATGCTATTCGAGGTAGCCAGGATAAGTGCAGACTCCGAATGGACGTAGCTGGAGTGCTGCTGAACCGTTACAAGGATTATGCAATAGAATTTCCATCAAGCTGAACCGCTAACTTTTTCCTTGTATTCACCACCATTTTACAGGTGAAATTTTCACACACATATGCGCTTGCCTTACCATCAATCTTTTGAACTGTAGCCATAAAGGGAAGGTACTCTTTCAGGAAAGCCTGATTTTCCCTGCCATCAGCAAGCAGCACCAAAGTATTAGGGAGATACCGGCTATAAACCTCACGCAGTAATTCTCTGGTGTCTCCATTATTCGTATCGCCCGCAATAACTATCTGTCTTGCTTTCCCCATCTGTAAGGCCATGGCACTGAGCATTAAGGGCATGGCTGCCGGATAGCTGCCAAGGATTTTTCCAAATGACTTAATACATTTTTCGGCCAACAGACCCCATTTTTTGTTTCCGGTTAAGGCTGACAAGCGAAGCAGATTGATGGCAGCCACAGAGTTCCCTGAAGGTTCCGCTCCATCATAGGCAGCTTTCATTCTCGCCAACAAATCAGCAGATTCAGGAGTGTCATAAAAACCACCTTTCTCATCACTGAACAGTGCAAGCTGTATTCCGGTAAGTTCTATTGCTTTTCGCAAACGTGATGGGTCGTGACTTGCCGCATACAGATCCAGTAAGCCTTGGATTAAAAAGCTGTAATCATCCAATCCTGCTGCGTAACGTGGTTCGCCATCCCGCCAGCGACGTTTCAGCTCACCGTTTACCACAAGAGTATTCAGGATAAAATCAGCTGCCCTGTCTGCTGCAAGAAGATAGCGATCATCTTCTAAAATCATGGCAGCCTGAGCAAAAGCTGAAATCATCAGACCGTTCCAGGCGGTGATAATTTTATCATCGAGATGTGGAGCTATTCGTGTTTTTCGTTTGTTCAGCAGTTTCAATTTCGCTTCGCCCAATAATTCATCCGCAACATCTGAGAGATCCTTCTCCTGATAGAGAATATTTCTCCCGATAAACTCTTTTTGCGGATCATCGAGAGCATTACCATTCTTTTTTACCCCGTAATACATTTTAAAGAAGCTAGCCTCTTTGGTATCTAACAAGGACTCAATCTCTTCTTCTGTCCAAAGATAGTATGCTCCTTCAGTATGCTCATCCGGGTTATAAGGGTTGATAGAATCGGCATCTTCTGCGGAATAAAAACCACCTTCAGGATGCTGCATATCCCGTAACACATACTCAAGGGTCTCAGTAACAACTCTTTTATATGCAGGGTTCCCACTAAGCTGAAAGGCAGATAAATACACTGAAACCAACTGGCTCTGGTCATAGAGCATCTTTTCAAAGTGCGGAACCCGCCATCTGCCATCCACTGAGTAACGGTGAAAACCACCACCAATTTGATCGTACATACCACCAGCGGCCATTTGCTCCAGAGTGAACAGAGCCATATCTCTAGCATTTTTATTGTCCGTGGTCTTGTAATAGCGAAGCAGGAAATCTATCACCACCGGTCGTGGAAATTTGGGTGCTTGGGCAAACCCTCCATATTTTGGTTCATAACTCTCTTCTATCTGAGAAAACCCTGTGGTAATCCATGTTTTTTCAAGGATTGCCGATCCAGTATCACTGCCCTTTCTGATATGAGCTGTGATCTGATTTGCAGATAAGCTAATTTTTTTTCTATCATTCAGCCATACCTCGCGAATCCCCTGTAAAATCTCCATAAATCCAGGATGTCCATAAGCCGCACGGGGAGGAAAATAGGTACCTGCGTAAAACGGTTTTGTATCCGGAAAAAGAAAAAGAGACATGGGCCAGCCGCCACTTCCGGTCATGGCCTGAGTTGCTTCCATATAAATCTGATCAATCCCTGGACGTTCTTCCCGATCCACCTTGATACAAATAAAGTGAGCATTAAGATAGTCAGCAATTTCCTGATCCTCAAAAGACTCGTGAGCCATCACATGGCACCAGTGACAGGTGGAATAACCGATAGACAGGAAAATTGGTTTGTCCTCCACAACTGCTTTTGCAAGGGCTTCTTTTCCCCATGGATACCAGTCAACGGGGTTATAGACATGCTGTTGAAGGTATGGACTTTTTTCGTGGATTAAATGATTTGCCTGCTTATTTGTTAATCCTGTATTCTTTTTCTGTATATCTTTCATCAGATCTCCCTGTTCTGCTCCCGAGGCTTGAGCAGTCATCGTGAAAGCAGTGGTTATCAATAGAACAATAATGAGTTACGTGTGTATTCTTTCTCTCATATTCAGATACAATATATATAAGCACAGATTAATCAATAAACATTATTAATATTATCTAGCTGTAAAATATCAACTTCTGCTACCTGGCAAACTTCAACCATAATTTATTGCTGCGTTGCAACTCCTTCCTGCACAAATGTTTCAAGACTTTTCTGATTTTGCCTGTTGAAACAGTAAACTCCCCTATATCGAAACCACGTCCAAAGACCTGATATAAATTTTTTTTAAAAAAACACAAACCAACCTATCCTTTTTGAAAGGTTGCTGATCAAAAGCTCCTGATTAGGCCGCCCAGGCTCCCAGATTTTATTTTTTTCTTTTCCTCTGCGGAAAAATTTCATTTCTTCCATCCAATACGATATAGTAAAATATTAATAAAATGAATATGCAATCAGACAGTCACCATTAGAGGAAGGTATGCAGCAGGAAAACGGTAAAAAAAAGATTGACCCAATGCTGTCATTTCACCTTATGAAATTTGCATTTCAGGATTATCAGAAAACTATCTACCACCTGACAAAGCAAGAATATAAAAAAGCTTATCAGCATGCAAATGAAGAAATGTTGCTTCATAAAGTTATTCTAAGTTGTCAAGAATCATGCTGCGTGGTTATCCCCGAACCTATCCTGTACCAAACACTTCATGGGGTAATAAACGAATACCCGAGTAAAGAGCACTTTCATACAATTCTTCAGGAAAGCAATATTTCCCTGGCAGACTATACGATTGCACTACACAATGATCTTCGCGTAGAAACCATACTTGCACGTGTAGCCTGTAATATACAGTCGGTTACAACTGCTGATATGTTTCGTTACTTCAACAACAATAAAACAGAATTTTATCAGCCGGAACAACGCAGTGCCAGCAATATCCAGATCCGGTATGACCTCTTATCACCAGTTGAAACAGCATCGGCTCGTCAAGAGATAAGCATGATTCACCGGAGGGTATGCAAAAATCCGGAGACGTTTAAAGAAGAAGCAAAGTTCTTTGTAGGTTGCAACACAGTAACTGCTGATGGTTTTCCTGGAAAATTTACAGCGGGAGAACTTTGCCATAAACTGGATAAGGTTCTTTTCTCACTCGCACCGGGAGAAATCAGCCCAATTATTGAAAACTCCCGCGGATTCAACATCATCCAGTGTACTAAAATATATCCTGAAAAACATATTAACTTCGGTGAAGCCACTCCAGCAATTTTTGCCATCCTCCACAAGAAAAATCAACTTAAGGCCTGCCGTATCTGGCTGCAAAAGCTCATTCAACTGCCCAAACAGGAACAGCAGCAGTGAACAACTACACGACAGCAAACCCTGTTAATTCTGTTCCAACCATTCTTTTTCAAACAGAATCTGTCACAGATTCCAGCAACAACTCGTTTCAGACAATGGAGCTGGTACGAAAAGATCAGGCCCTTGTTCAGTTAACAGATCCTTCAGGACCTCTGCCAACAAATCCGACAGAGCTTATTCATGGCAAACATACACGACTCTCTGCTGACAAAAATACACTTCTGGCAGACATCGACGGCTACCCCTTGCTTTCAAAAAAAAGAAGCAGTAAGGGGAATTTGATCCTGGTTGAAATACTACCTCTTGTATCTATTGCAGATGATAAAATGCGGGCAAGCATTACACTTTATCCGCCTGTTCGTGGCTGTCCTGAGCTTAGCAGTGAGCTTCTCTTTGAAATCCTTACGGATAACGGAGTACGGTTCGGTCTTTCCCCTGAGTATCTGAATGCCATGCTCACACACTGCCGGGAAGAGAATGCTCTGCTAAAAGATAAAACAGTGTCCCGGGGTCTGCTTCCTCTTAATGGCAAGGACAGTTTTCTCAGATTTGCCATCGAAGTAGGGCCGCTGCCCGGGAAACTTCTGGGAAACGGGAAAATAGATTTCCGCGAACGCAAAATGTTTGTGGGGGTCGCCCAAGGGCAAACAATCGCCACCCGAATTCCTGCCACGAAGGGCACTCCCGGACTCAATGTTTCCGGTGACGAATTTCCACAGGTACCCGGAAAGGATATCCCCGTCACAGTTTCAGATGATGCTGAATATGACGAGAAGAGTGGACTAATACGAGCCCTCCATTGCGGGGTTCTCTCGATGGTAGGTGAAAACTCCATCAAGGTATGTGCAAAACATACCATCTCTGGAAACATTGACTACAGTACCGGAAACATTGAGTCGCATGGTGCAGTGGAAATAGACGGAACCATACTGCCGGGGTTTAAAGTAAATATCCACGGCGATCTGTTACTGGGTGGGAATGCACGATCAGCCACCATTAACTGTCAGGGTAACCTTGTAATTAAAGGCGGAATCATTGGCAAGCGGTGCAAAGTTACAGTTAAGGGGGAGGCAGATTTTAAGTTTATGGAACAGGGACGTCTCAGGGTAAATGGAAACGTTATCATCCGCAAGCAGGCCTATTATGCCAGAATCATGGCAGATGGCGAAATACACTGTGAAGCGTCCAGCCAAATCATCTCCGGCGTATTAATGAGTGGGAAAAGTCTTGATCTTGGAAATGTTGGATCGCCCAATTCTCCTGCGGCACTCCTTGCCGCAGGTGTTGCGCCGGGACGATATCTGCGCTACCTGAGTATGCGAGCCAAGCTTCGCGAAATGGAGCAGGAACGCCTTCTTTTTCTCCAGCGTTTTGGTCTGAAAAAGAAAATCCCCCTTCGCAAATCGCTGGAAGAATCCATCTGTACCCTCCACCAGGACATGGCCAAACTCAATCTGGTTCCAGAAACCTCTGCCAATGCTGAAGACACTGGAGAAGAGTATTTAAGTGGAGTAACAATCACGATTAAAGGGACAATATTCTGTGGAACTGAATTGCAGATTGGCAATGTCACAAAAATTCTGGAGCAGGATTTCACTTCAGTTTGCTTTTCATTGGATAAATACAAGAACGCAATAATAGAAAGTAATTTACGGGAGAAATAATGTTTGTCAAACTCTGGATGCATCAGGACGTTATCAGCATAAATCATGAAACGCCGCTTGGTCAGGCTAAAGAGATCATTGACCAGCATCATCTTAGGCGTATTCCCGTTGTTGAAGGGGATAAGCTGGTTGGAATCATAACCAAAAACGACATCGATAGAGCCTTGCCTTCTGCTGTTGACTCCTCTGTCAGCTGGGAAGACCAGATCATCGCCACCCAAGCAAAAGTATCCTCATTTATGACAGAGTCTCCTATTACAGCACACCCCATGGATCCACTGGAAAATGTGATTCTTCTCATGCGTAGATTCAAAATTGCTGCTGTCCCTGTGGTTGGGGAAGATGAGCAACTTGTCGGGATAATTACCGAGAGTGATATCTTTCAGGCCTTTACGGAAATTTTAGGGGCAGAGGATAAAGGGACACGAATTGAGATGCAGATAAGTAAAAAGAGCTCAGCCATTTATGCTGTCACTGATATCTGTAAACAGTTTGATATGAATTTAAGCGCTATCACAGTGTATAAAAATTTCAGCCATGATCAGCAACTTCTCACCATCCGGGTAAGCGGTGAAAAAATAGATGATATGGTTGATGCTCTTTGGGATTCGGGAGCGAAAGTTAATCGGGTTTTGGGGGAATCAGGACTGGACCAGGAACGGGAGCTAAATAACTTGAACATGATGCTCTGAGGGCAGAAGCAACAATGGGAAGAGAGATATCCAACTCCTGCGTCAGTTCCCCTAAAAAGGACTGACAAGTTTGCCTGCAGAAGACATGGTATTCATAATATCATACATATTCGTTATGGTTCCGGCCTTCTGTTCTTTTTCAAGCTTAAAAAATTCAAGACAGGTGCCGCAAACCCAGATGACGACGCCTTTTTTTTCCAGATCCTGCAAAGCTTCCAGAGTCTTGCCATCTGTGGTTACCAATTTTACCCCGCCATTATACACAAGGATATGTGAAGGAAGAGGAGAGACTTCTGCAATAGTGGTAACATAGGTCTGTAGCAGAGCCCATCCAAGTTCTGCCGAACCACGCCCCATGGAATCAGAGGAAATCACATAAACCAGATTGCTGTTTCCTGGAAGTTCACAGTGATAGTCACCTTCTTTAAGAGAGTCTTTGCCGTCAGCCGTATCACCGGGAATAAGAGTAATATGAAAAGTATCATTATCATTGGGAATCACACTCACTTCACATCCCTGACTTTTGCCAAAACGAAGCACGTTTTCCCGTGATGCCTCGTTATCAACCATCACTATAAAGGCTTGCTGCAATTTTTTTTCTAACTGTGCCTTTGCCCGTAACACAGGCTCAGGACAATGTAATCCTATGCAGTTCAATATTTCCATAAAAGATCCTTTTTCGCTTCGTTGATAACTATTTCTACTCTGTACTTTTCGAAAAAAAAGCTGTCATATCCCTTTTCAGGTATAGGCAGCTTAATAAAATCAAAAACTTTAAACTAGTTAGCCGGAGCTTCCTCTACAGGAATTGCTTCTTCAACAACTATTTCAACAACCTTGCCGGCAAGTTTAGCTTCAAGAACAGCCACAGTCTTTTCAAGAATTTCAAGAGAATTGTTCTGGGCGCCAATTTTAGAAAGAAGGACGTTCATGTTCAGTTTAGTACGAGCCAGTTCTTCTCCAGCACCAACAAGAAGTCTGGTACGCTCTTCCAGGGCTTTCTCAAGGGTCGTAACACGTAGGTTATACTCTTCAACTTCTGTTGCAAGCTCCTGACTCTTTGCATTATATTCATCAATATTATTTGCAAGAGTTGCCTTCACATCTTCAAGTCCTGTAATAACTTCTGCAGCAGTAGCAAGCTCCATATTTTTTTGCTCAATTGTTAGCATTGCGGCTACAACAGCTTCTTCAAGAGTTGCTATTGCAGCGGTCTTGTTAGCCAACTTAGCCTGCGTGGCTTCCGTTACCTTGTCCAACTTAGCTTCCAACGCCTGGGAACCATCATCAAACTCTGCCAACTCGCTCCTCAGGCTGGCACTCTTTTTCTTCAGGCTGGCAACAGTTTCCCTTAACATCTCGGCATTCCTGAGAAGTTTCTTGTTCTGAGCCTTAAGGTTCTTTACTTCTGCCAATGCTTTTCCGGCGGCATCACTGGTAGTAGTCGTTGCTGCTGCAATATGTTCTGCTGTCTCAGACGCCTCAGCCTTCATGGAAGCTACCAGGCTTTCCAGGCTGTCATTTTTTTTGTTTTTTACCAATCCCCAAGTCACCCCCAGAAAGCAGACAACAACCAAGGCAATGATGATATTGTTCTTACTCATAATCTTTCCTCACAAAAAATATATTTAGCTAAAACCTATCAATTGCAATAATTACACAAGGAGTTGTGTAATCTACAGAAAATAGGGGTAATTGTCAATATGAATATGGTTGAAACAGAGCTATTCTAAAGACGATTTCAATCCTCCGGTAACACCCGTACAGCACCCTTGTCAGCCGATGCAACCAACATCGCATAGGCTTTAAGCGCTTGAGATACATGGCGATCCCGATCTGTGGGACGAAAGGCATCACGCCCTTTTTCATTCTCTTTTATACGACGCTGCGTAAGTTCCTCTTTTGTTAACAAAACATTAATTGTTCGTGCAGGAATATCTATCTCAATTTTGTCCCCGTCTTCCACAAGCCCAATAGCTCCGCCTGAAGCAGCCTCTGGAGAAACATGGCCGATGGAAAGACCTGAAGTTCCACCGGAAAAACGACCATCGGTTACAAGCGCACACTCTTTCCCAAGATGCACCGACTTCAGGTAAGAGGTAGGATAGAGCATTTCCTGCATTCCAGGCCCGCCTTTAGGGCCTTCATAGCGGATTATCACAACGTCTCCTGCCGTAATACTCCCATCAAGAATAGCATCACAGGCAGCGTCCTGAGACGAATAGACTCTGGCAGTTCCCAGAAAATTTAAAATGGATGGATCAACACCGGCAGTTTTTACAATGCAGCCATTGAGTGCAATATTTCCGTACAGCACTGCGAGTCCTCCATCTTTGCTATAAGCATGTTCAAGATCCCGGATACACCCTTCAGCCCGATCAAGATCAGCACTCTCATACATATTCTGCTGTGAACCCATAACTAGATTACGTCCACTGTGCGCAGGCGCACTAAGATACAAGTTACGAGCCTCATCAGCACATCCCTCCCCGGCAACATCCCAGCTTTCCAGTATGGTTTTAAGCGTTTTACCTTCCACCCGATTGACGCTGCTGTCAATCATTCCAGCCCGGTCAAGTTCCGCAAGAATAGCCATGATACCACCCGCCCGATTCACATCTTCCATATGGAAATGTGAAGAAGGAGATACTTTACAAAGGTTTGGTACCCTTCGTGAAAGTTCATCAATATCAGCCATAGTGAAATCAACCTCAGCCTCATGGGCAATTGCTAAAAGATGTAAAACGGTATTGGTTGAACCGCCCATGGCGATATCCAGGGTCATGGAATTTAGAAATGCTGCACGAGTGGCAATATTTCGGGGAAGTACCGAGCTATCTTCATGTTTGTACCAGGCATCTGCCATCTCGACGATACGTGTCGCGGCGTACTCAAAAAGATTCATGCGGTTTGCATGGGTTGCGACAACGGTGCCATTTCCAGGCAGTGCCATCCCTAAAGCTTCATTTAACGAGTTCATGGAATTTGCTGTAAACATTCCGGAACATGAACCACAGGTGGGACAGGCACAACGTTCAACCACATCAACAACTTCATCACTTACTTTTTTATCGGCACCCATGACCATGACATCCACTAGGTCATACCGTTTATCACCATCAACTCCTGCCTCCATCGGGCCGCCTGAAACAAAAATGGCAGGGATGTTTAAACGCATACTAGCCATCAGCATACCGGGTGTAATCTTGTCGCAATTACTGATACAAATCATGGCATCAACAGTATGCGCATTACACATATACTCCACGCTGTCTGCTATAATCTCACGTGATGGCAGGGAATAGAGCATTCCGGCATGGCCCATGGCTATGCCGTCATCAATGGCAATGGTATTAAATTCTGCGGCAAAACAGCCAAGTTCTGCAATTCGTTTTTTCAATTTCTGACCGATCTCATGCAGATGTACATGACCCGGCACAAATTGGGTAAAGGAATTAACAATAGCAATAATCGGCTTCCCAAACTGCTCTTCAGTTACTCCATTAGCGCGCCAGAGACTTCGGGCACCGGCCATTTTTCTTCCTTGGGTTGTTGTGTCGCTGCGTAAAGGGATCGTCATGTTATTTAACCTCAAGCTCACTTTTCTTTCTTTAATAAATAAAAATAATTTGAATTTCTTGTCTCTTTCATGGCAATATACTATGAAAACAGTAGGAATGTACAAAAAATTCAGGAGGAGATGAATGAAACAGACAGAAATTGATTATTGGATTACGTCGATGCTTGAGTCATACGATAATGTTTCCGATTTAAACATTACCGTTGGTAAAACCCTGCAGGTAGAATCGGCAGGTGTTTTAATGCCGGTTAGGGTCACACCTCCTGTACGGATACTCACGCCCTTCCAAACCGAAGTCTTTGCTCTAAATCTTATCGGCAACAACAAACGCTTATTACGAGATCTTGTGGAGAACGGATCCTGTGATCTTTCTTACACACTTGGAGGCAGAGTCCGCTTCAGGGTAAATATCTTCACTCAAAAAGGCTATTTCACTACCGTCCTTCGAAAACTGGAAACCACTATTCCAACCATCAAAGGAATGAATTTTCCATCATCATTCAACAAAATGGCAGGAGAATTAAATGGCCTGGTTCTTTTTACCGGGGCCACAGGAAGTGGTAAAACCACATCACTGGCCACACTACTCCATAAAATTAATATGGATCGTTCGGTCAATGTTGTAACACTTGAGGATCCCATCGAGTATGTCCATCCCCATATCAAAGCAACATTTAACCAACGGGAACTCGGCAACGATTTCAGTTCGTTTGCCTCGGGAATGCGAGCAGCACTCCGCCAGGCCCCAAAGGTTATTCTGGTTGGTGAAATGCGGGATAGGGAAACCATGGAAATCGGCCTCACTGCTGCAGAAACAGGGCATCTGGTTCTTTCAACGCTGCATACTATTGATGCCGGACAGACCATCAACCGTATCCTTGGTATGTTCGAACAGGAAGAACAACCACAGATCAGAAACCGTTTGGCAGATACCATCCGCTGGGTTGTTGGCCAGCGTCTCCTGCCAAAAATTGGAGGAGGTCGGATTGCTGCCATGGAAGTGCTCCGCACCAGTTTACGGGTAAAAGATCTTATCTTAAATGGTGAAGACGAAGAAAAAACATTTTATAAAATCATTCAGCAGGGGTCAGCCATAGATATGCGTACATTTGATCAGCACATCCTGGAACTGTATGAGTCGGAACTGATCACTGAGCAGACTGCGATTCGCTACTGTTCCTATAGAAATGAAGTTTCCCGAGGCCTTGACATTATAAAATCTTCACGTGGAGAATCTACGACAACTCTCACCGGACTCGCCATGGAAGAAGAGGAACAAACCCGCTGGTAAAGAGGAGTGCGATGAATATAACATGTAAAAATTGCTCTAAAAAGATAACACTCAGTAATAAAATACAAAAAGGCGTCAAACGATTGGTTCCGGGACGAACTCTGCGCCTTCCATGTCCCAATTGTAAAGAGGCAATTGTATTAAGTAGCAACAACCTTAGCCCTGATGCCGACTATCCGGACACATCTTCCATCAAACCGCCTTCTCCCCCTGATATTACGTGGTTGAAAGAGGGGGCTTTTGAAGAAGAAGAGGTCGTTGAAGATATTCCACAAGCTCTGATCCTTATAAAAACCGGCATAAAACGGGAGAACATTAGCAAATCCATCGAAAGTATAGGCTACCAGGCAAGTTTTGCTGAAACGAGTCAGGAGGCCATTGAAAAAATGCAGTTTGTAAATTTTGCAAGCGTCATCCTCCACTCTGATTTTGAAGCAGGAGATATGGAACAGTCATCTTTTCATCAATTCATGAGAGATATGCATATGAGTAAACGCCGCTTTATTTTTTACATTCTTGTGGGGATGGAGTTTGCTACTCTCTATGACCTTGAAGCATTGGCTAATTCTGCTAATCTTGTGGTGAATGATCGGGAGATCCCTGAGCTTCTTACGATTCTTCGAAAGGCTATTCCAAGTTATGAAGAGCTTTTCGGGTCATTAATGGCCGAGATAAGCGCCTACAGCCGTTGATGTAACTCTCCAGAGCACTCCATTTTTGTTCGTTTTTGTTTTGTCGCATAGCTTAACTATAGCGACAAAACAAAAACGAACAAACCTGAAGCACTCTGAAGAGTTACATCCTGATATGTTTATGTGAAATTTCATGGAAAAGAAAAAACTTAATGAAAAACAGATATTTAGAAAAAGACGTATCCGTCTACACTGAGTCCCTTGGCAATTGCAACGCTGATCTTGCGATGCGTACTTATACATCCAGGCTTATCGGTCAGGAAGATGATCTGGTGTTGCATGGTGGCGGCAATACTTCGGTAAAATCCAGTGTCACTACTCTGCTTGGGGATAGTTGTGATGTACTCTTTATTAAAGGCAGTGGCTGGGATCTGGGGACTATCGAGCCACAGGGATTTCCAGCACTTGACCTAGACTACCTACAGCGTCTCCGACCTCTGGAAAAACTGACAGACGAGGAGATGGTGAATCAATTTAGAACCCATATGTTGGATTCAACGGCTCCGAATCCATCCATTGAAACGCTGGTCCATGCTTTTCTGCCCCATAAATTTATTGACCATACCCATGCAGATGCGATTGTCACTCTTACTAATATGGAGCAACCGGAAGAACGACTGAGAGAGGTACTTGGAGATAGGATTGGGATTCTTCCCTGGATTATGCCCGGCTTTCCTCTTTCCAAAAGGGTGGTGGAGCTGTATGAACAACAGCCGGATATCGAGGCCATTATCCTGCTTAATCACGGTATTTTTACCTTTGGAGAAACCGGAGAAGAAGCATACGTCAAGATGATTCACTATGTCACGCTTGCTGAAGAATATATCCTTTCATGCCAGTCTGATAGCCCCGCTTCTTCATCTTCCGAACCACCACAACTTTCTGCGGAGCTTATCCTGCCAATATTGCGTGGTGCACTCACCATAACTGATAAATCAGGTTCAAAACCTTTCTATCTGGCACTCAGACAAGATCATGCTATTCTTGACTGCCTGCAGGAAGACAATGCAAAATCACGTTATTCGTCAGGAGTTCTTACTCCCGATCACGTTATCCGCACAAAAAATCACCCATTATGGCTGGATCTGCAGGAGAATACTGAAGGTAATATAGCTGCCGCGATAGAACATGGTCTTAAGGACTATGCAGCAAACTATCTTGATTATTTCAATACACAGGTTAGCAATAAAAAACTTGATCGTATCATACTCGACACAAAACCCAGGGTAATCCTGATACCTGGACTTGGCCTCATCACAATAGGCCATACCGAAAAAGCAACAACTATCAGCGGTGACATTGCATATCACACCCTGCTTGCCAAGCAGAAAGGAAGTGCAATCTCACCCTACAAAGAACTTGCTGCATCCCATATTTTTGATATGGAATACTGGAGCCTTGAACAGGTAAAACTGGGCAAAGGTTCAACACTTCCTCTTGTCGGACAGGTTGCACTTGTTACGGGTGGAGGCGGTGCTATTGCCTGTGGAATTGGTAGAATGCTGCTGGCTGCAGGTGCTCATGTTTATCTTTCCGATATTAATCAGGAACGTCTGGACAACGTTTGTGATCTGTTAAAACAGGAATTCTCTGCAGACAGGATTGGCGCACTGATTATGGATGTAACCGATAAAAAAGCAGTCCGGCAGGGAATGCAGTCCGTCATTCACCAATGCGGTGGCCTGGACATACTGGTGCCCAATGCAGGTCTTGCCCATGTGGCTACTCTGGAAGACCTCGATGAGGAAAAATTCCGTCAAATAACAGAAGTGAACACCATGGGGGTTTTTCAAGTGATTCAGGCAGCCATTCCAATCTTTAAAAGGCAGGCCCTGCTCGGAAAATCTGCTGCTCACATCATTATCAACAGTTCTAAAAATGTCTTTGCACCGGGAGCTGCTTTTGGTGCCTACTCTTCATCAAAGGCAGGTGCCCATCAGCTGGGAAAAATTGCCGCCATGGAGCTTGCTCCCTATAATGTCCGTGTCAATATGATTAATGGAGATGCTATTTTTGATGACCACGGAATATCATCCGGCCTTTGGGATGTTGTCGGTCCCGACAGAATGCGATCAAGAAACCTTGATCCGGCAGGACTGAAGGAATATTACCGCGAAAGAAACCTCCTTAAAACCGAAATTCTTGCCGATCATGTTGGAAATGCGGTGGTGTTCTTTGCATCCTCGCTTACTCCCACAACGGGCGCCACCCTTCCTGTTGATGGCGGTGTCGCTGCTGCTTTTCCACGATAATTTTTCTATTTTCCTGTCAGGAAAACTGGTTTTTTTGAGATCCTGCTGAGAAAATGGTTATAGATAGTAAAAACTTAATAAACTCAACACAAGCCCCGCAATTACACCCTCAGGAGAAACCATGCTTATAGCCAAAGATATCATGACTCAAAAAGTTATTACCGTTGATAAAGAAACCCCAGTTGCCGAATTGGCTCGTATTCTCACCAGTCACAACATCAGCGGCGTCCCTGTACTTGATGATACCGGTAGAGTTTTTGCTGTGGTCACAGAAAGTGATCTCATCGACCAATCCAAAAAACTTCACATCCCCACAGTTGTTACCATCCTTGACTCTGTTTTCTATCTGGAAAATCCAGGTAAAATGGAAGCTGAAATGAAAAAAATCGCAGGAACTAACGTTGCAGAAATCTGTAGTGGAATGCCAAAAACCATTAGCCCTGATACCAGGCTTGATGAAATTGCAACCATTATGGCTGAAGACAACGTGCATACCCTCCCAGTTGTAGATGATGAAAAACTTGTCGGTATTATTGGCAAAAAGGATATTATCAAGACTCTGGTCAGTTAATACTCCACTCTGCGATACCGGAACAGGTTCCAGCGGTAGCCATAGGGATTATAGAAGAGAGAATGTCTTTTGATGATATTTTGAGATTACAGACGTCACATATTCCCAAGCAAATGTTGAATAATGGAAACTGCGGCAATATTTGCAGTTTCAGCTTTTAGAATTCTGGGTCCGAGACTCAAAATTTGAAATGCTACTTTTTGAGCAGCTTTTATCTCCTGCAAAGGGAATCCGCCTTCCGGGCCAAAAACAATTTGTAGTCCTGCTTCAGTGGCCATAAGAGAACAGGAGTGCAGTGAGTTTTGTTGAGCTTCTTCTTCCCAAAATAGAATTTTCTGAACCTTGCTGTTCTGTTCTACGAGCATCTCTTCAAAAGACAACAATGGGTTTAATTGCATCATTATTGGGTTGTTGCATTGCTTACAGGCTTCTTCTATGATTCGTTGCCAGCGATCATATTTCTTTGAGATATTAGACAGTGCTGTTTTTTTTAGCTGACAGCGTTCGCTGTAAAATGGGGTGAACTCTGCGACTCCAAGCTCTGTGCATTTTTGTACCAGAAGCTCCATTTTTTGCCCTTTGAGTACACTTTGACATACCCGTAGTGGTACAGCATCTCCTTTGACAAAGGTAGAAGATATGATTTGCAGCCGCATACTTTTGTCTGTCGAAAGTATTCTGGCATCATGAATATTTCCTTTGCCATCAAGGAGTTGCAGTAAAGTTCCGACGTTTAAGCGCAGAACCTTTCTAATGTGATGAGATTCTTGCTCAGAAAGCAGTACCTCTTCGCTGATGATGGTCTCAGGCTGTATGAAGAATCGACGCATGGTATGTATTTGTTTTTTTATGCTGGCTTACTTACTGTTCACCAGTGCTAGTAGTTGTTTTTAAAAGAAAAGCACGATTACTACTCATTCTTTCATAAAAATGAAGTAATCGCAAAAGAAAAGTAACAATTAAAAAAGGAAAAAGTTGCTTTCAAATGTAAGTATTCGGGTTGAACCCAGAAACAACCCAAACCACTGAGTTGTAAAGCCCACCACAATATACAGTATTTTTGTACGTATTTTTACTGTGTTTTTCCCGCATTGACTTGGCTTCGTTTTTTGACGATATTTGTTCCTATATAAAAAGACAATTTCAAGGATTCATTGACACTGCCGCCATTTTTGTGGACAATGATTATAACAAAGGTCTCTCAGGAGGACAGAAACCATGACAGTAAAAAAGACACGCCCTATAAACAAGCCGGCAATAGCTGAAAAAGAAACGCCTAAAGCTGTAAATGTGCCAGTGACAAGCAAGGTAAAAGAAACTCCAAAGACAACGGCCACAAAGCCCGTTAAAATTGCAATAGATGTGGGTAAAAAGAAAACTCAGGTAAAGCCTAAAATAAAAAGTAAATCCAAAGCCCCACAAATAAAACTTCCCAAAGCAAAAAATCCAGAAATCATTCGTTACAAAAAGAAAGGCGTTATCCTGAAAGATCTGTTGGATGAATATGGGCAGTTGTCACGAAGCTGTCAAAAATTAAATAAATACCAGGAAAAAGCAATCCGGCAATATTATAGGGAAGAGGCACTTAAGCCATATCAGGCCGAACTGATCAGAATGCAAAAACATCTTGAGCGTAACAACAGTAAGATGATCATATTATTTGAAGGCCGTGATGCCGCCGGTAAAGGTGGAACTATCCGTCGGGTTACTCGCTATATGAACGAAAAACATTACCGGGTTGTTGCCATGGCCAAACCCACAGAGCACCAGAAAACTCAATGGTATTTTCAGAAATATGCTGCCCAGCTACCTCGTGGTGGAGAAGTCGTCCTCTTTGATCGAAGCTGGTACAACCGCGCTGTAGTAGAACCTGTTTTTGGATTCTGTACCCCTGAAGAATATAAGAATTTCATGCGGGGAGTGATTGGTTTTGAAAAAGATCTGGTTCGCCAGGGAACAATACTTATAAAGTTATACTTTTCCGTTACCAAGGAAGAACAGGCCAAGCGTTTCAACAGACGCAAAACAGATCCGCTCAGACAATGGAAACTTTCGGAAATTGATGTCCAGGCGCAGGATCGCTGGGATGATTTCACCAATCAGAAATATGAGATGCTGAAAAAAACCCACACCAATATCGCCCCTTGGACGATTATTCGTTCCAACAATAAGTATGAAGCTCGGCTCAATGCCATGAGAATTATCTTGAATGCCGTTCCCTACAAACGAGGAAATAGCGATCTTGATTTTGTACCGGATCCTGAAGTTGTTATTTCAGGTGCCCGCGAAAAAGAAATAATGGACGCACAGCGCATCAAACTTGGAAGTTTTGTCGGGTAAAACCAATAAACAACACTATTTCAACAAACAATTCATCTTAACAACATAAAGGGGTATCATCATGGGGAATAACAATCAGGATAAAGATAAAAAATTTAGATTGGCAGAGGGAACAGCAATCAGCAATAAAGATGCCAAGCAAAACAAAAACAGGCAGGCAATATGGATCAAAAAATGGCATCTACAGTATGAGAAAGATCTTCGAATTCTGCAAATCGAACTGATGAAGATGCAACAATCCATGCAGACCAGCGGAAAAAGGGTTCTAGCTATCTTTGAAGGACGGGATGCTGCAGGAAAAGGTGGCACGATTAAGCGTATCATCGCTCACCTCAACCCCAGACGATACAATGTTGTTGCGTTAGCCAAACCCAATGAAACAGAATTCAGCCAATGGTATTTTCAACGCTACACTGCACATCTCCCAACGGCCGGTGTATTCACCATCTTTGATCGAAGCTGGTATAATCGAGCTATGGTTGAACCTGTAATGGGTTTTTGTTCTGATGAGCAAAACAAACGATTCTTAAAAGATGTGCCCATGCTGGAAGAGTTATTGGTGAAAGACGGTATAACACTTTTCAAATTTTACTTTTCAGTTTCCAAAAATGTTCAGAAAGAACGATTTGATGCCAGAAAAACAGATCCATTGAAACAGTATAAGCTCTCACCAGTGGATAATCTTGCTCAAAAATACTGGAATGAATATGCCATCCGTAAATTCCAGATGCTTTCTGAAACGAACCGTACCATGGCTCCTTGGACAATCATCCGTTCTGATAATAAAAAACTCGCCCGAATCAACTGTATCAAACATATCCTTTCTAATATGGACTATGAAGACAAGCTTCCTGTAGAAGAACTCATTCCTGATCCAGAAATTGTTGTTTCAGGAATTGACGAGTTGCATCATATGGAGTTAAATTTGATGTCACCAAATAAACTTCATGGCTGATATTCAACCAAACCGACCGGTAATATAATCCTCAGTCAGCCTGTGACGGGGATTGGTGAAAACCCGGTCGGTACTCCCCACTTCGATTAAATCACCAAGGTGAAAATAGGCTGTCCGCTGGGACACCCGGGCAGCCTGCTGCATATTATGGGTAACAATCACGATGGTATATTGTTCCCGAAGCTCGGCAATAAGAGCCTCCACAGTTGCAGTGGCTATTGGGTCAAGTGCTGAACAAGGTTCATCCATAAGGATCACTTCCGGGCGTACTGCAATGGTTCGTGCAATACAGAGTCGCTGTTGCTGACCGCCGGAAAGGCCTGTTCCAGATTGATCGAGCCTGTCACACACCTCTTTCCACAAACCCGCTTTTTTCAGAGAACTTTCAACAACATCATCGAGTTCAGCACTCGTTGAAGCCAAGCCATGAATTCTTGGGCCATAGGCAACATTGTCATAGATGGATTTTGGAAAGGGATTGGGCTTTTGAAACACCATGCCCACCTGTGCACGAAGGGGAACCACATCCACTGACTTGTCGTAAATATCAAGGCTATCCAGATAAATATCCCCTGTAATCCGACAAGAGCTCACGGTGTCATTCATCCGGTTTAAGCAACGCAGGAAGGTGGATTTTCCGCATCCGGAAGGGCCAATCATAGCAAGTACTTCATTTCGGCCAACATCAATGGATACATTGTTAATGGCATGGTTATCATCGTAATAAACATTGACATCACGACAGGTCATACGCGGATTATCAACAAATTGTTTTCCGGTAGTCGTTCGATTATCCCGATCGACTTTTTCCTCCTGCTTAACACTCTCCGTGTCTATACTTTCTGCCCCTAGAAAAGAAACATCTCCAACTTCTAATGCTGCGGTCATAGATTGCATAATGATCCTCTGGAACGTACACGAAATAAGTTGACTATACTGCCCTGCGGGCAGGAGGTATCCGGTGTCAGGTATTCGGTAAATGACAGCTCACATAGGGACAATTTCTACAGAAGCTTTAATTCTCAGATACATGAACATCTACGGAGTCTGCGCTTACCTGGAGCCTGCGTTTACCTACTTGCCCTTTGTCCCTCACCGCCTGTACTAGAAAAAACCTTACATACAGGTAGTATGCAAAGTTTTTTCTAGTACAGGTCGACAAGGAAAAATTGCGACGTAGGTAAGCGCAGACTCCAGGTAAGCGCAGACTCCGTAGATGTTACCTTATTTCGTTCCCGTTCCTTATTTGCCGGAGCATTTCTGCTCCGGCCAGTTAATCTAAAATTCGTTACTATTTCGTTAGAACAAGAATCTTTCCTTCCTGAATGTCAGACGCAAACTGTTTACGCTCTGCTTTAGGCATAGGAATGAGTCCCTTGTCGGTAAGATATCCTTCATCGCCCCATGTTTTCTCACTGGAGAACTCAGTAAGGAACTCTGAAATACCTGGAATTACACCGATATGGGCTTTTTTCACATAGAAAAAGAGAGAGCGGGAAATAGCGTAGTTTCCTGCTGCAATGTTCTCAAAAGTTGGTTCTTCACCATCGACGAGAGACCCCTGCAACTTATCTGTATTTTGATCAAGAAAACTAAATCCAAAGATACCAAGGGCTCTGGGATTGGCCTGAAGTTTCTGTACGATCAGATTATCATTTTCGCCAGCTTCAACATAAGCACCATCTTCACGCATGGTATGGCAAACAGCTTTAAAGTGATTCTTATCTGTCTTCTTCAGAGCCTTGATCCAGTCGATCTGCTTACAACCGCCTTCCATGGCAAGCTCAACAAATGCATCACGGGTACCGGATGTGGGAGGAGGTCCTAAAACTTCAATTTTTGTATCGGGCAAAGATGGGTTCACCTCTTTCCAGGTTGTATAAGGATTGGCAACCAATGTTTCACTACCCTTTGGATCTGGAACATCCTTTGCCAGAGCAAGGAAGAGATCCTTCGTGGTGAGTGACATCTGGTCGGTTTTTTTGGAGTTAGCCACAACAATTCCGTCATAACCAATTTTAACCTCAATGATATCTGTTACTCCATTCGCCTGACATTTTTCAAACTCGGTGAATTTTATCCGCCGGGATGCATTGGTGATATCAGGGGTATTAGCACCGATACCGGTACAAAAGAGTTTCATACCACCACCAGAACCGGTGGATTCGATTTTGGGAGTTTTGAATTTGCTGGTTTTTCCAAACCGTTCAGCAACGGTGGTGGAAAAAGGATATACCGTTGACGATCCTACAACTGAGATAAAATCACGACCAGATGATGCCTGCGCATTTAAAACAGGTGCAACGGCAAACAGTGCTGCTGCGAGAATAATTCCTTTCTTTAACATTGTTGTTCTCCTTGTGAAAAATACTTAGTTAAATTACTTCCTTCTCTAAACTACGATTTTAACTTACATGTTGATTGTTAGGCTTTTGTTAAGATTCCGTTAGAGGATTGTTTTCCCCTTGATTACCAGCGGCGTTCAAATTTTTTCCGCAGTAAAACCGCACAAGTATTCATTGTAATAAGGAAAGCAAGAAGCACCATAATTGCAGCAGAAGTCTTTTCTACAAAGGCACGTTCCGGAGAATCGGCCCAGAGATAGATCTGTACAGGTAGTACGGTTGAAGGATCAGTCACACTCCCAGGTACATCAACAATAAAGGCCACCATACCAATCATCAAAAGCGGTGCAGTTTCTCCCAGTGCCTGTGCCATGCCGATAATGGTTCCAGTCATCATGCCAGGTAGTGCCAGGGGAAGGATATGATGTGTGATTGCCTGCATTTTCGATGCACCTACCCCCAATGCGGCTTCTCGAATTGAGGGTGGAACGGACTTCAAAGAAGCTCTCGAAGCAATAATAATGGTTGGAAGTGTCATCAGAGTTAATACCAGTCCACCAACAAGTGGCGCTGAGCGAGGCATACCGAAAACATTTAAAAAGATTGCAAGACCCAGCAATCCAAAAACAATGGAAGGGACAGCAGCCAGATTGTTAATGTTCACCTCAATAAGATCTGTCCACTTATTGCGGGGTGCAAATTCCTCAAGATACACAGCAGTGGCCACCCCTATAGGAAAGGAGAGCATCAGGGTGATAATAAGCGTAAACATCGATCCCACAACTGCTCCACGGATACCTGCAAGTTCGGGTTCTTTAGAGTCTCCTGCGGTAAAAAAGGTGGTGTTAAACTTTCTTTCAAGGCGGTCACCAGCGGCAAGTTGATCAATCCAGTCAACCTGTTTATCAGTCAGCCGCCTATCGCTTTCAGGAACATCTCTTGGAATGTATCCCTTGAGAAACATATCGACTTCATCATCAGCAGGGAGCCAGATCTTCCGGGTGGAGCCTATGATACTGGTATCGTTTGCCACGATGTCTTGTAGAGTAAAGGCAGCACCGGTGCTCACTAGTTGATACAGTTTACGCAAATCGCTGCGCCCCTGTACATCCGGGAAAAAATTCTTCAATGATGTCCTTACCAAGGCGTCATAATCTGCTGCAGAAAGTGCATCAACATCAAACTGTTCTGCATCAAAATGAATATCGAGCAGCACTTCAGTCTTATAAAAAGCAGACCATCCGTTTGCCACAATGGTGGTAAAAAGCAGGCAGAGAAAACTGATACTTAAAATAATGGCTCCGAGTCCCAAACGGCGAAATCGCTTTTCTCGTCGATATCGTTTTGCAAGGCCGACATTCACCTTATCCATGGTGGATTCTTTTTTTTCTAGTTGCATATCCCTTCCTTTAATAAATGGTAACTACTCACCGTGCACCGGATATTTTCACAGGCCGACTGGATTGCGTATGACTAATACGCTGCACCAGTCGCCCTGCAAAAATCTCCGCCACCCTGTAAGCAGTTACAACATCAGAGTTTTTTGGAACTGTTTTGTTTGTCCAGTGAGCAGTTATCATAAATAACTAAAGCCAATCTCTGTAATAGTGCATCAGTGTAACAGTTTAACAGTGCTCCAGTTTAGGTTGTTTTGTTTCTGGCGTAATAGTCAGTCCTATACGCCAGAAACAAAACAACCTAAAATGGTGTGCTGTTGAACTGTTACTCGTATTCTTCTCTATATTTTCTTACTATGTATAGGGCGACCACGTTCAAGGTTAGGGTTATGCCGAAAAGGAGCAAGCCAAGCGCAAAAGCAACCAATGTTTTTGGACTATCAAACTCCTGATCCCCTACAAGTAATGTAACAATCTGAACCGTTACCGTGGTTACCGCCTGCAAAGGATTTGCTGTGAGGTTTGCCGAAAGCCCAGCAGCCATCACCACAATCATAGTCTCTCCAATTGCTCTTGATGCAGCCAGTAAAATACTACCAACAATACCCGGTAAGGCTGCCGGAAGTATCACATTCAGAATAGTCTCACTCTTTGTTGCTCCCAACCCATAGGATCCATCCCGCATTGACTGGGGCACAGCATTTATCACATCATCTGACAGAGAAGAGACAAAGGGGATAATCATAATTCCCATAACAAGACCTGCAGCGAGCGCACTTTCAGACGAAACATTCAGGCCAACCGCTTCACCACTGTCACGAATAAAGGGAGCCACAACAAGGGCAGCAAAAAAGCCGTATACAACAGTTGGTATACCAGCCAGAATTTCCATGATGGGTTTTGCCCAGGCACGAACCTTACTGCTCGCATACTCCGAAAGATAAATGGCAGACATAAGACCAATGGGCACAGCTATGGAGAGTGCAATACCTGAAATCATAAAGGTACCGGCAAGTACGGGGATAGCACCAAAGCTCCCTGAACTTCCTGCCTGATCCGGACGCAGAGCCATCTGCGGGCTCCATTTCATCCCAAAAAGAAAATCTGTTACTGGTACATGCTGAAAGAATCTGATGGATTCAAATAAAACCGAGAGAACAATACCGATGGTGGTGAGAATGGCAATTGTTGAGCAGATAATAAGACCCGACTGAATAATTCGTTCCACGTGGTTTCTGGCACGCATTTCGGGATTAATACGTTTATATACAAGGGATGCAGAAAAGATTGCAACAGAAAACATAAGCAAAGCCAGAGCAATTCGCCCTATACGTTCCATTCCCTTAAATTGGTCTGCTGCCTGTTGCAGCACCGGATCAATATCCCGAGCGGCAACATGACCGGAAACCAGATTACGCAGATCGTTCACAAGCAAATTCAAATGAGCAGGAGAGAGATCCTGCATTGATGCAGGAAGGGTTTTCAATGCAAGGCCGGTCAGAATAGTATCGGAAAAAGCCATCCAGAAGCCAAAGACAAGTAGAGCGGGCAATACACACCACGCTGCTGTGAGCATTCCATAATAACCGGGTCGTGAATGAAGTGCACTTGAGCCACCTGCTGTTCCGGTAAATGAGAAAGCTCTCCGCTTCCCCTGTATATAGGCAAAACAAGCAAGACCTGATAAAATTATCAAAAGAAAGGGTGACGACATCATCTCAATTATTCTCCCCGCGGACAATTGTTCCTTCCACCAGGTAAATAACTTCTTCTGCAATATTTTTGGCTCGATCCCCGATCCGTTCCAGATGGCGGGCCAGCAGATAGAGATTCACCAGACATGATGCCTGGCCGACTTCCGCATCCAACTTTTTTATCACGTTTTGATAGGCCAGGTTTCGCAGTTGATTTACCTCTTCGTCTTTATGAAATATTTTCCGTGCAAGCTCAACATTTTCAGTAACAAGTGCATCAAGGCTCCATTTGAACATCTGCAGAACCTTGACAAACATGTTACGGTACTCAATGGGAATTGAGATTTTGGATTCTTTATTGATGGTCTCCACGCGCTTGGCAATATTTACTGCTATATCAGCTATACGCTCCAGCTCGTTATTTATCTTAATCATCGCAACAATCAGACGCAGGTCACTGGCAACAGGCTGATGAAGTGCTAAAATCTTAAGGCACTCTTCTTCCACCTCGACCTCAAGCTCATCAATTTCCCAGTCGGTGTTGATGATTTCACGAAGCAATTCAGGATCTCTACTCTCCATGGCAAGGCTGGTCTTTATCAGACGATCCTCAACCATGGATCCAAGAATCATAAATTTATTTTTTAGTTTATCAATTTCTCTATGAAGAGTTATTTGATGAGTCACAACATTCTCCTTGTTAAAAATATATCATTTGATTGATCATAGTTTTCTTATGCCTCTTTTAACTCTATCTTTTTTAAGTTTACGTTATGTTTTCGTTAGGATTGCATTAGGATGTAATTTTTTCTTGCAAGCTGGAAAGTGACGGGTAGAATTGAATACATCTTCAGGGAAACAACACAAAACAACACATAAGCAGGAGAGTCGTATGGGAAAGGCAAATATCCTTGTCGTAGAAGATGATGCGGATATCCAGCAGCTAGTGAGCTACAACCTCATTAAGTCAGGTTTTAATGTCACCTGTGCAGATTCAGGAGGAGATGCTCTGGATATTCTTGAAAAAGAAGAAGTAGATCTGATCCTGCTTGATCTTATGCTTCCCGGAAAAAATGGAATGGAGATATGTGCAATCATCCGCGCCAAACAGGATTATGTGCAACCTCCAATTATCATGCTCACAGCAAAAAGTGAAGAGGATGATATTGTAACAGGATTAAAATGTGGTGCCGATGATTATGTCACAAAACCTTTTAGTCCGCGGGTTCTTATAGCCCGTGTGCAGGCATTGCTACGTCGCAGACAGGAAAATACTCTCCAGGAGAAACGCCCGGATAAGGAAACTATCCACATCCACTCCCTTTTGATTCATCCGGGACGCCATGAGGTGCTGGTTGAAGGGAAACATATTCACCTTACTGCTACAGAATTTACTATCCTTGAACAACTTGCAGGTCGGCCCGGATGGGTATACAGCCGCCAGCAGATCATCGACAAGATCCGTGGCTACGACTATCTTATAACCTCGCGTGCAGTTGATGTGCAAATCTTTGGTTTACGCAAAAAACTGGGTGTGATGGGAAGTTATATAGAAACTGTACGTGGAATAGGATACCGCCTAAAAGAACAAAATGCGGAGTAGTACACTCAACTTATTTAGCTCCCGTTCCTAATCAATTCAAACAGGTTTTTTCATATGCGTAACAGACGAGTCTTCTGGCAGATATTTCCTGCTGCTCTTTTAATTATTGTTAGCTCAATTTTAGCTGCCAACTGGTATGGAACGTATGTAATTCGCTCCTTTCATTATCAAGAAATAAAGAGTGACATCGAAAACCGTGCCATCTTGCTGCGCCCTCAAATCAACCAGTTGCTGAAGACTGACATAGGGCATCTCCAGGAATTCTGTCGTGAAATCGGACGGGCAGCAACCACAAGGGTCACAGTTATCGCAGGAGACGGCACAGTGCTTGCCGACTCCAGTGAAGATCCCTCAAAGATGGATAAACATGACCGCAGGCCTGAAATCCAGACAGCGGCAACGGGAAAAGTGGGTACAAGCCTCAGGTTCAGTAAAACACTGGGTCAATACATGCACTATGTTGCCATTCCCCTTCAAACCGACAAACCACGACATGGGGTACTCCGTCTTGCAGTTTCGAGTGCAGCACTTGACGCTGTTATTGCATCTCTTCGCAAAAAGTTACTCTTTGGTATCTTCTTTATAGCCATGATTGCCGCAGGGGTGTTCTATTATCAGGCGCGCCGGATCAGCAATCCTCTTGAAGAAATGAAACGGGGAGCAGAACGATTGGCACGGGGGGATACAGAACACCCTATTATTATAGATGACAGTCATATCCCGAAAGAAATGGCGGAACTGTCCCAATCTCTCAACAATATGGCAGACCAGGTCAATGGCCGTATCAAAATTATCAGTCAACAGCGCAATGAACTCGAAGCAGTCTTCAGCAGTATGACTGAAGGAGTCATAGCCATTGGCCTTGATCATACGATCATTCATCTCAACCGGGCCGCTGCCGATCTCTTCAATATAAACCATCAGGCCGTACAGGGATTGGTATTTGAAGGAATTATGCGAAACAGTGTTCTGCGGAAGTTCGTATATGAATCTTTAAGAGATGACATCACTATAATAGAAGATTTGAGCCTGATGGAAAGTGGTCAACAGATGACCTTACGTGCTCATGCCCACCCGTTAAACGATGGGGAAAACAAACGAATGGGCAGCCTGATTGTCCTGAACAACCAAACTCGAATCAATCAGCTTGAAAACATGAGGCAGGATTTTGTGGCCAATGTCTCACACGAACTAAAAACTCCGATTACAGCCATCCGCGGATATGTTGAAACCCTGCTTGACGGAGCCATTGAAAACAGGGAAGATGCAGAAAAATTCCTGAAAATTATCCATAGACAGGGCAGCAGGCTCGATGCTATTGTCGATGATCTCTTATCTTTGGCTCGTATTGAAAACACAGCCAAAGAAAATAAAATGGAACTGAAGCAGGAGCATCTCTGCCCCATTCTTGAAACAGCAATTCAAACCTGTAGTGCTGCTGCGGAGTTAAAAAATATCAGGGTTACCGTTAAGTGCGCATCAGATATCAAAGCTGCTGTCAACCTGCCCATGCTTGAGCAGGCCATTATCAATTTACTCACAAATGCTGTGACCTATAGCCCTGAAAATTCAGAGATTAATCTTGAAGTAACAAAACAGGAGCATCCTGATAATGATGAAACAATCCGTATCAGCATCCAGGATCATGGTCCCGGAATCAGCAACGAGCACCAGAAACGTATTTTTGAACGATTCTATCGCTGTGACAAGGCAAGAAGCAGAGCACATGGTGGAACAGGATTAGGACTTGCTATTGTGAAACATATTGCAAATTGCCACAATGGCACGGTGGAAGTCATTAGCCAGCCGGAGCATGGTTCTGTGTTCTCGCTTATTCTTCCAACTATGCAGGGGTAACGTTATTTGAACAAGTCTAAAAACTCACCATAGCCCTCACTTTCAAGCGTATCTTTTGGGATAAAACGCAGTGCTGCAGAGTTTATACAATACCGTAATCCTGTGGATGGCGGGCCATCATCAAAGACATGCCCAAGATGGGAATCAGCATGTTTACTACGCACCTCGGTACGAACGGAAAACAACCTGCGATCCTTCTTCTCTATAATGTTTTTTGTCTTAAGGGGCCGATCAAAACTTGGCCACCCCGTACCTGATTTGAACTTATTCTGTGAACTGAACAGAGGCTCTCCTGAGACGATATCAACATAGATTCCTTCTGCCTGATTATCCCAATATTCATTTTTAAATGGAGGTTCTGTGGCCTCTTTCCGGGTAACTTTATATTGAAGCTCACTCAAGTGGGAACGAAGTTCTGTCTCTGTTGGTTTTGTATAGTTGCCAGACTGCTGAGCCAGTTTTTCCGGCCAGGCTGTATCCACAAAATACTGTCGTCCGGAACCTTTTTTATACGATGAATAATGAGAATAATTTTTTCTGTAATAATCCTGATGATATTCCTCTGCAGGATAGAACGGCTTGCGCGGTAAGATATCTGTCACAATGGCTTTATCAAAGAGTCCCGACTGCTGAAGAGTATTTTTTGAAGCAACGGCAGCCTCTTTTTCCAAATCATTCTTGAAAAAAATAGCCGTTTTATAGTGAGAGCCGCGATCTGCAAATTGCCCGCCTGAATCCGTCGGGTCGATCTGATGCCAGAAGACTTCCACAAGCTCTGCATAACTTATTTGCTGCGGATCATAGCGTACTTCAACGGCCTCATAATGATCAGTCTGCCCAGTACTTACCTGATTGTAATGAGCATCTTCTTTTGTGCCGCCACTGTAACCAGCCAGTACATCAATCACTCCCTCAAGTTGTTCAAAGGGTGGTTCCATACACCAGAAGCACCCTCCGCCAAAAACAGCTGTTCGTTCTTCTGCCATCACTTCTTTCCCCTCTATGGTAAATAGTATTAACCAGACAAATATAATTGTTACTATCCTGTGAGATTGTGTCATTTCAGAGCTCCATTTTTTAATAATGATTCTTACTCAAAAAAAAGTATGCATTCTTCATACAAGAAACAAGATAAAAGAGAGGTTATCCGGTTTTTTTTTAGTTTTAAAATCGCATCTGAAGGACTATAGTGCCAACATGAAAACTACAAATGCATCCAAACGAACCAAATTTATCTTTGTAACAGGCGGTGTACTCTCCTCTCTTGGAAAAGGTTTAGCCGCAGCATCCATCGGAGCTCTTCTTGAAAGCAGAGGACTCACTGTTACCTTCCAGAAGCTTGATCCTTATATCAATGTCGATCCGGGAACAATGAACCCCTTCCAGCACGGAGAGGTCTATGTAACCGATGACGGAGCGGAAACAGATCTGGACATGGGCCATTACGAGCGCTACACCAACGCAGTGATGGCTCAGAAAAACAATTATACAACAGGCAGAATTTACTACTCGGTTATTACCAAAGAACGACGTGGTGAATACCTTGGCGGCACAGTACAGGTTATCCCGCATATCACCGATGAGATTAAAGCTGCTGTTCTCCAGCTTGATGGCAGTGTAGATGTTGCCATTATTGAAATCGGCGGTACCGTCGGTGATATTGAAGGACTGCCTTTTATTGAAGCTATTCGCCAGTTACGTGGAGATCTTGGCCGGGAAAACACCCTCTATGTTCACCTGACCCTTGTTCCCTATATCAAAGCGGCAGGGGAAATTAAAACCAAACCCACCCAGCATTCAGTCCGGGAGTTGCGGGCAGATGGTATTCAGCCGGATATTCTGGTCTGCCGAACAGAGGTTCCTCTTGACGATAAGATTAAAGCTAAAATTGGGCTTTTTTGTGATGTTTCTCCAGATGCGGTTATCACAGCCATTGATGTGGATACCATATATGAAGTCCCCTTGCGGTTGCACGCAGAAGGAATTGACACAAAAATCCTTGAACTCCTGAATATCTGGACGGGTAAACCCAATATCGAGCCATGGAAAAACCTGGTTTATAAGATTAAAAACCCGAAAAGCACCATTCAAATAGCGATTACCGGTAAATATGTCGACCTGACTGAATCCTACAAAAGCCTCCATGAAGCCCTTGTTCATGGTGGGCTTGCCAATGACGTAAAAGTTGAGTTGAGTTACGTCAGTGCCGAGGATTTTGAAGACAAGACTAAAGACATAAATACGTTACTTGATGGCTGTCACGGCATTCTCGTTCCCGGTGGTTTTGGTCAGCGTGGTGTGGAAGGAAAAATTGCGGCTATCAATTATGCCAGAACGAATACGATCCCATTCTTTGGAATATGCCTTGGTATGCAACTGGCTGTTGTAGAATACGCCCGCAATGTGCTGGGGCTGGAAAATGCCCATTCCACCGAACTTAATCCTAAAACTCCGCATCCTGTCATCTATTTAACCAAAGAATGGTTTGACTACCGAACCAAACAGATACAGGTTCGTGATGAAACATCGGACATGGGCGGAACGCTGCGCCTTGGTGCAAATCCATGTGTATTAATTAAGAATACGTTTGCAAAAGATGCCTACAAAGAGGATGAAATCTTCGAGCGTCACCGTCATCGTTATGAGTTTAATGATGAATACCGTGCCCAGCTTGAAGAAAAAGGACTGATTATCTCAGGAACCTCACCAGATAATAATCTTGTGGAGATCGTTGAAATCGCTGATCACCCATGGTTCCTTGGCTGCCAGTTCCATCCTGAATTTAAATCCAAACCCATGAAACCGCATCCACTTTTCAGGGATTTTATTGCAGCAGCAATTAAACACAAGGGCTAGATGATGTCTATTTCTCCTGTAAAAATTACAACTCCGGGTGGCAAAGAAATCCTGGTTGGCTCCAACCAGCCACTCCTTCTTATTGCCGGGCCATGTGCGCTGGAATCAGAAGAGTTGGCTCGTACTGTTGCAGGTAAAATGCAGGAGATATGTGGTCGCCTTGGAATTTCCTATGTCTTCAAAGCATCCTTTGACAAAGCAAACCGAACCTCTCTTGGTTCTTATCGGGGGCCTGGACTTGAAGAGGGACTTGCCATTCTCTCCCGTATTAGAACAGAGATGCAGGTTCCGGTAATCTCAGATATCCATGATGTCAGTCAGGTTACTCCTGCGGCTGAAGTTTTGGATATCCTGCAAATTCCCGCATTCCTCTGCCGACAAACTGACCTTCTAGTGGCAGCAGCACAGAGCGGTAAGGTCGTCAATCTTAAAAAAGGGCAGTTTGTTTCTCCGTGGGATATGGAAAACGGCGTACAAAAACTTCGTGGTGCCGGTGGAAAGAAAATCATGCTGGTGGAACGAGGAGCCAGTTTTGGCTACAATAATCTGGTTGTGGATATGCGATCCCTTCCTGTTATGCGTAGCTTTGACTGCCCTGTAATCTTTGATGCCACCCATTCTGTGCAGCTTCCAGGTGGCTCCGGCGGATCATCCGGCGGGCAGCGTGAATTTATTGCCCCGCTCTCTCGTGCGGCTGTTGCAGCAGGTATTGATGGATTGTTTATGGAAGTACACCCAGATCCAGACAAAGCACTCTGCGATGGCCCAAACTCCATGCCACTTGATGCTATTGAACACCTTCTGATTCAACTGCTTCGTGTTCAGGAAGCAGTCTCTGACTGATTGTATCATTATTAAAAAGGATTTTTGCTATGGATAATGACTCCTGCACCTCATCCGGCCCCGGTAGCTATCCTTCCGATTGTGAAGTACGCGAAGGCTATCGCCAAATAGTACGAGATAAAGCTATGCAAAATAATCGTAGCCAGGCCTGGCAAACAACACTTGGCAAAGCAAAAGATATAAAACTTCTTTTACTCGATGTGGACGGTGTCCTTACCGATGGCAACCTCATATATTCGCATGAGGGAAAAGAGTCCAAATCCTTTAACACCCAAGATGGTTTTGGGTTGCGGATACTCCAGGATGCCGGGGTAAAAGTCGGAATTATCACGGCCAGAAGTTCTGAAGCACTGGAACGTCGAAGCCAGGATCTAAAAATTAGTTATCTGTACCAGGGTGCTTCCAACAAGCTTGATGCCTACAAGGAAATTGTTACAAGCAGTGGCCTGAAACCCTTTGAAATTGCCTATATGGGCGATGACTGGCTGGATATGGTACTCCTGAAACGGGTGGGGCTTGCTGTGGCTCCAGCCAACGCAGTATTTGAGGTGCGGGAGATGGTACACTATACCACTGAACAATCAGGCGGGCATGGTGCGGTACGTGAACTCTGTGACCTGATCCTTGAGGCCAAGGGGAAACATAAAAACCTTTATCAGCAGTATATGCACAAATGATCTCCCGTAGAAATCTGATCTGGCTTATCCCCCTGTTTCTTGTCCTTAGCTTTCCTCTGTGGCGTCCTCCGGTTGCCTCATTTCTTACTCCCCGCGGGGGCTATGATGAATCCCTGGCTAATCGAAAGCTGGATGAACATAACTTTACTATGGAGCAGGTTCGTATCACCCAAAGCGAAAAAGGAAAGATAACTCTGGAAATACAAGCCCGGCAAGCCTATACAGGGCAAACCCAGGATGATTTTGCAATGGAAGAAGTTGATGCAGTGATCACAGCAGACTCAGGTGAACAAACTTTTATCACTGCACGCAAAGGACTTCTTGATAAGAAGAACGCCATTCTTACCCTGATCGATGAAGTGGTGGTGATAAAACCCAAAGATAAATATGAACTCTATACAGACCTTCTTATTTACAACGATAAAACAAAGTTTGCCAACTCGCCGGGAAAAACACATTTGATTGGTGAAAAGATCGAAATCAAAGGAAATAATCTGATTTTTAATACAAAAACAGAAGCCTACGACCTCAGTGGCCGGGTGCGTTGTAAACTGACTAACTTCTCCACTCCCGATAGTAGTTCTCCCTAAAAAAAACAGCCTGACAGTAGCACTAATCTTGACAAGTCCATTCCTAGCCGTTATGGTAACACATTGTTAATTTATGTGTTACTGGCGTTTTACCGACTACTCCTAACCCCGAGGATTTTTCCATGAAACTACTATTCATAAGTCTGCTCAGTTTTTTCCTTCTTCTGACTAACGTTCATTTAAGTATGGCTCATTTTGGAATGCTCATACCGGATGAGCCGGTAATCAGCTCCGACAACAGAACTGTTCAACTCGACCTTTCCTTTTCCCATCCCTTTGAAGGACTTGGAATGGATATGCTCAGGCCTGCACAATTTTATGTGGTCAAAGATGATACTAAAACAGATCTGCTACACAGTCTCCGGGAAACAAAAATAATGGGTCACAAGAGCTGGCGTAGTGATTTTACAATAAAAAGACCTGGCGTCTATCACTTTGTGATGGAACCGACACCCTATTGGGAACCCACAGAAGACCTCTCAATCATCCATTACACCAAGGTTATTATTCCGGCTTTCGGCTCAGACTATGGCTGGGATAAGGCTGTTGGTCTGGTAACCGAAATTGTTCCTCTGTTACGTCCTTTTGGAAATTACGCAGGAAACACATTCGTGGGCAAGGTGTTGGTAGACGGAAAAGCAATGGCCGGAGCTGAAGTTGAAGTGGAATTATATAATCAGGGACAAAAATTCACAGCTGCCAGTGACTATCACATAACTCAGGTAATTAAGGCTGATTCCAATGGGATTTTCACCTTTTCCTGTCCACAACCGGGCTGGTGGGGATTTGCGGCTCTTAGCGAAGCTGATTACACACTAAAAAATCCTCAAGGTGAAGAAAAGGGAGTGGAACTGGGTGCTGTGCTCTGGATTTACATGGATCCTTATCAATAATGTACATTCACAGTAAGCTGGCAGGATAGTACTGGAAACAGCTAAGGAACGTACCACGGAGTCTGTGCTTACCTAAATAACTTGAACATCTCGGAGTCTGCGCTTACCTACTTGCCCTCGTTCCCATATTTCCCCATGGAAACGAGGGTAAAAATGAATTCAAACATTCCAGAGATTATTGCCCCCCCCCAAAAAAAATATCCAAGCTCTCCTTCTCAGTAAAAACACTGCCAACTCTTTTGCTTCTTCCAAGGCAAAAAACCCATATTCAACGAACCATCAACCCAATGATTTCTTTTTCATATTTTTATGAATTCTTCTAGTAAAAAACATCCCATTAATGATAGTCTTATAAGAAGAATGTAACGAAATGATCTAAGCCATCCTTTGAAACCAGAATCTATGCTGAAGCACAAGAAAATTCTTATTGTTGAAGATGACATTTCTCAACGACTTTTTTTTAAGATGGCACTGGAAGCCTATCATTATGAAATTGTTGAAGCAGAAAATGGCAAAGAAGCCTACAGAATCCTTAGTCAAGACAGCGATATTCGCCTAGTTCTCACCGACTTAAACATGCCGGAAATGGATGGCTTTGAACTGATCAAAAAAGTTCGGGCGGATGAAAGAAGATACACCTACATTCTGGTTGCTTCAATAACAGGCGATAAAGACAATATTATAAAGGCGCTGAATCTTGGAGCTGATGATTTTCTCAGTAAACCAATTTTTCCCAAAGAGTTACAATTGCGACTTGAAGGTGCTTCCCGGCTTCTTCGTTTGGAAAGTCAGGACGAATTTATCCTTTCCATGGCAAAAATGGCTGAATACCGGAGTAATGAAACGGGCTATCACCTTGAACGGGTGAAGGTCTATACCCGAATCCTCGCAAACGGACTTGCCGAAACAAATCCTGAATATAATATTTCCAAACAATTTGCAGAAGAAATCTCAAGAGTCAGCCCATTACATGATATTGGAAAAGTGGCCATTCCGGACAAAATCCTTCACAAGCGTGCAGGCTTAACCACGGATGAATTTGAGATCATGAAAAGTCATACCACATTGGGAGCTGATCTGTTGCGGGATCTCTATGAAACGACCGGTGCTGACTATTTAAAAGTAGCCTGTGACATCGCCATGCACCATCATGAAAAATGGGATGGTAGCGGTTATCCACTTGGATTGAAAGGAGAAAAAATACCAAAGGCTGCCCGTATAATGGCTCTTGCAGATGTCTATGATGCCATGCTCTGTAAACGTTGCTACAAGAAAAGTTACGATCACGACTACGTGAAATCAGTAATTATGAAAGGGAAAGGCGTTCAATTTGACCCGGCAGTCGTAGATGTTTTTTTACATCAGGAAGATCTTTGGATTAACGTGGCAGTCAGGTTTAATGATTCTGGAACAGATGATCTGATATTCTGATATCCTCATATTATGAAAAGCAAAAATCAGTTATTAAGCAATATTCTCCGGGATAAATCGAGGCGACTACATCAACTGCAACACCCTCTTTCTAAAAAGCTACATTTTTTCGTCACCGCAATTGTTTTCATTTCTGTATTCTCAGTCGTCCTGCTCACCATTTTCATGCAAACACTCAATCAACCATCATTCTCAACATTAAATTATTACACTCTGATTGTAGGGGGGGCAGTAAGCTTCCTGGCTAGCCTTGGAGTATTTTTCCTTTCAAATAAGCTGACTGCTCCCATTACCAGCTTATCGCTAAGCTCAGAGAAAATAAGTCATGGAGAATTTGGTACTCAGGTCAAGGTTTCATCAGATGACGAAGTTGGCCTGTTAACAAAAAACATTAATGTAATGTCCAGACAACTCCATGAGCTGCAACTCGACAAGAAGCGGTCTGCTGCGCAACTGGAATCAAAAGTAGCTGCCCGGATCACGGGTGTCCAACTGATGCATGACAGGCTGGAAAACATCATTCAAACATCGTCCCAAGGGTTCTGGCGTGTCGACAATGATATGTTAACAAAGGAAATCAACCCAAGAATGGCTGAAATCCTTAACTGTAAACAGGAAGAGGTAGTCGGCAGATCAATTATGGATTTTGTAGGTATACCCAACAAAACAATACTCCATAAACAAATTCATATGGGAAGAAACCTGCTATCCACAGAATATGATATAGAATTAAAACAGAAAGGTGGCACGTTTATTCCGTGTCTTTTTAATGCTACGCCTTTACTAAACGAGCAGGGAAACAAAGACGGTTCTTTCGTCATGGTAACCGACATATCAGTCCTCAAACAAACTGAGAAGCATCTTCAGGAAGCAAAACGGATGGCCGAACATGCAAGCCATGCAAAAAGCTCCTTTCTTGCTAATATGAGTCATGAAATTCGTACTCCCTTAAATGGTATCATTGGTTCTCTGGAATTATTACAAGATGAAAATCTTTCTCCCTCCAAGCAAAAACAATTTATGGAAGCAGCTCAGGAATCTGCTGATTTTCTGCTGATACTGTTGAACGATATTCTTGATCTCGCAAAAATTGAAGCTGATAAGGTTGAAATGGAAGAAGTGACAGCAATTCCCGAGACGACCTGAAACTTAGCAATAGCATTGTTTGTTAAATTAGTCTTCGTAAACACTATGAAAAATATTAGAAAACCCAACGTTTTTCCTTGACATATCACCGAGATAGGATTTTTTACCTTTTTGTAAG
>JAFLJO010000015.1 GCA_022712975.1 Desulfocapsa sp.
CTGTTGGCCTTGATGAAGAAAAGATTCGCAAGTATGTAAAGTACCAAGAAAAGCAAGAAAAGAAGTCTGAAAAATAAAGATTAATTGTCGTAAGAGGCAAAAATAAGCAAGGGGCGACTCGACTTTTTCCCCCTCTGGGGGTTATTGAAAAACCGGGCCCTCTGGGCTCGGTTTTTTATTTGGAATAAAATTTAGCTGTTGATAATGATCTAGGGAGCCATCCACAACTTTCTATGCCCAATCGTCTTCTTACAGAGTTTCTTAAAATTACATTCCAAAAGAAACACGAAATTACTGTCGAAAAAGCTGCTCCTTCAATTCCAAAATGCGGAATCAACAATATATTCAATACCATATTGACGACAACAGCAATTACCATCCCCTTAAGAGTATCATTTTCATTACCTGTCATATTTAATAACGACCCAACAGAACCGAAACTTGCGTTAATCAATTGTCCGAAAGCCAAAATTGCCAAGGCGGTTGTCCCCGATTTATATGAAGAACCGAAACAAAATTCTATCAGAAAATCACCTCCAGTAGTTAAAATCAACACAGGTGGAATGGCAATTGCGAAAATCAACTTAGAGCTTAAAGTGGCAAGTTTTTGTAGCCCCTGGTAGTCCTTATTTGCATATAGTTTTGCAAACTGAGGCTGTAAAATTTGATTTATAGAATGCAAGCCAAAAACAACTAAAGTCGCTACCTGGACAGCGACCCTGTAGACTCCAACTTCCTCATTACTAGCCAACCATCCCAACAATAATATATCGGTGTTGTCTAAAATTAGCTGAAACCCCCCAATCAATGTCAATGAAAACAATGAGTTGAGTGCTGTCGACTTCCTATTTGTATTCGTACAGCAAAAGCCACCTTTAAAATATTTAACCACTAATATTGTGCTAATTAAGATCGCAATAAACAAAGATAAAATTTTTAACAATATTGTAACTTGTGGTGTTAAACCTGTGGTCTTGGTTAACATTAATATAAGAATTAAAAAACAAGCAGGGTTAATTAAATTTGCTGGAACTTGCCCCGATAGAACTAAGCCTGTTCCACGCAATGTAGCACCCTGCGTTAATAAAATTGCAAGTAACGGTATTATTAATAACCCTGGGACTAAAGACCACTTAACCGTATAGTCAAAACTACTATAAGTTAGGCAGACGAGCGCAAAAACTATTGTTACGACAAAGCAGTAAATTGCTAATATTTTGACGCTCCATTTTGATATATAAATGACATTGTACCAGTCATTATTTGTCCTTGCTTTAGCAATCTCACGTACAAATAGATTCGGCATTCCAGCTATGACAGGAATGGACAATATCATAATGATGGCCATAACGAAAACATACACCCCATAATCCCCAGGCCCTAGAACCCTAGCTAAAGAAACACCGACAAAAAACATCATCAACGTATTTGCAATTTTGATTAGTAGGCTAAAACAACTAGTCCTAAGAAATTTATCTTTTTTCATACCGAATTCCACTGTTTCTTCTGACTACGAGTGAATATATACATTCTGTGGTGCACTAATTCTGTGAGTTTATTTGGGGGCTGACCAATCTGTCTGGTTGATTATATTGTGTCATTTGACCAAATATAGGCATTATTGTCGTCTATATTGCCTTTTTCGGCCCCCAAAGGGGAATTATAGGTTCTGGAAGGCTCTCGCCAACTGGTACGTTACTTCTCTCCCTTGTACTTTTCTTCCATTCGCACGCCCATCAAGATTGATATGGACACTCTCAACAAATTCCTTGCTACCGACAGCTACGCTTTTTGTCCATTTTTCTTCACGCTGCTTCCTATCAGAGGCCAACTCTTCATCAACCCACAGTTTATGGTTTTGTTTTACCGCTTCATAAGATTTCATGCCGAGAATATCAACTAACCGGTCATAATCACCGACCACGCCCAGAGGACGTGGTTTGGGGAATCCCCCTCGAAGGGGGCTAGGGCTTGGTTGCTAAACTGTAATACTATGTGAAAATTTCGAGCTGTTCGGGTAGGATGTCAATACGTATAAGTACCTGAAATCACAAGTTGCTGTTTGTTCCATACTCATTAAGGACATTGTCGTTATCGTGCTATAATTATGTACTTTCTTAATTGATAGACCTAAGTCCGAATTCTACCCACACAGCTCGAAATATTTTCGTCAGTCGTGTATCAGCCAAGATACGCGCATAGCATCCTTTTCACCTTTTGAAAAACATCATCAGAGAGGGTCCCGTAATCTCTGACTACAAGAGTTTCGTTTAATGTGAAAATTTTGTCACAACGCACCCAACTCTGTTTTGGCAGTTGACCAACAGTCATTGATTCGTTGTTAATGACAACGGCGGATTCTTCAGTTTGCACGGAAGTAACGGCTACGCCCATGAAATCACCACGCTTGTCAGGGGCGGTCATTACAAGAACCGGTCGTCTTTTTTGGGTTGTTAAGTCAGTATAAGGAAATGGAATTCCGACCAGTTTACCTGGTTTACAATTCATTCCACACCTCGTCTTCAACATTATCCCAAATATTTTGCATAGTAGGGACTTGCGCTTGTTTTAGATGTTCAATGTTAAAAGTGTTTAATTTATGTTTAACTGCTATGTAACCGATAAAATCAAGAACTTCTCGAGCAAGAGGCTCAGGTAGTCGCTGGGCTTCGTTACAGATTTGTGTTGCAAGATTCATAAGCTACCTCTTTTAAAAGGGGAGTCGGAGTCGTCGATTGGGGCCTGGTCAAGCTATCTGTCTAATTATAAGTTAGAACATAATGCCCTGCGGGCAGAAAAGCAAAACATCCTGCTCCCCATATCTTAATCTAAAGTCGCATATATTAAATCCTTTATAATTCCATTTGGTCGATTAGACTTTTGTCTCACAATGGAAGCTATTAAATCAAAAATAATTACATTAAAGCAAATATTAAAAGAAAACTGGTCCTCTTTTCTTGATGCATATCATTTGTCAGTTCCATGGTATGGCCGCATATAATGTCTGGAAAGTGAACAACTGCCGAGAGCCTGATGGCCTTGGTTACGCTACTTTTTCCTGCCCGGTTCACCCAACTGAACGTTGCCACGTCCCGCGCACATGTAAAAGCCGATTTTGCTCAGTCTGTCCAAGGTTCAAATAGACAAGTGGGTCACTGGCATGAATCAACTTTTTCCGAACTGTTCCTATTTTCATATTACCTTCACGGTTCCGGCACAATTCAGGTCATTACTGTTTGAGAAACGAGATTTACTTAACGCTGTCTTTTCTGCATGTACTGAAACAATCATTTCATTCTGCAAAGAACAGGGTTTTCTACCAGCCGTTACAGCGGTTCTGCATACTTTCGGAAGTGACAAACGCCGAAAACGGGGTCGGGCCAAGATAACTGGCTGATTATTATACGTTTGCCTCCAAAAAGTACGTGTTTCCAGAGCTTAAAATGCTCTTTTTATCATCAAAAACACTGTTGTAAGAAATTTCAGGTTCTTTCAAAACAGTGGTTCCATTGGCTGAAACGATAGACCGGTTCTGTGAGCGACTTCCAAGTTGCTGCTAACTGTCTGCTACAAATGATTTCCTACCAACAGCAATCGATTCACTCCAGTCCCGGTTTCCGCTTAAGGCTTTACTTGTAAGTTCAGTGGCTATCCAGTGTTTGTGTTCTTTCTGAAAAACCTTGTCATCCTTTATGGAAAAGTAACCCAACAACACTCCTCTATTAATGATGGTATAGCGTTGACTGAAAGTGATGACTGATTGATTTCTTGCGTCATGACATTATTCTCATATTTGAACAGTGATTTTCAATCACAATAATTTTGTAAAATCCACTCCCGGTAACTACCATCCATAATCCTGCGCCACCATTCCTCATTAGCTAAGTACCAGTCGATAGTCTTACGAATACCCGTTTCAAATGACTCAAGAGGTTCATAACCAAGTTCAGTGGATATTTTACTGGCATTAATGGCATAACGCCGATCATGTCCAAGCCGGTCGTCCACATAGGTAATTAGAGACTCGGCCTTTTTTCCTGAGTTCTGTGGAGCCTTGGGAAACCTTGCGGCCATTTTCTCAGAAGCCTCAAATCTATCATCCAGCAAACCACAGGTGCGTTTGACAATATCGATATTAGTCCACTCATTATCGCCACCGATGTTGTAGGTGTTGTCGACTCGTCCTTTACGGATGATGAGGTCAATGCCCCGGTTATGGTCGTCCACATAGAGCCAATCACGAATCTGTTTACCATCACCATAAATGGGCAAGGCTTTACCATCAAGAATATTGGCAATGATGAGGGGAATTAATTTTTCGGGGAATTGATAGGACCCATAATTATTAGAGCAATTACTGATAGTCGTATTGAGACCATAGGTATGATGGTAGCTACGAACGATATGATCGGATGAAGCCTTACTGGCAGCATAAGGAGAATTGGGAAGGTATTGATGCTGTTCGGTAAAGGCGGGTTCATCCGGGCTAAGCGTGCCGTACACTTCATCGGTTGAAACATGGTGAAACCGATGCTTTTTTACTCCAGTATCAAGCCATATTGTTTTTGCTGCTTTTAAAAGTGAGTGGGTACCTTCAATATTGGTTTTCAGGAAAGCATCAGGGCCATGGATGGAACGATCCACATGGGATTCTGCCGCAAAATGTACAATGGTGTTGATCTGTTCATCTTTAAGGAGTTGTGTGATGAGTGGTGTGTCAATGATATCACCATGCACAAACGTAAACGCAGGGTTGTTCTCTACGGAGGTGAGGTTGGCACGATTACCAGCATAGGTGAGGGCATCAAGAGCAACAATTGATTCACCTGGATATTGACTCAGCCAATAATGAACAAAGTTGCTGCCGATAAAACCGGCTGCACCTGTAACAAGGAGAGTTGTAGGGATATGTTTCACTGTACCTGCCAATCTTGTAATGTGTTTATAAGACCCAAGCGCCAATCAGGCTGTTTAATACCGAATTGTTTCTGGATTTTTTGACAATTAAGCACCGAGTTTTGTGGGCGTTGTGCCGGTGTTGGATACTCTGCTGTGGTAATGGGCGTAATCTTAGGCAGCTTATCCAACAGCCCCAATTTAACGGATTCGGCGAATATGGCTTGGGCAAACTCATACCAGCTTACCGCTGGCACACTACTATAATGATACGTTCCCCAAGGAATAGATCCATCCTTGCCATAACGCTTGGCAATCGTCAGTAAGGTTATTGCGATATCTCCAGCCCACGTTGGCCCACCAAACTGGTCTGCTACAACACGTAACTCGTCATGATCTTGTCCCAAACGCAACATAGTTCGGACAAAATTATTACCACATGCTCCAAATACCCAGGCGACTCGCAGGATGATATGTTGCTTTAGCTGTTTTGCCACGGCCTCATCCCCTGCCAGTTTGGTTTTTCCATAGCAGCCTTGAGGGTTAGGTTGATCATCTTCGCCATAAGGAGTATCGCAGAAACCATCAAAGACATAGTCCGTTGAGATGTGCAGGAGTGGGATATTCAGCTTGAAACAGGCACTGGCCAGATTAGCTGGGCCCTGACTATTGATAGCTCTGGCACATTCGTTATCAACTTCAGCTTTATCAACAGCGGTGTAAGCTGCGCTGTTAATAACGAGGTCTGGAGCATGGTGGGTGATAAACGTGTTCACTAACGATTGATTGCTAATATCACACTCGGCATGGGATGCTGCGATCATCTGCAGACCGAGTTTTCTGCCACGGCGAATGAGTTCAGAGCCCACTTGTCCTTTTGCACCTGTAACAAGAAGTTTCATAATATATTTATGGCATAGACAGAAAGTTTGTCTTGCTTATGTAAAAGAGGATTCTGCTGATCTTTATCTGATAATTTCACATCTAATGTTGGCCATTTAATACCAAGCTCTGGATCATTCCAATATACACCCTGCTCTGAGTCAGGATGATAATAATTCGTACATTTATAAATAAAATCAACAATCTCAGACAAAACCAGAAAGCCATGGGCGAAACCTGGTGGGATATACATCATACGCATATTATCTTCGTTCAGGGTTGTACCGTACCACTCACCAAAAGTTGGAGAGCCTTGACGCACATCAACCGCAACATCAAAAATTTCACCTCGGGTCACCCTGACCAATTTGCCTTGAGGTTGAGTGAGCTGATAATGCAAACCACGAAGGACGCCTTTCGTGGAGCGAGAATGGTTATCCTGAATAAAATCAACATCAATACCAGCCTCTTTAAGGACATCCTGCCGATAGGTTTCAAGGAAGAAACCACGCTGATCACCAAAAACTCGTGGCTCAATAACAATCACTCCAGGCAACGTTGTTTTGATAATTTTCATTAGCGGATGCCTTGATTTAGAACACTCATAAGATACTTACCATAGCCGCTCTTAATGAGTGGAGTTGCGAGTTGTTCCAGGTGTTCGGCATCAATAAAGCCCATGCGATAGGCAATTTCTTCAGGGCAGGATATTTTCAGCCCCTGGCGTTCTTCAATAACTTTAATGAAATTTCCTGCGGAGAGCAGGGAATCATGGGTGCCAGTATCAAGCCAGGCATAACCACGCCCCATAAACTCTACGTTAAGACTATCGTTTTTGAGATAGATTTTATTCACATCGGTGATTTCCAGTTCACCGCGAGGTGACGGTTTGATATCTTTAGCGATGGAGATAACATCATTATCATAAAAATAAAGTCCTGTAACCGCATAATTACTTTTTGGTATTTCAGGTTTTTCTTCGAGATCAATGGCATGCCCCTCTTCATCAAAGGAGACAACACCATAACGCTGAGGATCTTTTACATAATAACCAAATACAGTGGCTCCGTTTTCCTGCCTGGTTGCATTCTCGAGGAGCTGATCCATACCATGGCCATAAAAAATATTATCTCCCAGAATGAGACTGACATCATTACTAGCGATGAACTCTTCACCAATAATGAAGGCCTGAGCCAAGCCATCGGGGCTTGCTTGTACGGCATAATTGAAATTCATCCCCCATTGCTGACCATCGCCAAGAAGGTTAATGAAGGATTGCTGGTCATGAGGGGTGGTGATAATGAGGATGTCGTGAATCCCAGCCAGCATCAGTACGGACAGTGGATAATAGATCATCGGCTTATCGTACACCGCCATGAGCTGTTTGCTGACTGAATGGGTGAGAGGGTGTAATCGGGTTCCTGACCCTCCAGCTAGTATAATTCCCTTACGCATATTGCTCCTAAGACGTATTTCACATATTTGTGGTTCGATTGGGGGCTGGTCAAGATATCTGCATGATTTCATTGTGTCATTTTACCGGACATGATGCCCTGCGGGCAGAGGGTATTCGGTAATCGGTATTAGGTGTTCGGCAACCGACATAAGAACAACTCCCACAGAAACTTTGATTTTCCGATACATATATATATTGGCATCCTACCCGCACAACTCAAAAATACGAGACAAACAAAACCTTGACACTGATTTCATTTTTGGATTATTCTTATGTTAACAATAACACATGCAAAGAAGGTGGACAAGATAGTGTTTCGTAAATGAATTGATGCTCTAGCCAAACATTAACTTACCAAATTAATAATATTTTAATGTATCGGAAAATCAAAGTTTCTGTGGGAGTTGTTCCTATGTTGTTTGCCGAAAACCGCATACCAAATACCGAATACCTTCTGCCCGCAGGGCATCATATTTAATTTCTTAAAGAAGTACCTTTTCATTTGCGAACATCTATAGCCAAGAATAAAACAATCCATGATAATTTATTGGTATTTTTACCTAGTTACAATAGGCTAAATACCTTGTAGGATCGTTTGTGGTATAACTTTAAAGCTGGTTGAATTTCTGTATTCAGAAAAAAAACTCAAAGGAACAAAAAGAGATGTTACGCAAACAGAGCGGGTTATTTCTGACAATTCATCAGATCATTGATCTGATCATTATTTATGGCTGCTTTACCATAGCATATTATACAAAAATCTATTTACCCGGGGATCTTGGTGGATTAGCAAGCCAATATAATTATAACACTCTTCTTCTCATTGCTTTAATCTCTTTTCATACCAGTTTTCGACTTATAGGTATATATGAACCATACAGACAACTTTCTCTTAGGGGAGTTGTTTTAAAAACCCTCAAAGGAACTCTCAGTGGAACGATCGGGATGATTATTATTGGATACCTGATGCATTTTGACGCTGTCAGCAGACTTTATATCATTATATTCTTTTGCTATTCTTTTGTTGCCCTCTCTCTTTTTAAAGGCATACTTTATATAATCCTGGCCCGTTCCAGGTCTCACGACTACAACATCAGAACCATTCTGCTTATCGGTTCCAGACAAAGGGCTTTGGACTTTATTAAAGCGACACGAAAAAGGAAGAGTTCCGGATACAGAATATGCGGTTGCCTTGAAACCAACGATCAGGAAGAGCTGGTGGGTAACAGAGTGCATGAATCAATTAAAATTATCGGTACCATGAAAAGATTCAAGGAGCTTCTGGAGCAGGAAACCATAGATGAGGTGGTTTTTGGAATCCCACTTAAAAAAATCGAAAATGTCCACGAATATATTTATTTAGCCGAAGAAATGGGTAAAAATGTTCGTGTACTTCCCGATTTCCAAATTAATAAGATTAAATACCTTCCCCAGACAGCAACGGTTAATATAGAGGATTTTCTTGGCGTTACCACTCTTTCCTTGTCTTCCATACCTGAAAATGACAATGCCTTACTGCTCAAATCGTATATTGACTATGTCGGTGCATTTATCGGTCTTGTTCTGCTCTCCCCTCTTTTTCTGCTGGTCAGCCTGGCTATAAAATGTACTTCAAAAGGTCCTGTCTTTTTTTCTCAGGAACGGTCAGGACTTAACGGCAGGCGGTTTAAACTGCATAAATTCCGCACGATGGTTGTTAACGCTGAAGATTTAAGAGAAAAATTAATAGCCGGTAATGAGATGGACGGACCGGTTTTTAAGATTAAAAAAGATCCGCGCATTACATGGGTTGGCGCTTTTTTGCGAAAAACCAGCCTGGACGAATTGCCTCAGTTATTCAATATCCTTAAAGGCGAGATGAGTCTTGTCGGCCCACGGCCTCCAATTCCAGCTGAAGTTAAAGAATATAAAGTATGGCAGAGACGCAGACTCTCCATGAAGCCGGGCCTTACTTGTATATGGCAGGTTAGTGGCAGGAATAGTATTACCTTTGAACAATGGATGAATATGGATTTGGAATATATTGATAACTGGACGTTAGGTTTGGATCTCAAACTATTACTGCTTACCGTTCGTGAAGTTACTATTGGGGGCGGGAGTTGACTGCCTTGAAACAACAATCGCTGCAAGAACAGTAAAGAGAATCGCATTTGCCGGGATATGAAGATTAAAATCGACAAAGGAATGAATCAGAATCGCAAAAATTCCAGTCATTGCCCCCAAAGTAACTCCCCATTTTTGTCTGCTTCTGCTGTGTAATCCCTTAAATCCGCTGCGGAACAGTGCGTAGAGCATCCAGCACAATAATGGTATAAAAAATACCCCTATTTCTGAGATGAACTGTAGATAATCCTGATGAGCCTGATAGAATCTGGCTGTTGTTCCGGGGGGCTGAAAACGAGGAAAGACTATTGCAAATGTACCGGGACCTGTTCCCACAAAGATATGCTCTTTAATCAGTGTAAGTGTGCCTTTCCATATACGCATTCTACCATTTACGCCAAGGACAACTTCTTCTTCAGCCAGGCTCATCATCCGTTCGAACAGCCTAGAGCCGGATAAAACAAAGAAGACCAGAACAGAGGCTGTCGAACATAGTGTTATCAGTAGTTTTTTGCTTGTAAACTTTTTATTGCTTAGTAAAATCAAGGTCATAAAAAGTAAAGCACCTCCAAGGGATATCCATCCTCCTCGGGAAAGTGTGAAAATATGACAAACCACAAAAATGAGTACCCAGCATATTAATGCCGCCTTCCTCCATCCTCTTCTTGTTCGTGTTACAAACAGTATCAGCATTAAAGGTATGACCATTTCCAGGTATCCTGCCAGATGGTTATAGTTACCGAATACTCCTGTCAAAAAAGTTTTTGGGTAATGAAGATCATCATAGTTCCACAGTGAAAAAGGAATCATATCCATAAATTTAAGAAACCCGATCAGTACCGGAAGGGAAGCAATTATGCAAATCACATAGACCAGTTCCCGTTGATTTCTTCGGGTACGACAGAAATAAACCGTTACATAAAAAATAGTAATATAGGACAGCAGGAGTGCAATGGCCTCAACCGAATCAGGCCTGGATACGCTGAAGAAAAACGAAATACAGCAAAGTAGCAGCAGGGCAAGAATTGGTTTATCCAGAGAAGTCTTAGGTAGCAGTGATTCTTTTGTCTGAATGGTCTGCATCAGAAGCAGGGAAAGCATCAAAAGAACCCCAATCTGAATAACTCCATGATGCCATGGATGGACAGAACCACGAGCCAGCGGACTGAACAGAAGAATGGCATAGAGTATATATTTTGCAATGGAACTGTATTGAATGGTGATCTTTTTTTCCATTCAGACCTCGTTAAGAAGTGTCTTGAGTTGTTAGTTGCTAGTTGTCAGTAACTGAAAAAAAACACTCTTTTGAAAAATTCACGGTGCTTACTTCCTGCTTTCAATCTTCTCTTTAAAACGTAAATAATTCTCTTGATCTGGTTTAATTGTAAGAGCTTTATTGATCTGCTTGAGGGCTTCTGGAGTATTCCCCCCTCTTTCAAAGACCAGGGCCATACGATGATAGAACGCTGCTGTTTGCGGCGAAATTGAAACGGCCCTCTCCCAATCACTCAGTGCTCCCTGCATATTTTTTCGGTTCCATCTGATCCAGGCACGGTGATTATAGAGCCATGGATTACTTTTGGAGGAATGGATGATAGCCTTGCCTGCCGCCTTTTCGGCCTGAGGCCATTTTTTCTGTTTCTGGAGTGCCCTGGAAAAAAGCAGATGATAGTGGGATTTTTCAGGATCGAGCACCGTTGCACGTTGACTTTTGAGTTCCATGGTATCCCAATCCTGTAGTTTCTCGGCAATTCTGGCCTGATGATACAAACTTTCCGGTTTATGCTTAGCTTTCGAGATACGCTGCAGGTACACTCCTGCCAGCTCAAAGCGACCCGCATCAATCAAACATCGAGCCTTCAGAATTTCTACAGACTCAGGCAATCTGTACATTTTTTCAATTTTTTTGACAAAGGGCAGAAATTTGTCGGGATGTTTTACATTTTTATAGGAATGCCAAATTCTCTCCAACAGCTTTATGCGGTCTCCGGTTTTCAAGGCACTTATAAAAGCTTGCTCTCCATTATCCCATTGGCTGTCTTTCAGATATAAACGACCAAGATGGAGGTATCTGCCTGATATATTTTTATCAGGAAAGCCAGACATTGATCTTTTGTAATACTCAATGGCTTCTTTATACTTATCAGTACGTAATGCAAGATCAGAAAGCGCACGATAAGCATGCTTTTCATACAGCCCATTTTCCACCGCAGTAAGGAGTGAATGTTGAATCATCTGATTCATTGTATCGCTGTAAAAAGCCTGTCGCTTCAACTGGAAGTAGAGTGGTGGATATATACTGATCGATTTGCTGATTATTGAAAGGAGATCGTCGGTCATCCCTCTGGAATAATAATATTTTGTCAACAGACTAAGGCTATATAGATTAGTGGGCATCAGATCCAATAGATGCTGATAGACAGGTAAGGCTTGAGTGGGGAAAGAATGTTTGTTTACAAAAGGATAGAGTCTTTCAAGCGTTTCAGTAGCTTTTGCAAGACCAGTATGGGCATCGATATCAAGCGGTTGAAGAAGAGCAGCCTCTCTATAGGCTTTTTCCGCTGCTTCCATTTCTGCAAGAAAAATGGCTATCTGTTCCGATGATTCCGCATTGTGGAAATGAATATCCCCTTCGATAATCTTAATACGCTTTCGATCATTGCTGAAGCAGAATAAAGGAAGCCAGTCTGCTGCTTTTTCTATCAGGAGTTCTGCTTCTGTAACATTACCTTCCCTTAAACTGTTCACTCCCTGCTGATAATAAAAGCGGGAAATGATCTGAGGGAAAAGTAATAGTATCAGTGACAGCACAGTCACGAGGAAAATAACATGCAGTAAAGTTTGGAATTTTTTCGGTTTTTCTACTGGATCAACTTCCATAATATTGTTGATGATACTTATAATACGAGCCTTTTGTCATATCGGCACTATTAAGAAGTACACCAAGTATATTGGCACCGGCGGTAGTCAACTGCTGGGCTGCATCTTTTACAATGGTTCGATTTGTCTCACCGGCCTTGATAACAAGCATAACCCCGTCCACATGCTGTGAAAGCAATAAGGCATCACTTGCAGGTACTATTGGTGAGCTGTCGACAATCACAACATCAAACTTTTTCTGCAGTATATTAAACAAATATTCTGTTTTGTTCGAACCAATCAATTCGGAAGGATTTGGGGGAGTACTCCCTGAAGGCAAAAGAAAGAGATTTTTTTCTTCTGTGGGTAAAATATTTGATTCAATACTTTTGGTTATATAGGAATTACCATTCTCAGAGGAAAGTAACTCCCCGGTTAATTGTGAAAAAATAACAGATTGTGATTTCGAAAACTGAACTTCATTATCAGCGACAGAGTTCACTGAAAAACTTCCTTCTTTCATCTCTGTGGCAATTTTAAATGCTTCCATTACCTGGACAGCAAGAATTTTATTCAACGCTTTTTCTTCAATCATCATCAGGCTAAGTAAAACAGCCCCTAAACGCCTGACTGATTTTTTTTGATGACCCAATGCCACTTTCGCTTCTTTTTCTGTAAGTAATTTTTCTCTTATGAGGGTATTCGCCAATTTTTTTGAATCAGGTCTGTTTTTCCAATAAACATCTACCAGTTCACCTTTTAGAAAAAAAAGTTCTACTTCATTCTCTTTATTCTTAATATTGAGAACATTTGTACGCTTCTGCAGAGAACTTAACTGAATAAGATCATGTAAGTCATAATCTGCAAGAAGACCGTTATTTACAGAGCGCCCTAACACATCTGCAATAATATTCGAGAATCCCGTTGCTTTTTGTACTCCAAATCGTGTACTCAGCCCAGGTTTACGTAAATCAGCATCTACCATAAGAACCGACTTGCCTGTTTGTGCAGCAATTCCCGAGACGACCTGAAACTTAGCAATAGCATTGTTTGTTAAATTAGTCTTCGTAAACACTATGAAAAATATTAGAAAACCCAACGTTTTTCCTTGACATATCACCGAGATAGGATTTTTTACCTTTTTGTAAG
>JAFLJO010000109.1 GCA_022712975.1 Desulfocapsa sp.
TTCTGTGTTGCAGGCCGCAAAGCGAAAAGCAAGAGGCTATAAGCGCGCACACTTCAAAACAATTGCGTATCTTTTGACAGGAAAACTGGATTTTTCTAAGATAAATGAATTCGCTTTACCCACTTGAATTTCAAAAGAGCCCTTCTTTGTTTATGATATATCCAACCCCCGTCAAGCAGAATTCATAAAATATAATAATGATATCGTTTACACAAATCTGCCAACAGCCAGCGGAGACCTGGCTCCTGAGGGAATGGTCCATTTTGTTCAGAATGAACAACACTTCCTGGCCATTGCCAACGAATTAAGCAGTACAGTTTCTCTGTACCGCTTAGGAAATGATGGTAGAGCCGAAAAAACTTCATCTCTTCAAATAGGATCTTTTGGGAGTGGTAGTGCTGAAATAGTGGCCTATGACAGGAACGGGAAAAATCTTTTTGTAACCGGTGCGGATAAAAGCATTATTGTCATCGACATCGCAACACCAGCTGAGCCAAAAAAATCAGGAATCATCTCAATCTACGAACATGGAGACAGTATCCAGAGTGTAGCTGTTAAAAATGGACTCGTTGCCATTGCTGTTACACGTCTTAAAAAATATGATGCCCTGCGGGCAGAAGGTATTCGGTATGCGGTATGCGGTTTTCGGCAAACAACATAGGAACAACTCCCACAGAAACTTTGATTTTCCGATACATAAATAAAATGCCAACTGATCTGTAATACCGGCTCTCCTTACAGACTTATTTTTTTCCGAAATTCATCGGGCCCGAGAATCAGCTTAACAGTACTGAAAGATCCCATAATGGTGCCAATCAGACCCGGTGCCAGAACATTCTGTCCGGCAAGATACAAACCCTTTACCGCAGTGCGGTTAAGCAATGCTGTGCCCAGCGTCTGGCTTGAGGAACGTAGCACCCCGTAGGCACTGCCGTCCGGGCTGTGTACCCAGTCACGTATGGTCAGCGGGGTATAGGCGTCCAATAGCTTTAAATCCTTGAAAGAACCAAATATTTTTTCCGCTTCATTCAGCAGTTTTTCTGCATATTTATTTTTTACTTCTCGATACTCACGGCCACGGTGCCCTGTTAAAGTATCCTTCCAGGGAATCCACAACTCATCATTACCCGAGGTGAGAATGGACAGCAGTGTTGTATTCTTTTTCTCACTTTTTCTAAACTGATAGTATCTCAGATCGTTTATATTGCCCTTTTTATCCGTTTCCACTTGAAATATATTATGTGGGATTTCAGGATGGGATTCAGCATCAATCCGGGCATGAACCGTAAAAATAGAGTGGGTGTTTTTTATTTTCGTAATCCGGTTTTTGTATGATGGTTTTACTGCTCCATCGGGTAACATCTTTAAAACAACTTGAGGATGAATAGCTGCAATCACAATTGAGCCAGTCAAACATTCACCGGTTTTTAACTGCACACCACTGACAACCCGTGAAGTAACAAGTATTTTATCCACTTCAGCAGATGTAATAACCTTCCCACCCAAATCCTTCAGGCGATCCACCAGAACAGCTGCCATATCAGACCCGCTCTGTTCCAAACGCCAGGATGAGGAAAGATAGGAGGCAAGAGCCATATTATGATAATACGCAGGACAATCTGCAACTGGTACTCCAATCCAGGATGATGGAATGGCCAGTACGCTTCGCAGACGAGGGGAACAGCCAAGCTGATCCAGGATTTCTCCGTACGATTCCGCCTGGTCAAGAAGAGAGAAGTCATTATCTGCTGCATACAAGTAATCAAGCGCATGCAACTGTTCGGAAGTTTTACGAATTGATGCAAGGATTTGTTCTATAATCGCTTGCTCTGCCGGAAAATCCTTTTTCAGATTCTTTTCATAGGTATCAAAACCAGCAGGTAAATCAAACTGGAAGGGGTGAGTATTCGGAGAATCAAACAGATACCGATCAATGACACCACTTGTCCCCATACGTGAAACAGGGATAGCATCTGTTATACCAAGATAATCAAAGAATTTTCTAAGAACCTGCCCCTTATCGAGTGATCCCAGATAATGCACACCAGTCGCACATTCTATCCCATCACGTGTATAGCTGCGCAGCAAACCTCCCGGCTGCCTGTTTTTTTCAAGAACAGTGACATCATAACCAAGTCCGGCAAGGATTATTGCCATACTTAAACCACCCACTCCAGAGCCGACGATAATTACCTTTTCAGGGATGGCGTTCACTCCTGTTCACTCACAATTTGTTTCTGATTACGCCAGCAGGTTGGATCGGATGCCAGATAATCACCGGTGAGCTGATAGGCAGCGCCACGACAACCATAGCATTCTGCAGCTTTATCGCAATCCCGGCATTCACCTTTAATCATCTCCCGATAGTTCTTTAGATTTTGCATGACCTCACTGTTTTTCAGAATATGACCAAGTTTGTTCTTTCGTATGTTATCTAGTGGAATGGTCACACCAACGCAGGGCATCACATCACCGATGGCAGTTACCAGGCAGGATACCTGATGTCGCATACATTTATTCCCAGCCAATGGTGGTTGCGGCTCCCAGTCCCGTCCATATTTTTCCTGATCTATTCTGGATAGTTCGGCGAACAGCTCTTTTACTTTAATGGAATCAACAGAAAGCCAGAGATTATCCAGGGCATTTTCCTGGGGAGTAATTACCTCAAAGTAGGGTTCTATTTTCTGTTCACGAACCCATTTCCACATATCCACCAATTCATCAAAGTTGGGCTGACAAATTATGGTTGAGAGGGCAAGAAAAAGATCATCCGACGGATATCCGGCATCTTTTAAATGACCAAAAGCTGATTGAATGATATCGTAGGCACCCTCTTTTCCGGCCAGACGATCCTGAACTTCTCTGTTGCGTGAGTTCAATTTCAGAACAAGCCTGACTTTTAGTTCTGCCAGGAGCTGTGCAAGCTCTGCATTCACTCCGGTTCCATTGGTAAACATTTCAATGTCAAAACCATGTCTATCAATAAAATTCAGCATCTCAGAAAGATGAGGATAAATACTTGGTTCGCCACCCAGAATAATAATTTTTCTGGTACCAAGCTCCTTTGCCTGTAGAATTACATCCTTGATTTCATCCTTTGAAAGTTCACCTTTACACTCTTTTTTCTCAGGCACATAACAGTATGAGCAGCGAAAATTGCAGATACGGCTAAACTCTATTTCAATGGACAGCAGCCTGTCTCCGGCCACTGATTTTTTTATTTCTTCTTCTGTAAACTCAAGATTATATAACTGCATAGAACTCGATATATCAATATCCCTCAAAATCGTTAAATGTATTCATTCGTTCCAGACGGAATGGATTTTTTCCAGGGCTAAAGTAATCAACATGCTTTCTTTTCGTAACCGCTATGACTTTCAAATATCTGGAGCACTTCTTTTTCAAGTTCTTTGGCAGAGGCTCTTTCCTTACCGGTTGCAGACCGGGTACAGCCAATAATCTTCATCCTGATACGATTATGCACTCTTGTGTTAAAGAAAAACGTTCCCGGCGTGAACAGCTTATCTGTGTTGCAAAGATGTAACACATGGATGGGACATCTGTACATGCGACCAATCTTAAAAACTCCTTTATAAAAATCGCCAAGGTCTCCATCAGGATTCCGGGTACCTTCAGGAAAAACGAAGAGATTTCCTCCATTTTCTAAAAACTCACCCATACTTTCCACCTGTTCAATCATCCTTTTTGCATGTACACCTTCTGTGGTTGAGGGCAGATACCCTGAGACTTTGATAAACCAGCCAAAGACAGGTACATGAAAAAATTTCGTCTTAACGATTGTTTTTTGTCTGGACCACAGAGAAATAAAAATAAGAGGATCAAGGTATGACAGGTGGTTGCAAACAATGATGGAGCCGCTAATAGTACAAATTTCAGAATCAATCTCCCACTTATGACGAGGGGCTAACACACGAAGCAACCACAAAAAACCCTTTAAAAACAGATGGTCAATGTACTGAAATGCCCGTTCCCGATCCTTACAAAATAAAAAGGCTGCAATATAGAAAAAAGAAAAGAAAAACAGGAAGGCAAAAATAAAATAGACCCAGCAGATTAAGGTCACCACAAAATCGCTCAACCTGTCAACAAAACCAGCCTTTGGATTATTTCCGGCCATCTGTGATAATCAGGCAGTTATTAACCCCGCCAAAAGCAAAATTCTGAATGGCTGCAGTCCTGGTTCCGGCCTCAGTTACTTCACGAACATGACGGAGCATGGCACAGCGTTCATCCACGTTTTCAAGGTTAAGGGTAGGTGCCAGAAACCCCTGTTCCATCATATATAAACTTAAAATCGTTTCAATGGCACCACAGGTTCCCATGGTGTGCCCCATATAACTTTTCAGTCCGATCACCCAGGGTTTGTTGCCATACACCTCAGCAATAGCCTGAGATTCTATAACATCACCCATCTTGGTAGCCGTTGCATGGGCGGAAATAAAATCAACATCTGCGGGTTGTATCTTTGCGTTATCAAGTGCCAGTTGCAGGGTAGTTGTAATTCCGGTAAGATTTGGCAGAATCAGATCACCACCATTATTATTACAGGCAAAACCGATCACTTCACCCAATATTGTTGCACCGCGAGCATGCGCATGCTCGTACTCTTCAAGAAGTACTGCCGCCCCGCCTTCACCCACCACCAGACCATCACGATTACGATCAAAGGGTCGCGGAGTACGCTTAGGAGTATCATTGTAATCAACTGAACAGGCGAGTAGATTATCAAAGACAGCAATCGTTGTGGTGTCATACTCATCGGCACCTCCGGCAATCATGGCATCCTGCATACCAAATTTCACCATCTCATAAGCATACCCAATAGATTGACTAGAGGTGGTGCAGGCCGTAGACGAGGCAACCACCCTGCCGGTAATACCAAACATTCTGGTGATATTTACGGCTGTGGTATGCACCATGGATTTTAAATAATCCACAGCGCCAATGGAAGAAAATTTTGATTTATCCTCGTTGAAAAAAGTCTTGTAGATACTACGCTGTACCGTGGGACTGCCGTGGGTGGAACCAAATGAGACTCCCAGGCGACCAGAACGTATAAAATCCTGGCTCAGACCCGATTCTGCCAGCACATCGCCCGCCACCTTGCAGGCGTAATAGGCAACAGGCCCCATGGTTTTTGTATCTTTACGGGCAAAACCGTAATCAATGGGATAATCAACGGTGCCAAAAACTTTGGAATGAATCCGTTCGGTAAGCAGGCCATCATCACGGAGCGGTTTTACACCGGACTTACCTGTCCTGAGACTTTCTACAATAGCATCTTTTCCATAACCGATGGGGGTGATTGCAGAGCAGGCAGTGATAACAACTCGTCTTTCCATACACAATCACCGATTAGCTTTTATGGGCAGCCTGAATGGTTTCAATATAATCGAGAATATCATTGATGGTACGAATACTCATGGCCTTTTCTTTTTCTTTACGTGAAATCTGAAAGCCGAGTATTTCTTCAATTTTTGCCAGAAGTTCAATAGCATCAATACTGTCAAATCCGTGGTCATCACGAAGATTATCCGTGAAACCCGGATTCTCGAATTCAAATTCATCTACTAAAATTACTACTATCTTTTCCTGCAGTTCATCTCTTGTCATGGGGCTGAGGCCTGGAAGAATTAACATTGAAAATAAAAAAAATGAGTCCCAATACTACACAGTTTTCAAGAAAATAAACAGTGCAGAATACATCCAGACACACAACAACACAAAATCGAAATAAAGAGAAGCTGAACCAAGCCCAAGAATAATTCCCATAAACTTGAACTTTTCCCATCTCTTTGCTATTATAAAAGGAGATTCTCATTAAATGTTTGTAAGACTAACACTGGTGATGAACGGTAAGCTGGTACTCTTTTCAGTAGCCACTTGAAAGGTAAAAGTACCTTCAGCAAATTCTTTCGAAGTCTACGCTTAACTCAAAAAAACACAATTGGGATTATTCACTATGAAAACTTCAGTTCCCCCCGAAGACCTGCGCACCGATCCAATAACAAACAAATCTGACATTTTTCACACAGAGTTCAAAAACAGGATTCTGCCCTTTGCTAACCCCTTTAGCTGTAACCCTAATGAGGCGATACTGTTACACGGCGATGATGCCCATTCTTTTTATTATATTGCTAAAGGAACAGTGGAGGTCTCCTACATTGCAAAAGATACAAAAATTACTGTAGCCCTCATTGGTGCAGGCTCCTTTTTTGGAGAAATCGGCTTCTTTGACCAAGGTTCCAGAACTCGCGACATTATCGCAATGGAGCAATCCGACATCCACATATTCAATCAAAAAGTAATGGATCAGCTACGACAGAATGAGCCCCTTCTTTTTGCTTCCCTCATGCTCTTTCTCACAAAGGACATCTGTATAAAATTCAGAAAGATCCTGGAAGAACATGAACCGTTGACTGCTTTTGCGGCATCTCTCACCAACCGAAAGCGCCAGTATGAAAAGACAAAGATCCTGCCCGACTCTCTCCTACGATCAAAACCATGGCGTCAGATCAACCAGAATGTTGAATCTGTAAAATCGCAACTCTACGACCTGAGCCACACTTTGCAGGCAGTTGTTGAAGATGACATCCCAAAACAGTATCTCACACAAGGCTATAAGATACTGGATACCTTGAACAACGGCCTAAGCAGCTTCAGCGAATTAATGCCGAACCTGGAAGATAAAGACCACATGTGGGGGTTTGTCTTCAAGGAAATATTTCCCTATCTCATGCGAAGTCGTTTTGCAGAACGAGCCTATTACAAACCAAAGGGCTATGCAGGCGATTTCCTGATGATGGAACATATCTACCAGAACACCCCAAAGGGTGATGGCAAGATCGGTAGACTAATCGACGGCTGGGGCTTGCAGCTTCAGAGTATGGAGGCAATACGAGGTCGCCGTATATTGATGAAGGATCAGCTGCACCATTTATCAAAAAAACGTCTTGAAAAAAACAAATCTTTTTCTGTTATGAATCTTGCCTGTGGGCCATGCCGTGAATTATTTGATTTTCTCCGGGAATGCGAATATACAGAAAAAATTGACGCCCTCTGCGTTGACATTGATACTGAAGCACTGCAATATTCCAACCAGAACGTTAATAATATCCCTCATAATGCTTCTGTACGATACATGAGTGAAAACCTGGTTAAATGGGCACTAGGTAAAGTCAGCCATGACATTGGTGCCAAAGACCTGATTTATTCAGCCGGACTTTTTGATTATCTGGAACCACGTTTATTCTGCAAACTGGTGGACAAATGCCATGAGCATCTGAAACCTGGAGGTTCTCTGCTGATAGGGAACTTTGCCCCACACAAAGATATGCTTTTTATGGATCATCTGCTGCACTGGAAGCTGATTTATCGAACCGGGGAGGAGTTAAAGGAGTTGTTTAAGGACACCAAATTTGGAGGAGATGTGACAATTCTTGAAGAACCGGAAAAAGTGAATCTTTTTGTTTTAGCGCATAAAAACTGATACAGCAGCACAATGACCCTGTTGTGTAATTCCAGCAACCCTCACAAAGGAAAAACCAATTGTGACTCCTTCACGGCTCCCCATGGAAAAACAGGCTGAGCAGAAAAAAGTTCCTTTGGAAAATTCTGAAAAGATGCATCTGCATCCTATCACCCTTGCTTTCCGTAGAAACCAGAGTCATCTCGAAAGCGCATTTCTTGATGACTATTTCCGTGGTTCACTCACCATAGTCCGCATTGCCTGTTTAGCTGCTTCTCTGATCTATGGTCTCTTTGGCATTCTTGATATTTATCTCTTTCCTGAAGAAAAAGGTACTTTCTGGCTGTTTCGTTACGCGATTTTCTGCCCATTAGCACTGGGTGTCTTTTTCTTTTCATTTTCTGCCCTGTTTAAAAAAGTAATGCAGCCTATCCTTAGCAGCCTGGGATTTCTGGCCGGGGCTGGTATTGTAATGATGATCGTTCTTGCACCACCTCCAGTGAGTTATTCCTATTATGCCGGGTTAATTCTTATTTTCATGGTGATATACACAAGTACGAAACTACGATTTATCTGGGCAAGTCCCACCTGCTTTTGTCTCATCGTTCTCTATGAATATGCTGCCATTTACATGGTAGAAACGCCTGTCCTCATTCTCATTAGTAACAATTTTTTCTTTCTTGGAGCCAATCTAATAGGAATGATTTCCTGTTATTCCATAGAACATTATGCTCGCCGTGATTTTTTCATGAAAAGCCTACTCCATGAAGAACGGGAACGAGTGAAACATGCCCGGAGTATCCTGGAAGAAAGAGTTGTGGAACGAACATCACAACTTGTGGAGGCAAACTTTAAAATCACCAGAGAAATGAATGAACGGATACAGGCTGAAGAAGAAAAAAGACAGATTCAGGCACAACTGGTACGACACCAGAAGATGGAGTCATTAGGCCTTATGGCGGGTGGGGTTGCCCATGATCTCAACAATATCCTCTCGGGAATAATCAGTTATCCTGAATTGATTCTTATGGATTTACCTGAGGACAGCAAGCTGAGGAAGCCCATTCAAACAATCCGGGAATCAGGGCTGAGAGCCGCTGCGGTGGTAACAGATCTTCTTACCGTTGCCCGTGGCGTAGCCAGCCAGTACGAGATTGTCTGCATCAACGATCTGATTAATAGCTATCTTTCCTCTCCTGAATATCGGGAACAGGAATCTCTCTACCCGAAAATCTCAATGAACTTGAACCTTGAGGCTAATTTGCCAAACTGCAAATGTTCTCCTGTTCATATCCAGAAGGTTTTGATGAATCTGGTAAACAACGCCTTTGAAGCCATTGAAATAACGGGAAGCATTACTCTCTCAACCACCAGACAACAGTTCACTACCCGGCATCCTGAGATTCCGTTGTTAGAAAAAGGTGACTACATTCTACTGCGGGTAAGCGATAGCGGCCCCGGTATACCTGCTGAATCCCTACAGCATATTTTCGAACCATTTTACACCAAAAAAGTGATTGGCAGAAGCGGTACAGGGCTGGGTCTGGCTGTAGTCTGGAATTCTGTGCTGGAACATAAGGGTACGGTTGAAGTCACAAGCGATGACAACGGTACCACATTCACCGTCTACCTTCCTGTCACCACAGAAGAAAAGGTAACTATTGCAGAAAGTGAAGCAGAAGATTTACGGGGAACTGCAAGCATCCTGGTGGTGGATGACGACAAACTGCAACGAGATATCAGCAGTAACATTCTCACAAAACTTGGTTATACGGTTCAAACAGCAGAAAGTGGTGAAAACGCCATTATGTATCTACAAAATCATTCTGTTGATCTGGTACTTCTTGATATGCTTATGGAACCAGGTATAAATGGATACCAGACCTATAAAGAGATAAGTGAACTGCATCCCGGACAGAAAGCCATAATCGTCAGTGGCTTTTCTGAAAGCAATGACGTTAAAGCGACCCTTCGACTTGGAGCAAATGAATTTATAAAAAAACCCTACTCAATCGAGCTACTCGGTCGCACAGTTAAAAAGGCGTTGCGGTGACCCCCTTGTTTGCTCCTTTTAAGAAATTTCGTAACGACTCTCTGAGTAAAAAATAAACAAAATAGTTTCAAGAGACTCTACTGTTGTAATTGCTCACGGAATGCCGACACCTAACACCTACTGCCCGCAGGGCATCATGTTCATGTATCGGAAAATCAAAGTTTCTGTAGGAGTTGTTCCTATGTTGCTTGCCGAAAACCGCATACCGAATACCGAATACCTTCTGCCCGCAGGGCAGTATGTTTACATATACCCCTCATCCGAGATGATCCACCATGAAAAAACACTTACTCACTCTTTCCCTAGCAGGCGTATTAGGACTCGTTGCCACCCCGATCTTAGCTGGTGGAATCATCAACAAACAAAATGCAAGTTCTGATTATTTCAGAACCCTGAACAGGCAAGCAGCAACAGACTATGCCGACATTGCTGTACACAATCCCGCCGGAATAATGAAAATGAAAACCGGAAAATATCTTAAATTAGATGGTCAATACTTAGCCAAAGACTATTCAAACTCTATTCCAGGTGTTGGAAAACTGGGTCAGGATAAAAGTTCCATGGTTCCCGGTTTTTTTGCCATCTACAAAGAAGACAAATGGGCTGGTTACATCACAGCATCTCTTGTTGCTGGTGGTGGAAAAGTTGATTTCCAAAATGGAAACGCCAGGTCTATTGCAATAACCAGCGGCCTTCTTGGTGTACCTTTCTCTGTTGCCGGCTCCTTTCCACAGCGGGTAGAGGCAAAAAGTATCTATAGCGGATATACCATTGGTGGAGCATATGAAATAAACAATATATTCTCGGTATCCGCCGGACTCCGTTATGTCTCAGCGTATAAAAAATTTACACTCAGTGCCGATGGACTTCCTGGATTTGGCAATGCAGTAGCAGAGTTACGAGATGATGCTGATGGCTGGGGAGGAATTTTTGGAGTAAATATCAGCCCCAATGAGCAATGGAACATTGGCTTTCGTTTTGAAACAGCCACTAAACTGAACTTTGAACTTGATGTGCGGCAAGGGGCAGCTTTACTGACACTTATGGGATATCAAGATGGTCGGGAAGAGCGTGAAGACCTCCCTGGCCTGCTGGGAATAGGCGCATCCTATAAAATTATGGACAACCTCAAAGTAGATGCCAATTTCATCTACTACCTTGAAAAAGAAGCCACTTGGGAGACAGACTTTGATGGCGCTGGAAACAGTTATGACATAGGTGCATCTGCGGAATACCGGTTCAACAGGGAATGGATGGTCAGTGCCGGCTATCTCTACTCAAATCTAAAAATAGAAACTGATCAAATCATCAGCCTTCCGGAAGAAGCAAAACTTGACGCCCACACAGTCGGCATGGGTGGCGTCTGGAGCCCGACAGAAACCCTTGATTTCACCATGGGAGCCAGCAGACCATTCTATATTGGAAAAACAGACGCACAGGGAATAACATACGAAAAAGATGTCTGGATTGTCTCGTGTGGATTGCAGTGGAAGTTTAGATAAACAGAAATATTTCGCTTAAAAAAACTGTTTACTTGTACTTGACCATTCCATTACTAACTGACATCCCGAAAGAATACGTTTTTTATTGAATGGGTTTTATATGATCTGCTACAGGACAAAACGATCAAAATGATACCACTGCAAGGGATGTGCACGAAGCTCTTTCTCTAATAAATCAGCATATTGCTGAGCAGCTTCCTGTATAAGTTTTGTCCGGTCTTTTCTATTTTTAGGGTGAATATAAATGGGTTCCGCAAAACGAAACGTATATTTATTCTTCCCAACCCGGAAACTAAAAAAGCACAATATTGGAGCACCGGACACCATGGCAAAAATATAAGGTGCTTGGGGAAGCACTGCTTTTCCCCCCATAAAATTCACCTGAATACTGCGTTGGTCACTGCGCCAGATGATATCGCCTGTCATGGAAACAATTCCACCATCCTGTAAAAATCGAATACCCTCCAATGCGTCAAATGGTGAGCCGCCATCCCGCGGGACACCTATTATTTTCACTCCGGAATCCTTCAGTTGTTCTTTCTGTAGAGCCTCCACGCCCTCTTTTTCTTTAATGCCCATATACAGAAGAATGTTCGATTGAGTTTGCTGCTGCCTCAAAAGGTGGGCAGCAATCTCCCAATTTCCAAAGTGAGACATGAGCAGAATTGCACCCTTATGATGTTGTACTAACTCCAGTTTTTCCAAGCCATCTGATTGAAAAACTGTTTTCATGCCTTTGCCTGCAAGAAAACGATCATAATGGATGGTAGTAAAATTCTGATACTGACGAAAAGTACACAATCTGTGGTGGAAACTACTTTTTTCAGGATAGAGGAGACGATAAAAGCGACGGCTCTCCCTCACGTTCTTTGAAAAAAGGAAATATCCGGCAGCAATACTTTTGGACGCAATGAAAAATATCCAGGAACCAATGTTTCCCGGTATTCGTTCAAGGAATATGTACCAAAACCCTTTCACTTTTATTTCCGTCTGATATAAAAAAAGATACGCTTTAGAATAAGTCTGCTGAACGTGGCAGAGTTTCTTAAAGAATCTCTCCAGGGGTGAAAATGAGAAATACGCTCCTTCCCCTTCTGGTAAACCACCTGTACCGAAGTCTGAACAACTGGAATACCTTTTTGATTTGCGATTACAAGAACTTCCACTTCATACTCAAACCGCAAAGCACGTACATTAAGCGCAAGTACTTCCGGCAAAGGATACATTCTAAAACCGGACTGTGAATCATTTACTTGCGGACCGCCGGATACCCATACCCAGAAATTAGAGAAATCTCTGCCAAATCTGGAGGTCCAGGGGACATTTTCCCCATCCATTCCCTGACGTACTCCTACAACAATGGGGCGATGGGCACCTTTCACAGCGTTAAGGAGATTTTCGATGTCCTCAGGTTTGTGCTGTCCGTCTGCATCAAGTGTTACAGCCCAGCGAGAGGACTCGGCCGCCGCCTTAAAACCTGTTCGTAAAGCTGCACCCTTTCCCAAATTTTGTGCATGAGTGAGTACTGTAATACCTTCAATGGCAGAGAGAATTTCAGCCGTTCTGTCCGTTGATCCATCATCCACAACAAAAACAGGATATCCAAGAGCAGTGCTATCCCGCACTACATCGCTGATACGGGTTCCATGGTTATATGTCGGAATAACGATGGCAACTTTGCTGCGATTCAGCATGCCGTCTCCTCGCATGATGCAAAGGCAATGCTCCAAGTTCCAGGCCCCATATGAACACCCGATGTGAGTGAAAGGGGTACCAGTAGAATCTCTGCCTCTGGAATATGTGTGCGAATTTTCGGTTCAACAACCTCCCTCAACCATTCTTTATTATCCGTGTACTGTAGCAGCACAAACAACGAAGCATCAGCATGGTGCCCAATCCTGGCACAGGCAAAATCAAGCTGGGCTTCCCGGTTTCGTACCACACCCATTTTGCGCACCCCGTCAAAACCGGGACTGATAACAGGTTTCATATGCAAAAAATCTCCAAAAAACCCCTTTGTTTTAGATACACGTCCACCTGCCACCAAATGTTTCAATTCATGGATAAAGACATACTCTTCAGCCTGCCGGGTGAGTTTTTCTGCATACTCATTAACATCTTCTGCACTTGCACCTGTTTCAGCATATCGAGCCGTAAGCAGAGCTATCACACCAAGCCTTCCAGATGCGGCACCCGTATCAATCACTGCAAACTGAGCATCAGGATCATTCTCCTTCTGCCAATCCACAGCAATTGAAAAATTCCCGGTAAAAGCGGAACCAGTACAAAGATACAGCACTTTTTCATACTGGTTTACAGCTGCCTGGTAATGAAGATGTCGTTCATGATTGGATGCCTGAGTTGTGGTCACACGCGTCCCGTTTTTCATAAGAACATAAAGTTGTTCAGGTGAAAACAGGCTTTCGGGTTTTGCCAGATCGTGGGTCAGAATATAACTATCCAGCAAAATAATCCCATATATTCTGGCAAGTTTCAGGGGAATTGACCCTGCTGCATCACTCATTATTCTGACACGGTTTTTGGCGAAACTTTTCCGGATTCCCTCTCCAATCACTGAACTCATGGCCTCACCTGACCAGTCCTGCACATTACCAAGCAGAGAAAGTTTATCTCGTAACTTTTCAGGATTTCTGGTGTGGATATGTACTTTTACACCGGAATCGTCTGGAACAACTACAACACTGTTACCAAGGGCTGCCATTCTGCCAAGAAGTTCATCCGGATCACCATCAGTTGTAAGATGTGCCTCCACACAATATTCATCTGAGGTCGGTGGACGAAATGAAGAGTTGATGCAAAGAGTATCAGCAAACAGATCAGTTACTGGACATACTGCTGTCTTTTGTCCGGTAAGTTCCCCAAAAAAGCCATCAAAAAAACAGAACATTCCCAAAGCCCCGGCATCAACAACCCCGGCATCGGCAAGCTCCGACAACTGCGTTTCTGTGGCTAGCACTGCTTTTTGCATGTGATCTCTAATTGTTACATAATCGAGAGCTGTTTCTCTTTCCTCCAAAAGCAACAAACAGAGTACATCGAAGACTTCAAGCATGGTTCCGTGAGAGGGATTACCTATTGCCTTCCATGCCTGCTCCCTGCCCTTTTGGGCCGCCCCGGAAAATCCGTTTTCCATGGGGTGTAAAAACTCCCGGAAAAAAGCCACAGCAATATTACCGGAATTACCACGACCACTTAAGGCGAGTTGAGCTATAGCCGTTTCCAGGTTTGTACCGCATTCCCGCAGAGGTGCAAGACTTACCCGCAGGTTCATCCCGGTATCACCATCCGCCACAGGAAAAACGTTGATACGGTCAAGGAGATCAGCCCAGGCAGTCAGGTTTTCATATCCGGCAATGGCTGCTGCCGCTATTTTGGGGGAAGATATTCTGTTTTTCATTTATCAAACAACACTACCATAAATTGCTGCTCTCATCTGTACAGATTCATTTTCAATATGATGCCCTGCGGGCAGAAGGTGTTCGGTATTCGGTTTTCGGCAAACAACATAGGAACAACTCCCACAGAAACTTTGATTTTCCGATACATGAACAATATAAGCCATATCCCAACTTCCAGAAAAAACCAAGCTGACAATCGAATCATGAAGTTTTTCATGACACTTTCTTCAAAATTCTGATCACCTGACATCTTCTTGTGAGGCCAATTTACTTGTACTACATTCTATTATTACTCAGTGGTGTCCGGTTTGAATCCTGCAGAAAGATTCAAAACACTTCAACGTTCTAACCGGACACTACTGAATTTTACTCACATTTTCGTAACACTAGCGGAATAAATTCCGGAATCACCCCATGACCAGACAAGCTCTTTTTTCTACACACACCCTTCTTCGCTCAACAAGCTGTACAGGGTAGCGCAGGAGCCTAAGAGTGCCCCAGCCGTGAGACCGTCTCTAACGTTCTATACCATTGATTCGGATTATTTTCTCGTGAAGAGGCACCGGTTTAGATTTCAGCCTCCTTCCCCCTTTTGCATAGGAATAATTTTCTCTTGACAGAAATCAGAAAACATGGTTTGGTAACACGATTTTAAAATAGGTGTTACATGTCTCCCCCTCAACCCATATTCACGTATCGGAAAGTCAAAGTTTCTGTGAGAATTGTTCCTATGTTGCTTGCCGAAAACCGCATACCGAATACCGAGTACCTTCTGCCCGCAGGGCATCATGTTCACATGGATCACGACAACTGCATGAGGTTATTATTGTCCGGGTTAAGGCCGGAGAGGTTCCGGAGCTGGCAAGAATCTTTCTTAAGACAAGAGGATTATTTTTTTATCTACCGGGAACACGAATTGTAAATTTGTAATACAGGATAAGACTTATGCACATCTCAGAAGGTATATTATCGGCTCCAGTATTAATCAGTGGTGGAGCCTTGACTGTGGTAGGTACCGCCATTGGCCTAAAGAGACTTGATTATGATCGGATTATGGGGGTGGCCATTCTGACGGCCACCTTTTTCGTGGCCTCCCTCATCCATGTCCCCCTGGGACCTGGCAGTGTTCACCTAATCTTCAATGGTCTGCTCGGGATGGTGCTGGGTTGGGCCTGCTTCCCGGCGATCCTGATAGCCCTGCTACTCCAGGCTATCATTTTCCAGTACGGCGGCATCGTGGTGCTGGGGGTTAACACATTCAACATGGCAGTTCCGGCTTTGCTCTGCTTCTACCTGTTACGACCTTGGCTAAAGAGGCCTAAATACCGGTCTGCAGCTGGATTTATCGGAGGATTTCTCTCCGTCTTCCTAACCTCCCTGCTCATGGGCTTGGCTCTGGCTCTGTCGGATACCGGTTTCCTGACTACAGCCAAGATTATCGTAGCTGCCCACCTACCGGTGATGATCATCGAGGGTTTTATTACCATGTTCACTATCTCTTTCCTGGCTCGGGTTAAACCGGAAATTCTACAATTAGAACCTCGGAGTTAGAAATGTCGATACTAAAAAGATATCTACAACCTTCTGCCTACTGGCCTCTGTCTTTTGTCTTTTATCTTTTATCGGTAGTGGGTCAAATCTGTTGTCTTACCTAAATCACTAGCACATGATGCCATGCGGGCAGAGGGTATTCGGCAACCGACATAAGAACAATTCCCACAGAAACTTTGGTTTTCCGATACATCAAAATATACATACTCAATTTGTCACTTTATTGTATTGCACCTTGCAGATGGATACAAAAGAGACGGCTAGGATTTGCATTTCAAAAGGCACCCCGCTTCCCCAAACAGCAAAAGAATTGCTGAAGCAGGTGGCGACCCTATCTATTTCGGATCAAAGGAGGTGATGAGGAACATATGACTCAATCGATGTGCGGAAAGGCGGCTTCCCCAGCTAGGAGTTGAGACCGCTTTTCCGATGGAAGGCAGACCTGGTTAGATATCTAGCCAGGCTACCCCTCAGTTTTTTCTTCTAACAGAGCTGAGGGGCATTGTAAATTTTTATGTATCGGAAAATTAAAGTTTATGTGGGAATTGCTCCTATGTGGGTTGTCAGTTACCGAATACCTAATACCGAATACCTTCTGCCCGCAGGGCAGTATGTTCCGGAGGTGGAATGATGTGGTTTAAAGTTCTCGCATGTATACTGATACTTGTATCATCAACTTATGCTCAATCTCAGTCTCAAGAGCTTCCAGAGACAATTGTTAAGGCAGAACGATTAATCGAAGATAAGATTAAGGTATCCATAAAAGCAGAGGCATTGCCTTCGCAGGTGCAGATAATTACCAAAGAGGATATAGAGCGCCTTGATGCTAAAGATTTTCTTGACATCTTTAGAAAAACAGCGGGTATTAACCCCTCTCCTTATGGGCAGGGCGAGGTTGCAAATCCTTTCGTGATACGAGGACACGGTTCATCGCATGGGGCGAATGTTGCCGTATTTATTGACGGTGTTCCACAAAATTATAGGTCTGGGTCCTTCGATTCTTCTTGGCTCACGCCAGAGCTGATAGAAAGGATAGAGATTATCAAAGGTCCCTTTTCAGCCCTTTATGGCAACTATGCCCTTGGAGGAGTGGTGAATGTAATAACCAAAAGAAAAGATACCTCTCCATCAGTTAGTGTAAGTGGTGGAAGTTTTGGGGCGTATCGGGGATTGGGTCTGATAAGCAATGAGACATGGCAGTCGTCGACCTCTCTGATGTCTTTTGAATACTCCAATATTGACGGCTACAGGGATAATTCCGATCATAGAAAGATGCTGTTCTTTCCCAAGATAACCCTTCCCATATTGGACGACAAGCTCTCAACGAGACTCAGCTTTTACAAATCCGACTGGGGGGCGCCTGGATATCTACGCATAGATGATGCCAAAGCTGGAATCGTTGACAGAAAATCGGCAGTAAATCTCACAGATGGCGGTACGAATGAGCACTACACGCTTGCTATAAATTACACACAGAGAGAAGGAGAGAAGGGGCTTTATATGGATGCCTACATTAAAAGCCGTGAATGGCACCGTCTGTCGACATTCGGGCTCAACCAGTCGGAAAGTGAAGATGACAGAACAATTTATGGGGGCAAGATTTATTACAACCTTATGCCCAATGACCGCCTTGCCGTCACCCCAGGCGTAGAAATCAGATACGATAGCATCGATACACGGCGGTACCCGACAACCAATGGACAAAGAACCGGAATGCCCACACAAGACTGGGGCGTAAAACAACTGGATCTATCCGCCTTTATTCAGGCCCAGGTAAATGTTATTGAGCAGTTAAAATTAGTCGGAGGCATCAGATACGATCACTTCAATATTGATGTGCAAAACAAGGTGATATCAGAGTATTCAGGGAAAGCGGATACGGGGATATTTACTCCGAGGCTCGGATTTGTTGCAACACCTCTTAAAAATCTCAACATATTCGCAAATAAAGGTCTGGGGCTTCGCTCACCACAGCCACACGAAATGTCGCCTAATACAATAGCACGTGCAGAGAACTTTGACCTTAAGCCTGCACAGGTGCATTCATGGGATGTGGGGTTCGATACAACCTTATTGGAAAAGCTCTATTTCGCATTCAGCTATTATCAGACAGAAATGGAAAGAGAGATAAGGAGAGTAGGCAACGAGACAAATATTGCAGACTCCGAAAGAGACGGATATGAGGTAGAGACAAAGTTTTATGTCATGCCGGAACTTACCCTTTTTGCCAATTACGCATGGTTGGATTCAAACTGGAAAGATCCGGTAGTAGCAGGGCAACACCCTGGTCAGCACAAGATACCAGGCCTTTCCGAGCATCTCATATCAGGTGGCATAGAGGTCACAAAGCAGACAGGAAAAGACAGTAAATTGCTTCTTGATGTGTACTACTCATACGTCAGCGGCGGGCCGTACTATGTTGGTACAGAAACAACACCAAGAAAAATGCCTGCCTATGACAGATATACCGTCAAGGCAACTTACAAGCTTAAAAACTGGTCAACTTTCGTATCAACAATATACCAGCCCCGCGAGTATTCGTCTGAAGGGATGTGGGCCAGCGGCGGTTTTGTGAACTTTAGCCCAAACCCCAAATGGGATGTAAGTGCAGGCGTGAAGTATCAGTTTTAAGTTGTTAAAAAGCCCCGCATTTTATGCGGATAGAAAAAACTTATGGAGGTATAGAAGATGAGAAACATTTTAGTTACCGCAATGACGCTATGTTTTATGATGTTTTCAAATGTTTTTGTTTATGATGTTTGTGCATGTGATGTCTGGATTGAAAACAAAGATAATGAACTCATAGTGTTTTACGGGCATGAAGACAAGCGTAAGCCTTATGACCCCTCAAAAATAAAAGAGGTTAAGGCATATGACAGTAATGGAAATTCCATCCCTGTTGAAGTTATTAGGCAAAAGGACACAGCCTCACTATCTCCAGAAGGAGAGGCATTTGCCATTAGTCTATTTTTTGACAACGGCTACTGGTTAAAGACCACTGATGGCTGGAAAAATATCTCAAAGAGAGACGCAAAGGGGATGCAATTGGTTGAACCGGCGCGCCATTCTTTGAAATATGCCAAAAGCCTTATACAGTGGGCGGAAAGATACACAGAGCCGCTCGGGATGAAGCTTGAGATTGTGCCCACAAATAATCCTTTTTTATTGAAAAAGGGCGAGCACCTTCTTGTTACAGTATTTTATGAAGGCAAGCCGCTTGAGGGGGCAGAGATGGAGACAAGAGATCACAAAGTGCTCGCAAAGACAGATAAAAATGGTATGGCGAGTGTCCTTGTTGAAAGTGAAAGTGGCATAAATGTAATCGTGGCAAAGCACTCAGTGCCTATTAAAGACAATCCCGATGCTGACACAATCAGCATCTCAAGCACCCTCATCTTTGAGGTCAGATGATGGTCAGGGGGGACGTTCATTGGGATATTGATTGACAACTTTGTCAGAAAGTGTCAACTGGTGACTGAAGGTGGCCATTCTGACGGCCACCTTTTTCGTGACCTCCCTCATCCATGTCCCCCTGGGACCTGGCAGTGTTCACCTAATCTTCAATGGTCTGCTCGGGATGGTGCTGGGTTGGACCTGCTTCCCGGCGATCCTGATAGCCCTGCTACTCCAGGCTATCATTTTCCAGTACGGCGGCATCGTGGTGCTGGGGGTTAACACCGTCAACATGGCAGTGCCGGCTCTGCTCTGCTTCTACCTGTTACGACCTTGGCTAAAGCGACCTGAATACCGGTCTGTAGCTGGATTTATCGGAGGATTTCTCTCCGTCTTCCTAACCTCCCTGCTCATGGGCTAGGCTCTGGCTCTGTCGGATACCGGTTTCCTGACTACGGCCAAGATTATCGTAGCTGCCCACCTACCGGTGATGATCATCGAGGGTTTTATTACCATGTTCACTATCTCTTTCCTGGCTCGGGTTAAACCGGAAATACTACAATTAGCCCCCCCCCCTGAGTTAGAAATGTAGATATTAAAAAGATATCTATAAGCACCGCAACCGGCGGGACGGCACACATTAGAAAAGTAATAAAATATCAATGTGTTGAGCTCTTGCCACTCAAAAGTGTTACGAATTTCAAAAACGTGCGTTGGTAGCATTTACCGCTTACACAAATAAAACTATTCCAAAGGAGAAAAAAATGAACTACGCGTACAGCAGAGGATCATGCAGGAGGTACACATCCCTTCTAGCCACGGTCTTTATTCCTCTTAGCACTATTATAGCAGGGGCGACCACCACGGCCTTGGCGGACGCAGCCCCGGATAAGACCACGGCAGTTCTGGAAGAGATGGTGGTTACCGCCACCAGGACTCCCCATGCCTTAAGGGATGTGCCGGTGGAAACCGTGGTCATCAGTCGCCAGGATATTGAACGGAGCAATGCTCAAAACGCCATGGATGCCCTGAAGACCGTGCCGGGTATCACCAGCGCAGTCCATGACGATGTTTTCGGCACCTATACCTGGCGGGCCAAGATGCGAGGTCTGAGTTTCAATGATGGTTACGGTCTAATCCTCATCGATGGCCAACGGGTTATGGGCAGTGGTCAGAGCGGTGGCATGGGTGAATATGGCATCGGCCTCAATCAGATTCCACTGGAGATGATCGAACGAATAGAGGTGGTCAAGGGGCCAAGTTCCGCCCTCTACGGCAGTGATGCCATGGCTGGGGTGATCAATATCATCACCAAGAAATCGCCGGACAAAGCAACAGGTCGAGCCGGAGCCTCCTATGGCTGGTACAATGTCAAAGAAAGAAACAGAAACGGAAGCGTCGAAATTCCCTCAGATGACGGCCAGAGCCGCAACACCTCCCAGGCCTATGTATCTTTTGGGGATCGTCCCCTTGAACGTCTTGGTTATCTGATTAATTATAATTACGAGTCAGCCGAGGATATCCGCCAGGACCCGATCAAGTCTGAGCGCCATTCCCTGATGGCAAAAATGGATCTGGCCGCCACTGACAAGCTAAATTTTTCCCTCAAGGGTGAAGTCAGTGACTATGAGAAAACGGACAATAGGGAAGAAGAGAGTTACCGGATCTCACCTGGCCTGGAATGGCAACCAACGGACGATCATTTCCTGGCCGTTAAGGGGTATACATACACTTGGGATTTCGAGCACGGTTATCCCGGTTTTTCTCACGGCCACAAGCTTGGTGATACCGGTTTTGATCAGGCCGAAGTGCAGTACACCTGGTATATAAACGATCAGCATACCCTGACCATGGGAGGTGAGCTTCAACAGCAGAGTATCGACTATACCATTAACAATGCCAATGGGATAACCGTCCAGGTAAAGGAGGATGTGAATACCAACAGCTTTTATGGCCAGGACGAGATCAATCTATTTGACGATTGGACCCTGGTGGCCGGTCTGCGCTATGACGATCACTCCAGTTTTGGCGGCGAGGTCAATCCCAAGCTGAGCCTGATGTATAACCTGTCCGAGGCAACGGTTTTCAGGGCCTCGGCTGGTCGGGCCTTTAAGTCTCCCACCATCCGTCAGCTCTACTACGACGCCCCCTACCGACACGGTGACTATTATATCATGTCTAATCGAAACCTTGAGCCGGAGATCGGCATGGGCTATTCAGCCGGGCTTGAACAATGGCTCTGGAAAGACCGCCTGATGACCAGCCTCGGACTCTTCCGTAATGAGGTAGAGGATATGGTAATCCGCGAGGACACCGGCGCCATCTATGACGGTCTTCCGCTGATGAGTTACCAGAATATTGAGGAGGCAGTCACCCAGGGGGTCGAGCTACTCGCCAAGGTCAACCACCAGGATCTCTCCCTAACCCTTGCCTACACCTATACGGATTCGGAGAACAAGGAGACCGGCAAGGCGCTGACCTATGTTCCCGAGCACAGCTTTTCTCTGGCCCCTGCCTACGAATGGCCAAGCTACGGTGTCGGCATCAGCGGCATCCTTACCTATACAGACAAACAATACACAGGTAGAGAGAATACCCCCCAGATAGACGGCCATGCCGTGGTGGATGCCCGGATTTACAAGGATCTCGGCGGCAAAGCCAAGCTGAGCTTTTTGGCGAACAATATCTTTGACTCGGACAAGGGAGATTCGGGGAATTACCGTAGCGGCAGAACCCTGCTGGTGAAGATGGACGTTTTCTTTTAACAACAATACGGAGAATAATAATGAAAAAAATAGCTATAATAATCACAATATATCTTGGCCTGACAGCTCTCTTCTGCACCCAGGCTCAGGCTCATTTTCCCTGGATCAACGTGGACAACTACTCGCCTGACACAGGAGATTCGGCCCACATTACCATCGGCTGGGGGCATCGCTATCCTTTGGGCGGATTTCTCAAAATGGCGGATCTGGAGAATATTGCCATGGTCGATCCTGATGGCGGGAAGGAACCAATTTCTTCTGTATCGGACCTGGAATTTCAGCCGGAAAACAATTTTGCCAAGCCCGGATCCTATCTCATCGTTGCCAAACGCAAAACCGGTTACTACACCAAGACCACCCAAGGTGGCAAACGTCAGTCCAAAGAGGGCCTGAAAAACGTCATAAAATGTTCCAAGTCCCAGATGTGCATGAAGGCCATTATCAATGTGGGTGACGACCAGGGCAAGCTTGAAGGCAAAGCAGGACATCCTTTGGAGATCATACCCCTGACAAATCCGGCTGGGCTGAAGGCCGGAGATTATTTGGAGGTTCAGGTTCTTTTGCATGGAAAACCCTATACTGACAGGATTTTTGCCACCTATATGGGCTTTTCAACAGAAAAAGATGTCTTTGCCTACACCAGCAAAACCGACCGTCAGGGCAAGGGCCGCATACGCATCCTCCAACCCGGAATCTGGCTGATCAAGGCGGAATATCAACAACCGTATCCCAACCTTGATATATGCGACGTGGAGTCCTTTATCGCAACTCTGACTCTTGAGGTCAAATGAGCAAGCACAAATTCCAGCTCCTTATCGCCCTTTTTTATATCACCCTTGGCCTGGCAATCCTGCCCGACCAGGGGCAGGCTCATGGAGTGCGGGGGCTGATCAGCACGACTGAGACCATCTGCGCTACTGCCGGTTATGATGACGGTGAACCTATGAGCTATAGCGAGGTGGAGATTTATGCCCCAGATTCTGAACTTCCCTTCCAGTCCGGCCGCACCGACCGGAACGGTGTCTTTTGTTTTAAAGCGGACAGCCCGGGCGACTGGCAGTTAACCATCAATGATGGAATGGGTCACCGGGTTCATCTTAAAACCACGGTGAGCCAGGATATGGCTCTGGTTCAGGGTAAGGCCGCCCATGAACCCAATGCCCAATTTATGAGCAAGGCCGGTGGGGTGGTTACAGGAGTAGCGCTCATCTTTGGCCTGAGCGGCTGCCTCGCCTGGTGGCGGAGCCGCAAGAAAAATGGGAAAACCCTGGGATAACCATCTGATAGCCATATACGCATTTTTCCCCCCGTTAACCATAATCGCGAACGAGGGGAAGGGACATGGTGGAAAAGGATAGTGCTGGAAGGAGAAATCCCCGACCCCTTAAATCCTCCATCGGGGTATAGATTTCATACCCGCTGTCCTGAGGTCTGAGGAATTTGTTCAGAGATTGAACCTGTACTCCGTGAAACAGAAGACAAACGTCTGGTGCCTGCCATTTTACCTCGTGAGCTTTTGCAGGATTTGCGGGGTAAATCAGAGAGGTTTTTTTACCCACAGGTAACACGAATATTTAGTTTGTGTTACCATTCAACCTTTTCAACCTGTTTTTCAAACGATTTTGACATGGAGGTGAACCAATGTTGGTACCTATGGAATTACACAGCTTGACCCAGAGGAAAGGATACCTAAGCCCGGACCTGGCCATTGGCTGGCAAATCGGCAAATACGTGGCGGAATTCTTTGACGGCCTGGAGGAGGTAGAAATCGCTGCCGCTTGCGACAATGACGCCACCCTGGCTCTCTCCCATCTGACCCGGCAACACGGCAATCCCGGCCAGGTTATTGTGCCGGAGAGCACCAGACCCTGGGATTTCCTCTTTTATCATCTCACTACCGGAACCATGCTGGGCTTCACCCTGATCCAGCAACGCACTCATTTACCCAAGGGAATACGCGATCTGGAACCCGCCCTTTCCGTGGACAACCCGACAACGGTGGAAATCTACCAGGCCGGTCTCGATCTCTTGATCAAGTCTCTCCTCAGCCAGCCGGTGACCAGTTTCTCTCAAATCCATCAGATCCGTTGCCGCCGTTTACAGGTAATGGAAAACAGTAAGCAACAGCCCCATTGTCAGCGCTGTGGGTGCTTGACCTCGATTCATAAACTATGGGACATCGAAGGCGAGATCTGCTGTCCATCCTGCTCCGGCCTGGAACCGGCTTGGTATACCTACCATTAGGAGAAAAAACTTGATTTGGGCATGCTTTTGTTCACGCAACAGAGGGGGAAAATTTACCTGCCACAAACAAGAATAGTTCTCAGAGAAACTTAAATTTTCGGATACATCAAAATGGTCACGAAGCAGATGGCACAACGAACAAGCGTCTAACTTTCTAGAATGAAAATACATTTCGATTCAGCTCTTGCAAGGGGAAAATGTCTTAAAATTGATTTCCTTTTTGAAATTGCTTGACCTCCCAATTTTTTTCAGATAGAATGACCAAAATTTCGGATGCTTTTAATCAAGCTTAATAGGGAACCTGGTGTGAATCCAGGACGGGCCCGCCGCTGTGACTGGGGACGAATTCTGCACAAATGCCACTGACTTTTGAAGTTGGGAAGGCGCAGAATGAGGACGAACCGGGAGTCAGAAGACCTGTCTGAGAAAAAACTGTATGACCAGAGAAAAGGTTTATACAGAAAAACTTACCTCCGTGGACGGCAGTATGCCTTGTGCATGCGGCGAGGGGTAGTAAAGTTTTAAAGTTATTCGTGGAAAAATCAGGGTATCCTCGGATCCATTTTATAATGGTCTGGGGATTTTTTTTGCTTTTTTTTGCAATGCTTACAATCTTCGGACGGTTTATTCATTTCAACTATCTCCGGAGAGAAGTGTGGTACCATTCTTAGCCGCCGTAACTAGTGGACAGCTACTGTTCCTAGCCCAGCTTATCTATGCCTTGAGCCTTGGTCTGGCTTTGCTGAAGCAGAATAATGCCCTGACCTTTTGGGTCATGACCCTTGGCGCAGTTCTGAACGGCTTTGCCTTGGCCTGGCACTACTGGCATTCCTGGCCGATGATGCCAATGTATATCGGCCTGCCGGCTCTTCTATTTTGCCTGGCTGTTATCTGGCTTATTGGTTTCCACCAACGCCTTGCTGATTCTGGTCGTATAGAGAATCTGATAATCCAAGGTTTGATCGTTTTTCTCGGACTAATTACTCTGCTCTTTCCTAAAGATTTTTACCTGCCTTTTCTCCGTTCCGCGACCATCTGGTCCCACATTTTTCTCATCACCGGAATAATGGCAAAGGCACTCCTTCTTATGGCCGCAATCAAGGCTCTGCTTTTTCTGATTTATCGTCATAACAAAAAGATCACCTCCCGACAAGGTCTGGCATCAGCTATGCCCTGGGCCATTTCGGGTTTTGTTTGTTTAACCTTATCAATGTTCAGTGGTGAAGTCTGGTCATATCTGGGTTGGGGAACACCGGTGGTCTGGCATGATCCGGCGATTACCACGGTTATGGCCATCTGGTTTTACTGGATTGCCCTGTTGCATCTCCATTACACCCGCAGCTGGAATGAAGCCCAGAGGGCAATATTCATGATGATCGGCGGCCTGTTAGTGATCCTCTTTGCCTGTCATCCTGATATGGGGCCGTTTCGCCTACCATTTAAGGAGTTATTCTGATGGAACCGATAACGCGAAAAAACAGTGGTAAATTGGTATGGCTATGGCGTTCACTGGGTAGTGTCCGGCTGGCGGTTGTCCTACTAATCCTGTTGGTTATAGACCTAAGCCTTGCCTATTTCTCCATAAATGGCAGAAGCATCATTTTTGAACCAATGAACCAGGTAGGTATCTGGCCTTGGCTCAATACTTATGCCATGGCAAACCTGCGCTATACTGCCTGGTTTTTTATTTTTCTTGTGCTGCTGTCTGCTCTGGTGCTCAACACCCTGGTCTGCACCACGGATAGATTATGGAAATTACTCCGCCAACGAAAGGAACAAAAGTCAAACAAACGCTTCTTCTTTGCCCTGTCCACCCATACCATGCATCTCGGCATGGTGGTTATCCTCATTGGCTATTTGATCAGCTACACTATGAGCCAAGTCTACCCAAGCCTAACCCTGATCCCCCAAAAAGAGACAATTGTTGCGGGTACAAATCTTAGGGTGAAGTTAACGTCCATGACCTTGCCCATCTATGAGGGCAAGCGGCTGGAAACCTTCACAGGCATGGTCATCAGCCCCAGTGTTCAACTCAGAGTTGCCACCCCCGCCACTGAACGTACAGCATCTTTGGGCTTTAACAACCCTGTCTACTTTCAAGGTTATACCTTTTTCCTGCAACGCTTTTCCCCCACTAAAAATGCCAACATGAGTAACGCACACTATATTGTTATTGATGTTCGCCGTGATCCCGGAGTTTTATTCTATTTCGTTGGCATCAGTTTCTTTTTAGGAGGTTTGTTGTGTTATGTAATTTTCTGGATACGTTCCAGACAACCGAGGAGAGTACCTTCATGAATCGTTTAGTTAAAACAATTAGTCTTATCGTTAGCGTCACGTTTTTTCTGGTTGCTTGTGATGATGCTGAAAAGACTGTCAAAAAAGCCTTCTTACAAATTGGCGAATTTACCATCACCAAGGTCAATAATGACCTCACTCTTATTCGTGATGGTGCCGGCCGAACCCTTGCCCTGGCACCAAGAGAGGCTCCAACCCCGGAAGGCTATGAACCCCATATGATCGTCCGCACCCCTGTTAAAAAGGTGGTGGCATATGGCTCATTTGATGTTGCAACCCTGCGAGTTCTCGGAGTCCTTGAAGAAACCCTGGTTGGTGTAACATCCCCAAAGGAAAAATGGTTTGTGGATGATGTCAAAAACGGCATGGAGTCCGGAAAAATTGTCTATCTCGGCACTTCCAATGCCATTGACTTTGAACGGCTCAAACAGCAACAGCCAGAGTTGGTGTTAACCTGGGACCCGTCAATCATCCCCATGCTCAACGACCTTGGGATTGCCTGTGTGATAACCTCAACACCGGTGGCCATGTGCCTTAATGCCCGAATGAGCTTTGTTAAATTTTTGGCTCCTTTTTTTGAACGGCAAAAAGAAGCAGATGAGTTTTTTGAACGAGTAAGGTCAAGTCTGGCCGATATCAAGGAGCGAACTGCCGGAATGTGGCCAAAGCCCGAGGTAATGTGGGGTGATATGTATGAAAAACGTGTTCTTGTTGAGCCGGGCAACGCCTGGATCGGTGAACTGATTGTTCTGACCCAGTCCGGTTATCTATTCGAGGATGTGTATGGCGCCTCGTGTATCGAGATCTCCATGGAACGTTTTCTCTATAGCGGCAAGGATGCCGATATCTATTTTACCTACCGCACACCGCAGAACGGAGCCACCTCCAAGGCTGCCCTGGCAAAACTCAACCCGCTCATGGCAAGCATCAAACCCTTGGGATCTGAGGGCAAGGTGTATTCGCCACTGCCCCACTACTCCCAGTCCGGCGACAAGCTGGACGAAATATTCACCGAGCTTTCAGCAATTATGCATCCCGATCTCTATCCGGGTTATGAACTCCGTTATTTCCAATCACTACCGGAAACAGATCCGCCCAAGGAGATCAACCTTCATGAGTAATACCATAAAAAAAGACACCGTTTCCTTTGGCAAATCGAGACAGCCAAAGCTCATTTTTGCCCTGCTTGCGGGAGCCGCAGCCAGTATGACGGCGGTCAACATATGTTCTGGCAGCATTCCTCTATCCCTTCCCGAGGTCTGGAGCATTCTCACCTCGCCCAATGACACAACCGAAAGCATCATTGTCTGGAAAATCAGATTGCCCCGCGCCCTGGCCGGGGTTCTCTGTGGAGGTTTGCTGGCTGTTTCCGGTCTGCTTTTGCAGGTTTATTTCCGTAATCCGGTGGTCGGTCCCTTTATCCTCGGCATTTCATCAGGGGCAAGCCTGATGGTTTCCCTGGTAATGCTGACCTCCCTGACCATGCAGTTATCGATCATGAGCCCTTTTGTCACCACCCTGGCAGCGATCATCGGCGCCTATAGTGTGATGGCCATTGTCGTGGCCATTGCCTCAAAAGTGAAGAGCGGCGTTACCCTGCTCATTGTTGGTCTGATGATGGGCTATCTCTGCCATGCGGCCACCTCGGTGCTCATCGCCCTAGCGGAAAAGGAACAGGTCAAGGGCTTCGTACTCTGGCAACTGGGAAGCTTTTCAGGATTCAAATGGAATGAAATTTATTTGCTTATCGGTGTTGGAGGCTTGCTCATGGTGGCGGTTTTTCTTCTTGCTAAACCCCTTAATGCCATACTGCTGGGCGAGGAGTATGCCCTGTCCATGGGGATCAATATCCGCTTATTGCGGATGTTGATCTTGTTCTGTGCCTGTGCCATGGCTGGGATGATAACCGCCATGGCAGGCCCTGTGGCCTTTATCGGGCTTGCCGTCCCGCACATGGCGCGGATGATTTTTTCCACCTCGGATAATCGTATTCTTATTCCCGGTACTTTGCTCATGGGTGCTCTGGTGGCCAGTGGTTGCGACTTTATTGCCCGTTCCCTGCTGTCACCAGTGGAGTTGCCCCTGTCTGCCATCACCGCCTTTTTCGGGGCGCCCATTGTTATCAGTCTTCTTATGAAAAAAAAGGTACAATTATGATGTTCTCTAAAACACAAGCAAATAAAGCTGTCCTCACCTGTCGGGATCTGATGGTTGGCTATAAAAACACCCCAGTTCTCAATAACATCAATCTTAGTTTTGAAGCCGGCCAATTCACAACCTTGCTCGGCCCCAACGGGGCAGGAAAAACCACACTGCTCCGCACCCTGTCAAGGCATCTGGAATCACTTTCCGGCACCATCCATGTTGACGATCGCCCCTTAGCGGAATTACGCCAGGCCGAACTTGCCAGAATCATGGCGGTGGTACTCACCGATAAGGTAACTCCTCCTCTATTCAATGTTTTTCAGTTTGTCGCTCTGGGTCGTTACCCCCATACCGACTTCCTTGGCCGCTTGACTGAAAAAGACAGAGAAGTGGTCAGTCATTCTCTTGCAGCTGTCCATGCCGAGAACCTGTCCCATCGGGAATTTGCCAGTCTCAGTGATGGTGAACGGCAGAAAGTACTGGTGGCTCGTGCTCTGGCCCAGGAGCCGCAGATTTTACTATTGGATGAACCCACCGCCCATCTTGATCTTAAACATCGGGTGGAGGTAATGGCAATCCTGCGCAATCTCTGCCGGAGTAAAGGCATCACCGTCATTGCCTCTCTCCATGATGTGGATATAGCCGCCAAGGTTTCAGATCGTGTGGCCCTGGTTAAGGACGGAGCAATCACTGATTGGGGGTATCCCGAGGAAATTTTGACCACTGAAACCGTGGCTGAGCTTTATGATTTCAATTCCGCCTGCTTCAGCCACCACCTGTGCAGCATTGAACTTCGAGGTGACGGCCATCGGGGAAAGGTCTTTGTGGTGGCCGGCATGGGAAGCGGCGCTACCATTTACCGAATGTTGGCTAAACGAGGCTACGCCATCAGCACCGGTGTCTTGCAGAGCAATGATCTGGATTGCTTTGTGGCAGACAGCCTGGGAGCGGACTGTTTTCAACAGCAGCCATCTGCCAGCATGACAGAAGCATCTCTGCAACAAGCCTATGCCGGACTTGCAGAATGCGACCTGGTAATTGATACAGGCTTTAACAGTGATGGCCCTTACCAAAACAACCTCAACTTGCTCAAAAAAGCTGTTACCGATGGCAAGACGGTTTTTAGTCTTCGTGATGATAACAGGGCCTGGGCGATTGACGGGAATAATTCCAATATTATTGCCGTTAAAAACACCAGCCACTTACTCGATGCCATGGAGGCAATTCAATGAACAAGGAAAAGATGCAACCCTACACTCTTTGTTATTACTCCTCCGGAGGTATGGAGTTACCTGCCCTCAGTGAAGGAGTTCTGAGCCATCGGGAGATTGGCGGCCAGGTCAAAATCACGGCCCGCAGTCAAACCCAACTATTCGACAAAGCCCAACAGCAGAGTTTTGTCCAGGCCGCCATGAAGGCGGATATTGTTATTATCAGCCTCCATGGTGGCAAGGCCTCCTTTCCAGCCTTTGATCAATTGGTGGCAGCCATGGCCGGGATTGAACCTGAGCATCGTCCCCACCTCCATATTCAACCAAGTGGTGGAGATGAGGATTCCTTAAGTGCGGCCGGCGACCACAGCACGGCCTTTGGCACTGCGGTCTGGGATACCATCAAACAATATCTGGAAAGGGGCGGACATATCAATATGCAACGGCTCCTCGTCTATATTCACAATATACTTTTTGACAGCACTCTGGACTGTGCCCCTCCCTTGGAGTTGCTGAACGAGGGTATTTATCACCCGGATATTGATGGCGTACCGGAGCTTGCCGACTATCTCCAGGAACGGGTCAATCCAGAGCGACTAACTGTGGGGCTGTGGTTCTATCAGACCTATTGGGTAAATAACAACCTGGCCTTTATTGACACCATAATCCGCAGCATTGAGAGCCAAGGGGCCAATGTCATCCCAGTCTTTCATCTCCGTTATAAGGATGTTGATCGGGGCAATAATGGCGCGGACTATATTGTTGAAGAATATTTTATGGACCAGGGCAAACCCCGAATCCAGGTATTAATCAACCCCCTTCTCTTTAGTCTCAGCTTGGCTTCTCCGGATTATAAACTTCTTCTTGCCAAACTCGGAGTTCCCTGTATTCAGGCCATGATGTCCATGAGCCCCTATGCGGTCTGGCGCGATTCGGACCAGGGCATGTCCACCTCCGATGTCAGCTTTGCTGCAGCCCAACCAGAGTTTGACGGAAATTTAATTTGCGTCCCTGTGGCCACCCGTGAACAGGATACTATTGATCCGGTAACCGGTGGCTTGCTTGCCAAGTCCCAACCAATGCCGGAACGAATTGACAAGCTGGTTCGTCTCAGTCTCAACTGGGCAAAATTATCACGGATAAAGAACAGTGAGCGCAAAGTGGCGATTATCTTCCACCACTATCCTCCCCGTAACGACCGCATTGGTTGTGCTGCCGGCCTGGACAGTTTCACCTCGGTGAAGATGCTCCTGGATCGTATGGAAGAAGAGGGGTATCAATTGGCCCGCACCTTTGAGTCGGGTGATGATCTGGCCCATGAATTGCTCAGCAAAATGACGGCGGATCAACGCTTCCTGACCAACGACCAGATGGCAAAAAGGGCAGAGGCCAAGGCCGGAGCTGAACATTACCTGCCCTGGAATGAAGAACTGCCCGAATCCGTCCGGGCCAAGATGGAAAAGGACTGGGGCAAACCGCCCGGTGATCTCTTTGTCCATGATGACAAGATTCATTTTGCCGGATTACTTAATGATAATGTCTTTATTTCCATCCAGCCCCCCCGGGGCTATTTTGAAAATATTGACAAGATATACCACGACCTCTACCTGTCCACCCCCCATCAATATCTGGCCCAGTATCGCTGGATTCGTGATGTCTTCAAGGCTGGTGTGGTTATGCATGTCGGCAAACACGGCAGTCTCGAATGGCTACCCGGCAAGGCCCTGGGGTTATCGGAGAGTTGTTATCCGGATCTGGCTATCATGGAGTTGCCCAATGTCTACCCCTATATCATTAACGATCCCAGCGAGGGAACCCAGGCCAAACGGCGAAGCTACGCCTGTATTATTGATCATCTGACCCCAGCCTCCACCAATGCCGATCTCTACGAGGATCTGGCCAAGGTGGAAAACCTCCTGGCCGACTATGGAGTTGCTGTCAGCGAAGACCCCGGCAAGATCGATATTCTCCGTCCCATGATCTGGGAGGCTGTGGAGAATACCAATCTTGATAAGGATCTGGACGTTAGCAAAGATAAGGTCATGGCAGGTTTTGATGATTTTCTGGAAGAGCTGCACAGCTATCTGCAGGATCTGAGCGATACCATGATTAATGATGGTCTCCATACCCTGGGTCAGGCCCCAAGTGACGAACGATTAATAGAATTCATCGCCCAACTTACCAGAATAGCCAATGGGGATGTCCCATCCTTGCGGGAAGCTCTGGTTGAGGAGATGGGCTATGAGCTTGATGATCTTCTTGAGCATAAGGGCAAATCACTGGCAAGATATGATAATCAGACCGGTGGCCAGATCATTACCAAGGTTCATGGTCATGCCGTGGATATCATCAGGAGAATGGCTGACACAGAATGGGATACTGGAACAATTTCCTGGATAAGTGAAAACAGTCAGGTTCAGGAGGTTTTATTCTATATCTGTGACACTCTGGTTCCCAATATTTGCCTCTGCACCGAGGAGATTGATGCTGCCCTGACCAGTATGGCTGGCGGCTTTGTCAGGCCAGGGCCATCAGGTGCGCCCACCCGCGGCCAAGCCGATATTCTGCCCACCGGTCGAAATTTCTATTCCGTTGATCCCAACAAGATCCCCTCGCCTGCCGCCTGGGAGGTGGGCAAACGCTTGGGTGATGCCCTCATCGAACGGTATCTCGCTGAAACGGGTAAGTATCCAGATTCAGTGGGTATTCTTGTTTACGGTGGGGCCACCATGCGAACTAGGGGCGATGATATTGCCGAGATCTATTATCTCATGGGCCTTAAACCCATCTGGCAAAAGGGCAGTGCTAATATTTCGGGTCTTGCGGTGATACCAAGCAGCGAACTTGGTCGGCCAAGACTTGATGTGGTGCCACGGGTAAGTGGTTTTTTTCGTGATGCCTTTCCAAACCTCATGGATCAGATAGATGAGGCCGTGGCCATAGTCAGCGCCTTAAATGAACCACCAGAAAGCAACATACTCAGGCGTAATGTACTGGCTGATATGGAGGAGTATAAAAAACAGGGTCTGGATGAGGAAGAGGCCTGGCGGGAAGCAACCTTCCGGGTATTCTCCTGCCCACCCGGAACCTATGGCGCCGGGGTCAGTGAATTAATTGAATCCAAGAACTGGAAGACTCAAGATGATCTGGGCAATAATTATATCCGTTATTCCGCCCATGCCTATGGCCATGGCAGTTATGGTAAACAAAAGCCCAAGAATTTCCGGCGGCTGCTTGCCCGCATGGATGTCACCGTAAAGAATGAAGACTCGCGGGAATACGACATGATGTCCTGCACCGATTACTACAACTATTATGGCGGCCTTATTGTGGCTGCTAAGACCGTGCGCGGCACCCTGCCGCTCGCAATCATGGGTGACAGTGCTGACCCTGAACGGGTCAGAATGAGAACCACCTCTGAAGAAGCCAAGCATGTCCTGCGCTCCCGGCTGGTTAATCCTAAATGGCTGGAAGGCATGAAACGCCATGGCTATAAGGGGGCAGGCGACATTTCCCATATGATGGATGTGGTTTTGGGCTGGGATGCCACTGCCGAGGTCATTGATGACTGGATGTATGAGGCCATTGCTGAAAAATATGCCCTGGATAAGGAGATGCAGGACTGGATGCAGGAGGTTAACCCCTATGCCCTGCAAAACATCCTCGATAAACTTTTAGAGGCCGTGAGCCGTGGTATGTGGAAGACCGATCAGAAAATGGAAGAGGCCCTTCGTGACGCCTATCTGGAAATAGAGGGTGAGATTGAGGAGAGGATAGAATGAGGGGAAACAAATGGAACAGGCTCCTTCATACTCGAGTCAACATAGCCATTCTCGTCGTACTTCTTGCCCAGTTCTACTTTGGCAGTATTGAGCAAGTCAAAGCAGCTGACGATGATAGCAATAGCACGGTAATCATCACCGAACAGGAGATTAAAGACCTGCAGGCCCATACCATGGCGGATATTCTTAATACCATCCCGGGTATCGCAGCCGGTAGTTCATCGGTGAGCATCCATGGCAACTATAAAGTTAAGGTCTTTGTTGATGGCAGACCGTTAAATGATCCCACCTCCAGCCATGGCGGGATCAAATGGGATCTGGTCACCCCGGATCAGGTCAGTCAAATTGAAATACTGCTTGGTAAAGGCGGAGTCAGATACGGCCAGAACGCCAGTGGAGGCGTTATTCTCGTCAGCACCAAAAGCGGTAACAGGCTTTCAGGTAATGTCAAAACATATGCAGGGAGTAACAATCTTTTTTACGGCAATACCAATATGCAGCTAACATCCGGGCCATGGTCAACAGAGGTGAATGGTGGCTACGAAACCACAGATGGCTACAAGGTCAACAATGACAAAACTCGCTGGCAGACCGGGGCGAGACTTGGCTACATATTCCATGACCAGTTCAATATCTCTTTATCTTGTGACTATCTTGAGGATAAGCGGGGGTTTTCCGGCTATCCAGATTACCCGACCCCTTATTCACGGAGAGAAAGTAGTATGGGCACCTATGTCCTGCAGGCGGATATCCATGCAGTGAACAGTAAAACGTTTTTGATTCAGGGCAATAAGCACAATAGCGATATAAGTCGTGATCTGGACAAGACAATCAGGGTTAATGATTTCGGCCAGGAGCTTAACTCCGAATTCAAGACCGAGAACTGGGGAACAGTAAACTACGGTGGAGCCTTTTATTGGAGTGCTGTCAGCGGCAGTGCTTTTGACGACCAGAACGAGAATACCACATCCGCCTATGTTATGGATACTATGACCCTGAACCGTTTGCCCCTTACCCTGGCCTTTGGTCTCCGGGCCAATATAAACTCCGGCTTTGATAACGCCCTTAACCCCGAGGCCAAGGCAACCTACAAGGCCAAAGATTGGCGGATCACCCTGGCCTACAGCAGAACCAACAACACCCCCAGTTTTTATCAGCGTTATAATGAAACCAGTTCCACCAGGCCAAATCCAGACCTGACCATGGAAGTTGCGGACAATTACAGTCTGTCGTTCTCCACCATGCTTAGTAAGACCATGGGGGGCAGTGCAACCCTGTTTTATAACCAGCTCACCGACCGCATCACCTATGTCACCAATGCTATCGGGGGTGGTCAATATCAAAACTTTGGCAAGGTTACCTATACAGGGGGGGATCTATCCTTGAACTGGACTCCCCTAGACAAGGTAAAGGTTAAGGCCAGTTATACCTACATGAATGCCAAGGACAAGGGTACCGGCCTTTTTTTATCTGCCAAACCCGAACATAAGGCCAGGCTAAACCTGAACTATCGCCCCATGAAATCATTGTCCATGGTGTTGGTGATAAAAGCTACATCTGAGGCCTATCGCAACAGGGCTAACACAAGATCGGTGGCGGGTTATACCTTGGCTGACCTTAAAGCAGAGTATGACTTTGGCCGTTTTAGCCTATTTGGCGAAGTGAATAATCTAACCGACAAAACCTATTATTATACCGACGGCCTCCTCGCTCCACCAAGGGCCTTCTTTGCCGGTATTAATCTGAAAATTTAAGACCATGACGAATAGTATTTACCCCTTGGCCGCCATAGTGGGGCAAGAAGAATTAAAACTGAGCCTGATACTTAATGGCATTAACCCAGCTATTGCTGGTGTCCTTATTCGTGGAGAAAAGGGGACCGCTAAATCCACTGCTGTGCGTGCCCTTACGGAACTCCTTCCGGAGCTTGAAGTGGTTTCCGGTTGTCGTTTCTCATGTAACCCGGAACGTCATGATGAGCTATGTTTTGAATGCCTAGCGAGTGAACAGGACCCTAGCCGTACTAGTCGCCGGGCGCGATTAATCAACCTTCCCTTGAATGCCACCGAGGACAGGGTGGCAGGTGGAATTAATTTTTCCTCCACCATTAAAAACGGCAAAACCATCCTGCAAACCGGTCTGCTGGCTGATGCCCACCGAGCCATCCTTTATATAGATGAGGTGAACCTGCTGGATGATCATATTGTTGATTTGATCCTCGACACTGCTGCTTCCGGCCGTAATGTCATTGAACGAGAGGGCATCAGTATCAGCCACCCAGCCCGTTTTATTCTCATCGGCACCATGAACCCCGAAGAGGGTGAACTACGCCCCCAGTTATTAGATCGCTTTGGGCTCTGCCTTGAGGTTAAGGGCAGTGATGATCTGGATGAGCGGGTAAGCTTGCTCACCAGGCGGGAAGAGTTTGACCTCAATCCCGTGGAGTTTTGCAGAAAATTTGTGGACGAAAGTCAGCGGATTCGCAGGCAGATACTCCAGGGGCGACAGCAATTAAGCAAGATACGATTTCCACCATATATGCGGATTTTTATCAGTGAACTCTGTAATGAAAATAATGTGGCCGGCCACCGGGCAGATCTGATTATGGAACAGGCGGCCATGGCTCTGGCAGCTTTTGAAGGTGACAATGAAGTTCGCACCGACCATATCCGCCGGGTGGCTCCCATGGTTTTAATCCATCGCCAGCGTGATGCCCAGCCCCCACCATCGCCCGAACCACCACAAAACCAGCAGAACGAGGAGGACTCAGAGCAGGAAAAATCAGAAGACAGGCCGGATAAGCCGGACGAACCAGAGAGCAGCGAAGAACCGGCAGGAGAGCAGGAAAAATCAGGCACCGAGCCACCAGAGACACCTGAAAACAGGGAACAACAGAAAGGGGAAGGACAGGAGGGGCAAACGCCGGAGCCAAAAGAGCAGGGTCAGGACGACAGCCCCCGGAACAGTGAAGAACAGGTCTTTGAGATTGGTGCCTCATTCAAGGTTAAAAAGATTAGCACCGCCAAGGATCGTGTCACCAGACGGGGTTCAGGGCGCAGATCTCGTTCTCGAGTTTCCCAGAAACAGGGGCGTTACAGTCGAGCCAGCCGTAATGGCGTTCAGGGTGATATTGCCTTGGATGCCACCATCAGGGCCGCCGCCCCCCACCAGATGGGACGCAGTGGCGATCTGGCGGTGCAGCTGACCTCTGATGATTTCCGCTTTAAAATCAGGGAAAAGCGCATCGGTAATTTGCTTTTGTTTCTGGTAGATGCCTCTGGTTCCATGGGATCCCGGGGACGGATGGCAGCATCCAAAGGGGCGGTAATGTCCCTTCTGCTCGATGCCTATCAGAAACGGGATAAGGTTTCCATGATCACCTTTCGCCGTAACGAGGCCGAGGTTAACCTGCCCATCACCAACTCAGTGGAACTTGCCGGAAAGTTGCTCGCCCAGATGCCGGTTGGCGGGCGAACACCGCTGTCTGCAGGGCTCATCAAAGGCTATGAGCAGATGCGCAACTTCCTGATCCGGGAACCAACAGGCAGGCCCATTGTGATCATCCTCACCGATGGTAAGGGCAACGTCAGTTTGGGTGATGACAAACCGGTGGATGAGATGCTCAAACTTGCTACATCCATGGCCGGGGAAACCAGAGCCAAATATATTGTGGTGGATACAGAGGAAGATGGGCTGGTAACCTTTGATCTGGCCCGGAAACTTGCAGGGGCACTGGACGCTGAATATTTTAAAATCAAAGATATTCAAGCTGAGGAGCTTGTTACTATCGTTCGAGAAAAACAATAGGAATTACAAATATGCAGAAAAAACAAATTTATCCATTTACCGCTATTGTTGGTCAGGAAAAAATGAAACTGGCTCTAATTTTAAATATCATTACCCCGGGATTATCCGGAGTCTTGATTCGGGGCGAAAAGGGCACGGCCAAATCCACGGCCGTGCGGGCCCTGGCTGAAATTTTACCGGTGATAAAAATAATAGGTGACTCTTCCTTTCAGCTTGATCCTGAGAATGAATATACAAATTATCAGGAAATTTGCAGGATGCTTGGTCAAACCCCGCACGTTCGTGAAAATCTAACTGTTCGTGAACAAAAGGTACAGGTGGTGGAACTACCGGTTGGCGCCACCGAGGATCGGGTGATCGGAACACTTGACCTGGAACATGCCCTGAAAAAAGGCGAAAAACGGGTGGAGCCTGGTCTGCTTGCCCAGGCTCATCGTGGTATTCTTTATGTGGATGAGGTTAATCTCCTGGATGACCATGTGGTGGACATTCTACTCGATGCCGCTGCCATGGGGGTTAACAACATTGAACGGGAGGGTATCAGTTTTTCCCATCCTGCCCGTTTTACCCTGGTTGGCACCATGAACCCGGAAGAAGGTGAATTACGTCCTCAGCTCTTGGACCGCTTTGGTCTCTGTGTCAATATCAAGGGTATCCCATCCATCGAAGATCGGGTGGCAATTATGGAACAACGGATTGCCTTTGATGAAAATCCCGAAAAATTCTGTGCAAAATGGCAGGAAAAATCTGCAGAACTGGTGGCAAAAATAATGAGGGCCAGGGAAATCTACAACCAGATAGAGATCGACCAGAAACTGCTCTATGAAATAGCCAGTAGTTGTCTTGAAGTGGGTGTTGATGGGCATCGGGGTGATATTGTCATCCTGAAAACCGCGAAGAGTCTGGCCGCCTACCATGGACGCACCAAGGTGGAATCAGCTGATATCAGCGAGGCCATTGAACTGGCCCTGCCCCATCGCATCCGACGACAACCTCTAATGGAAATCCCCGACAGCATTGCAGGGTTGCGAGAGAAAAGCCAGACAGCCTGACCCACTAATGCAAAAGAATCATTAACCTTTTTAAGATACAAAATATGATCAGCATAAAAAATCTCAAAAAAGCATATGGAACCAACAATGCTCTTACCGGCATTAATCTCACCGTACCTGCCGGTGAACTCTTTGCATATCTGGGCCCCAATGGTGCAGGAAAATCAACAACCATTCGCATCCTCACAGGCCTGACAAAGATGACTGATGGTCAGGCCAGCCTTGGTGGGTTTGACATTGAAACCGAGGCAATTGCTGCCAAACGACAATTTGGGGTGGTTCATCAATATGTGAATCTGGATCAGGAACTTACGGTATTTGAAAACCTTGATATCCATGGCCAACTCTTTGGCATGAGCAAGGACATGCGCAAAGCAAAGATCGAGGAATTACTTGCCTATATTGAAATGGCTGACCGGGCAGACACCCTGATTAAAGAGTTATCCGGCGGTCTGAAACGGAGGGTTACCATTGCCCGTGCCTTACTTCACGAACCAAGTATCCTCTTTCTTGACGAACCTACTGTTGGTCTGGATGCGGCCATTCGTCGTCGGATCTGGGCTTTAATCAAAAAGATTCAGCAACAGGGAACCACCATTTTCCTCACCACCCATCACATAGAGGAGGCCGAATTTCTTGCCCACCGGGTTGCCTTCCTTGATGAGGGCAGGATTGTTGCCCTGGATAGTCCTGCCCGACTCATGGCAGGGGTTGGCACCTGGGCCATTGACCAGCTTAAGGATAGTGGCATGGAAACCCGTTATTTCAAAGATAGAGAACAGGCTGCTGCTTTTCAGGCAGAGGACGGCTTCACCCTGCGGCGGGTAAACCTTGAAGATGCATTCCTGTCATTAACCGGCAAAAAGGTGCAGGCATGATTAATCAAACCATCGCAGTTTATCGTCGGGAAATGCTTATCCTTAAACGCCGTTTTAAGCGACAGGTGGCAGGTCAGGCGATATTGCCCCTACTCTATCTCGTAACATTTGGCTATGCCATGGGTGGGGAGTTACGCTTTGACGACATCAGCTATCTGGAATTTTTACTACCGGGTCTGGTGGCAATGAGCAGCATGACCCAAGCCTTTGCCATTGCCACGGATATTAATGTTGCACGGTTTTACTGGCACATATTTGACGAATTCCAGGCCGCGCCAATCAGCAACGCCAGTTATGTGGCAGGTGAGGTTATGGCGGGGATAACCAGGGCCATTATAAGCATCTTTATCATCCTGGGCCTGGGTCTTCTTTTCGGTGTGCAGCTCCATTATGGCCCAATATTCTGGCTGGCGATCCTGTTAAACAGCTTCTTGTTCGCAAGCCTTGCGGTGGCTTTGGCCATGGTGGTGAAAAGCCATGCCGACCAAAGCCTGTTGACCAGTTTTGTCATTACTCCCATGGCATTTTTAGGCGGCACTTTTTTTCCAGTGGATCGTTTGCCGGGCTGGCTGCAAAACATCCTTGGCCTGCTGCCCCTGACCCATGCCTCTACGGCTATTCGCGGAGCAGCCCTGGGCAAGGATGTGAACGTCATGTCATTAATTTTACTAACCATTACAGGTATAATTCTATTCTGGGTTGCCTTTTTTTGCGTCAATAAGGCAAGGGACTGACCATGCACCTTAACACCTATTATAACGGCGTCGAGATATATCGGGGCGATAAAATTATTTATGCAAAATTCCTCAAACCCCATCTGGTCATTTCCACCTGCCGGGCTGCGGGGGGACTAAGGGCGGGATTTGAGTATGTCCTGAACTACCAGAGCTGTGAGCCCTGCAACCATAATCGCCGTCTTTCCCTGCGTGATCCCGAGGCTTATCGAAAAATGATCTGTACTCCCCATGGTCTGCCAGCCGATAAATGCGCCACCATGGGCACGGCTGCCAATATGCACCATGCCGCCTTTGTGGTGCAGAAGTTCAGGGAGCTGGAGGTGGTGGCGGTTGTCACAGGTGGGGTGGAGACCAATGCCGGGCGGGCAGGAGATCCGGCCTCGGTCATGGAAAGTGAAGACGGCTTTGAAAAACTCCCACCAGCCGAGAAGATACCAGGCCCCGGCACCATCAATATAATGCTGTTTATCAGCCAACCCCTTACTGAAGCGGCTCTGACCGGAACCATTATGATGGCCACTGAAGCTAAGACCGCAGCCCTGCAGGAACTGGCGGTTAACTCCCGATACTCTGATGGACTGGCCACTGGTACGGGTACAGATCAGATCATTGTCTCAGCCCCTGATCGCGATGGCTTCCGACTGACTTGGGCCGGTAAGCACGGCAAACTGGGCGAGTTAATTGGTATCGCCGTGAAAGAGGCGGTAAAAGAGACCCTGGCCAAGCAAAATGGTCTGACTCCCATGGGGCAATGTTCTGCCAAGATTCACCTGGGACGTTTTGGTTGCAGCAGAGCATCCATGCGAGACGGCATTGCCAGTCACCTGGAGGTAGAACATGCCGAAACCCTGCGCAATAACTTTCAGGGAATTATCCGTGATCCTGTCACTGTAGCAGCGGTTGCCGCCCTGGTTCATATCCGCGACAAGTTCAGCTGGGGCATCCTGCCAGATTCCTGCTGGCAGGAAATAATGGGGACAGCCGCAGCCCAGGTTGCCTGTGCGATCTGCGGACAATATGAGCAGATGGAACAATTTCGTCATAAATTGGCAAAAGAGGCTGGCAACAAAGAAAATAATGACTTTCTAAATCTCTGTTACCAGGCCATGGCCTTAGGCTTTGCCAATAAATGGTCACTAATTACAAATAAAGATTATACGGATAAGGGAGAAGAAAAAACATGAGCAAAACCATCCGTATCCTCTATATCCATACCATGATGTTCCACCGCCGTTGCTGGCAACAAGCCACTGATAAATTGATAGATCTCGGTGTTGAGGTCATCTTTGTCTCTCAGCAACAGGCCTTGGAGCAACTAGAGGCCGCAAGCTGGGAGATCCTGGTTGCGGAATTAAGCCCTGGTCAAGATGATTATCAAGAGATCATTGCCAGGGCTGACAAGGTTGCCCATCGTCTGAGTCTTTCTCCTGAACTGCCAACGGATTTCACCACCTATACCAATGAGGCAAGAGCTACCTTTGCCGAATTCAGCAAGGCAATGTCTGCTCATAATTATGCAGGCGCTCTTATCTCTCTTGCCCGCGAGGCAGGTTTTATTATCGACGCTCTGTCCCTGAAAAAGGTCAAGACAACCGGAATCTGGCATCCAGAGGCCGCAGGCAATTTTACTACGCCGACAGACTATCTTGCCTGGCGGACTAAAAACAAACTACCAACCTCTTCCTTAGTGGCGGTTCTCTTTTATTATGGCCAATTAGTTGAGGATAATATGGCCGAGATCTGCCTTTTAGTTCGCCGCCTTGAAAAAATGGGGTTCTGCCCCTTACCTGTCTTTTCGCCAGGGGTTGAAGAAGGAGAAAGCCAGCCGGCCTGGTTTTCTATGATATGCGAAGAGGATAATCTTGACGGGCTGATAAATTGTATGTCAGGCCGTTTGTTCAAGACCAGGGAAGAAGCTAAGCTTCTGGAAAAACTTGATGTTCCCGTTCTCCAGACCCTGCGCTCCCACTCGCAAACTCCACTACAATGGCTTGAGGATCCGGTTGGCTTACCAACTATGACCGTGGTATTTTCCCAGAGCTATCCTGAAATGTTCGGTGCCATTCAACCCACCATGGTTGCAGGAACCTTACAGGAACAGGATAAAGAAGATCGTGGTACGCGCACCTTCCTACCCATTCCAGAACGAATCAACTGCCTCTGCAACCGCCTGAAAAGACAGGCAAAACTGAGACTACTGACAAACAAAGACAAGCGACTGACAATCGCCCTCCACAACAATCCCTGCAAGGGAGTTGAGGCAAGCATTGGTATGGCTGTGGGCCTTGACACCTTTACGAGCCTTGGCCGCCTGATTAAAGCCCTGGCCCAGGCGGGATATGATACCGGTGACGCCCCCTTTGATGGCAATGAAATTCTTGCCGAGATTGAAAGACGCAAGGCAATGGCTGAATTTCGCTGGACCACCATAGATGAGATTGTCGATAAGGGTGGATCCTTGCACATGATGGGCCGGGACGAGTATGGCAACTGGTTTGATAAACTGGACGGGATAGTTCAGGATAAGGTAAATGAAGACTGGGGACTCTTTCCCGGCCAGGGCATGGTCTGGCAGGAAGATGGTGAAGATGTTCTGGTTATTACCGGCCTGTCCTATGGCAATATCCAGATTATCGTCCAGCCCAAACGGGGCTGCTACGGGGCAAAATGCAATGGTGAGGTCTGCCGTATTCTTCATGATCCAAATCTGGCTCCGCCCCATCACTGGTTGGCCACCTATAAATTTATTCAGGACAGCAGCGATGCCGTGATTCATTTTGGCACTGAAGGTGCTCTGGAATATCTGCCCGGCAAACAAAACGGCCTGTCAGATCGCTGTTTTCCCGAGGTGAGTATAGGGGATTTGCCCAATTTCTATATCTACGTCATGGATGCAGTGGGCGAGGGATTGATCGCCAAACGACGAGGGCAGGCGATCTTGGTGGATCATCTTGGCCCGATATACAGCCCGACAATACTCAATGAGGAAATGGTTCAGCTTGAGGAATTGCTCAATCAGTATAGCCAGGCACAACAGAGCAATGACAAAACCCGCATGCGGGTCTTACACGAGACCATGATGCCGCTCCTTAGCCTTTTGGATCTGGGGCTAAGCGATGAAAACAGTGAACTTACGTCATCCCTTGATCTGGCTCGCCGTAGTTTAGCTAACCAACGGTGTAGTCTCAGCCCGGAATCGCTCCATGTCCTCGGCCAGATACCAGATAATGCTGAGACTGGCAGGTTACTGGCCACCATGTTGCGTAAGTCACCGGATGAGCTGCCCGATACCGCTGAAATTGCTGAATCCCATGGTAACGCAGCCCTTGTTTTGTCCGAAATCATCTCAAAATCACCAGAAGATATTAAGCCAAAACAACGAAAACTACACCAGTATTGTCGCCAGGTGGCAGATGGTCTGGCTGACTGCCATCTTGAGATTGTGCAACTACTCCATGGCCTGAATGGTGGTTATATCCCGGCAGGACTCGCAGGAAGCCTGGCCAGTGGCCAGATTGAAGCCTTACCCACGGGTCGAAATTTTTTCAGTAAAGATATCAGTCGATTACCCACCAAGGCCGCCTGGCAGGTGGGACAGGCCATGGCCGTGGCTCTGCTTGAAAAATATCTCGGCGAAGAAGCTTGTTTTCCTGAACAGGTTGGTATCTCTATCTGGAGTGCCGATGCCTTTAAAAGTGATGGCGAACTGTTCTGCCAGATTCTCTGTCTCATGGGTATCCGGCCCAAATGGGATAGGCAGGGCAAAAGTGTCGGGATTGAGGTAATCCCCTTAGACGAGCTTAAGCTGACTTGGCAGGACAAGGAAATTGCCAGACCACGGGTGGATGTAACCATCGAGACCTCGGGAATTATGCGTGATATGGTTCCCCATTTTTGCGACTTACTGGATCAAGCGGTGGTGCTGGCCAGTGGTTTGGATGAATCTTTTGCAGATAATTTTATTCGTAAACACACCGAAGAACAGATGACTGAATTACGAAGTCAAACCGCCAGTGACCTGAGTGAAGCCCAGATCAGACGCATGGCAACCTATCGCGTTTTTTCTTCACCGCCAGGCACCTATGGTCTTGGAGTTGGTTTGGCCCTTGATGCCTCAGCCTGGACCACGGATAAAGACCTTGCCGAGGTTTATATCAACTGGGGAGGCCATGCCTATGGCAGTGGTCAGGAGGCCGTGGTTGCCCGTGACCTGTTGGCCAAACAACTGGGGCGATTAGATATTGCCTATATGAAACAGACCAGTGAAGAGTACGACATCCTTGATTGCAGTTGCTACGCCGTCAGTCAAGGTTCCATGGCCACAGCCACCCGGGCCTTATCCGGTGGCAATGCCAAACTTTATTGGACAGAAGCCGGGGCAGGAGCAGAACTTAGCGATACCAAAGAACAGCTTATACATTCAGCCCAAACCAGGTTACTCAACAGGGCCTGGATTAACGGCATGAAAAAACACGGTTATCAAGGAGCCATGGCGGTGAGCAGTCGGGTCAATAATCTTTTTAAATGGAGCGCCACCAGTCATGCCGTGCCAAAAACACTTTTTGACCAGGTTGTGGCAACCTATATTCAAAACCAGGAAAATAATGAGTGGCTGACCTTGGAAAACCCCTATGCCATGGAGGAGATTACCCGCCGTTTATTAGAGGCTGCCTCCCGGGGGCTCTGGCAGGCGGATGAGGAAATGCTTACTGCCGTGCAGAATGCCGCCCTTGCCATCGAGGGAGAAATGGAAGAGCGGATGGGTGATGTCCGGGAAGAATTTCAAGGAAGCAAGGTGGATGTCCTTGGCGTCGATGATGTTGATAAATGGCAAATGGAATGGAGGATCGCAAAATGAGTAAGCTACCCAAAAGCAGGCTTTACAGGAACGACTATGGCCATGAATTGCAAGATGGCGGTTCCCTGTTCCTTTGATAGGGCCAGGACACATCATATTATGAAGAAAATAATTATACGTTTATTGGCAGTTTTCCTGTTGGCAATAACATGGATTCCATCCCTGGCAAGTGGACAGGTTGAGATTCGCTATAGCAAAAATCTCAAGGTACAATACCGTGATGGCCTGACCTTTGTCACCGTCAGCAACCCCTGGCCCGGTGCCAGTGCTGGTTTTCATTACCTCTTGAAGCCAAGGGGAACAAAAATTCCTGCCGGTTATACAGATCATCAAATCGTCGAAACCCCAATCAAGGGAATGGTGGCCCTATCCTCAACCTATCTGGCCTTTATCGACCAGCTTGACCTGACCGATAAGTTGCTGGGGGTCAGTAATCTCAGTCGAGTCCATTCCATAAAGGTACGAGGGGCAGGTATCGCTGGCCGGGTTAAAGAGGTTGGCCAAGGCTCAAACCTGCTGGTGGAATCCATCCTCGATCTGGAACCCGATATTATCTTCACCTATGCCACCGGAGGTTTTCGTGATGCCCATCCCAAGCTGCTTGAAGCCGGTCTCAAGGTGGCGGTTTGTGCCGAATATATGGAATCCCACCCCTTGGGCCGTGCTGAATGGATCAAGTTCATAGCCTTGTTTTACGACAAAGGGGCAGAGGCTGAACGTCTGTTTAATGCTGTGGAGGCCAGATATCTGCAATTTGCCAAATTAACCCGGAATGTCAGCAGGCGGCCAACTGTTATCACCAATGCCCCTTATAGTGGGCGATGGACTGTTTCTGGTGGTAATAGTTTTGTCGCCCAATTTCTTAAGGACAGTGGTGCTGATTATGTGTGGAAGGAGACAACTCAGGGTGGCGGCATACCCATGGACATTGAGTTGGTCTATGATCGGGGGCTGAATACAGAATTTTGGATTAACACCAGTGTCTGGACGAGTCTTGCCCAGGCCTACAAATCCGCCCCGCGGATGGCGGATTTTGCCTCTTTACAGACAGGAAAACTGTTTAACAATAATAAGCAGGTTAATGAGGCCGGGGGCAATGATTTCTGGGAATCCGGTATGATGGAACCGGATGTGATTCTGGCCGATCTGATCCACATCTTTCATCCGGAATTATTACCCAAGCATGAACTTTACTATTACAGACAGTTGCAATGATTCGTTTACGTTATTTGTGGCCATTACTCCTTGGCACCATTGCCCTGGCCTTTATCCTTGACCTGATAACCGGCACGGTAACCATTCCTCCCGGTCAGGTCTTGACCATTTTACTTGGTAATGAACCGGAGCGGACAAGCTGGAGCTCAATCATTATGCTCTTTCGGCTGCCCAAGGCGCTGACCGCCCTTACTGCCGGAGCCGCTCTTGCCCTGAGCGGCTTAATGATGCAAACCCTGTTTCGCAACCCCCTGGCCGGGCCATCGGTGCTGGGAATCAGTTCCGGGGCCAGTCTGGGTGTGGCCCTGGTGGTGCTGGGTACGGCCATCAGCCATCGTGGAGCCAGGCTCGTTGAAGGTATGGGCTTGGCCGGCAACCTAACTCTGGTTCTGGCCTCTGCCATTGGCGCTTTTATGGTGCTGCTGGCCATTCTCATTGCTGCTCGCTGGGTTAATGATGTTATGACCCTGCTGATTATTGGCATCCTGGGCGGTTTTGCCCTGGGAAGTGTGGTTAGTGTGCTTATCCATTTCAGCAGGCCTGAGATGATTCAGGCCTATATTGCCTGGACATTTGGCAGCTTCAGCAATATCACCTGGCAGGAGATGCGGATCTTTTTACCAGTAATCATTATCACCTGCTCCCTGACCATGTTGGTGGGCAAACCCCTTAATGGCCTGCTCCTTGGCGAAACATATGCAAAAAGCATGGGGCTCAACTATCTCCCGGTACGCCTGATTGTCATTACCCTTACGGCCATTCTCGTCGGTTGTGTGACCGCCTATTGCGGGCCGGTGGCCTTTATTGGCATTGCCGTCCCCCATCTGGCCCGGGTTGTGGCCGCCACCTCTGATCATCGAATACTACTTCCCGTTACCGCCTCTTTAGGTGGGGTGGTGGCGCTGGTTGCCGACCTCCTGGCCCAACTCCCGGGCCATTCAACAGTGCTGCCTCTTAATGCGGTCACTGCCCTGATTGGCAGCCCGGTGATTATCTGGTTTATCTTAAAAAGACAAAAGGTTCAGCGGAGTTTTGTCTGATGGCGATGGATATCAGATATCTGATTATGGCGATAACCAATCGCTGCAATCTCAAATGCCGTTACTGCTATCTGGCAGCCCAGGGAGCTGGAAGTGACATGGCAGATACGACCATTGATCAGGCCTTAAGTCTTGTCGGCAATAATAAAAAACCTTGCCATATTCAAATTACCGGTGGGGAACCAACTCTGGTTCCAGACAAGATTACCCGAACTGCCAGGCAGAGTCGTTTACTGCCAGTAAAACCACGGCTGGCGATCCAGACTAATGCGACTCTATTGACAAGGGAGCTTTGCCAATTATTTAAGGAGTACGAGTTTCAAGTGGGGGTCAGCCTGGATGGCCCCCCTGATATTCAGGATCTGCAACGAGGCTTGGCCTCTGCCACCCTGCGAGGCCTCAAACTGCTTGAAGCAATGGAGATTCCCTTCCGGGTCACCACTGTGGTTACCCAAACCAATGTCCTGCATCTTGACAAACTGGCCTTATTATTGGCGGGCTTTGCTAATAGCCGGGGTATAGGTCTGGATCTTCTGGTCAACAAAGGCAGAGCCTTGGCCGATGACACCCGACCAGCAGGCAGAAAAGAATTGCAGGATGGAATAAACCGGCTGGCCAGAACCCTGACCATGATTAATAAACATCGATCAATCCCCCTGCAATTGCGGGAACTGGATTTACAGGGAAATACAAGTAATGACCGTCGTCCCTTTTGTCGGGCCGCCACAGGTCAGAGTCTGGCAATACGCTGGGATGGCAGCCTTTACCCTTGCGGGCAAACCATGGGTGATTCTTTTTTTTATATGGGGACAGTGGCAAAACCTGCTCTCACCAGACAACAAGCACTGACCGGAATCCGGCTTAGGTCGAAGGAATGCAACTCCTGTCCTCTCAGCGGGTGCTGTCCTGGGGATTGCCCAAGTCGAATTCATTATAATAATGATGATGATGATGATGATGATAAAAACTCCCTGATCTGCACCATGTATAAGACCCTTGCTGCCTTTCGTGGAGGAGAGAAATGACCATCAAACTCAGCATTATCCATTTTGATATTATTCATAAGGAGTTAGAGCAAAATAAAACCGCCCTCCTGAAATTAATCAATCAGGCCGCCAGACAAGGGGCGGATATTATCATGACTCCGGAAATGTCCTTGTCAGGCTATAGCTTTAATAGCAGGCAGGATATCAATGACTATGTTGAGGAAGAGAAAGGTCCTTTTCTGCAAGAAATTACTGCCATGGCTGCACGTTACAAATGTTATATTTGCGTTGGTCTTGCGAGTTGCGATCCTCTGACCGAGGCATTTTATAACACCGCCTTTGTGGCTGGTCCCCAAGGGATGGTCTGTAAATATCGAAAGATAAACGCCGAAAGCAGATGGGCCTGTCCGGGTGAACCAAAACAGAATAACACCTTTACAACCCCCTGGGGCAAGATTGGCATTTTGATCTGTTCTGATACTTACCATGAGCTAATGCCCCGCATCGTTGCTCTCAAAGGGGCTGATTTGTTATTGGTTTTGGCAAATTGGCCACCCGCAGGTCTTGATCCGGTGGAGATATGGCAGGCCAGGGCCATGGAAAACGGCATAATGCTGGCCACCTGTAACCGAACAGGTCAGGATCTCAACATGGACTGCCGAGAAGCAGAGAGCTGTCTGATTAATAGTAACGGTACGGTCCTGTCCCGTTGTTCCAGCTTGAATTCACAAATACTTCATGTGGGGATTGCCCTTATTAATGGTCGGCTGGATAACAGGGCAAGAGTCAAACGACTGGCCGATCGGCAGCCTGGCCATTATCACGACTGTTATCGGAATCTGTCAGGTATTAACGATCTAACTTCATTTCTCAGTCTTCCTAAACCGGGTAATTTATCCATCCATTGTCTTGTTCCAGAACCGACAGAAGGGCTGCTTGACTGGCTTAAGGCAAATCTTGACAAAACAACGACAAATTCACCCCCCTCCTTGCTCCTCCTCCCCTCAACAAATTATTGCGCGGCACAACTACGGAGCCTGGCCAATCTGGCCTACGAATTTAACTTTTGGTTATTTAGCGCCCATGCGGATACTGCCACCTGCTATCTGTTCGAACCAAATGGCAAATCTCGGCAGTGGAACCTGTCAGCAGGGAATCTCCCCATGGTGAATGTCGGTCCGGCAAAAGCCACCATTATGCCCTTTGCCGCCCTCCGCCACCCAGAACTGGCAGTAGCTGCCGCGAAACAGGGCTGTGATCTTATAATTTGCAGTGAAGAACAATATAGCGCCGAGCTGAAATTGTTAAGCGGAGTCCGAACCATCAACCACTTGGCTGTGGCAGTCTGCACAACTAACGGAGCTGGGATCTGGATGCGACCCGAAGGTCATCAGCGCTGGCAGGAAGAGCAGGCGGCAACCGGCCAGTCTTGCAGTTTTGACCTTAACACCTCCCTGACTCGTCAAAAACGATTCCAGGACAGAATTGACTTCGACCAACTCCTTTTGCAAACCTCATAAAACAATCCTAGCCACTGGCAGGTAAGGATCGTACACGAAATAACTTGAATATCTCGGAGTCTGCGCTTACCTACTTGCCCCTTGTTCCACCATCTGTTGTTTTTCCCTACTTGACTTTTATCATATCCAAAGCTATATTTAGCACACATTTTTAGATGCTTGTAAAAGAGCTTAGGAAGTGTAAAAAAAATAAGTCATTGGAATTCGTGCCCTGATTTAGGTCAAATTTAATTGATCCGATTGAATAAAACCGCAGGCGTAGCAGGGCTACGTCTAGGATTTTATGATTGAGAATCGGCTAAAGTTGGCCTGAAGCAGGGATGCGAAAACGATGAGTTATTAATTTACACCTCCTTTAATAGGGAATCCGGTGAAAATCCGGAACGGGCCCGCCGCTGTAATCGGGGACGAACGCTGCATGATGTCACTGCATTTTTTATGTGGGAAGACGCAGTAAGTAGACTGATCCGAAAGTCAGAATATCTGTCTAAAACTATTTATGAAGGGTTACAAAGTCTTGATCGACTTTTTGCCTTTTTTCATAACCTGCCGGGCTGGAGAAATGGCCTGAGCAGAGAAACGCTTATCTTCGTGGACGTGGGAGAGCATTCAATTCGTGGAAAAATCAGGGAATCCTCGGATCAATATTATATTGGTTCGGGGATTTTTTTTGCTTTTTTTAAGCATCTCCGGATCTAAATTTTTCAAATTGGGAGATGTAGAAATGAGAAAGATAATCCACTCAGGTATTGCCTTAGCTTTTCTTGGTTCAGCAAGTCTGGCTATTGCCGCGGAAGAAAGAACAGAAGACAGCAAAGTAACACCACAAACAACCCTGGAAGAGGTGGTGGTCACAGCCACAAGAAGCGAAGAAGGTATTAAAAGCATACCTGCAAAGGTTGAACTGATCGACAGGCAGACCATTGAAGAAACAGTAGGCCACACCCTCACCGAGCAGCTTAAGAAAAATTCATCCATTGGGGTTATTGAATATCCCGGAGCCTTGGCAGGTATTGGTATTCGTGGTTTTCGGCCGCAATTCTCCGGCATCACCAAACATTCATTAGTTCTCATTAATGGCCGCCCAGCCGGGGCCACCAACCTTGCCACCATCCTCTCAGACAATATCGAGCGCATCGAAGTCCTGAAAGGCCCGGCCTCCTCCCTCTATGGCGGCG
>JAFLJO010000092.1 GCA_022712975.1 Desulfocapsa sp.
ACCGTGTCGGGAATGTTCAGAGTTGGCATTATTCAGATCCATGATTTCAACAATGGTGGGATTACGATCATGTTTTTTTACAAAATAATCATAATAAAAGTTACGATCCCGCTCATCCATGGAGATACCGGGAATCTCAAGAAGCGTATCCGGGCCGCCACTCTTCATATCCACATCGTATACGGCCTCCGGTTCAATCCCTGTTTCAAAGGTTGAAAGCGTTTCAGGATATAAACACTCTGTCATTCGATCATGATTTCCCTGAACAAATGCTTCAATATCCTGACTGGCATCTACCAGATATCTGCGTGATCGCTCCACACGGGAAACGCAGCCAAGCTCTGTGGCCTTACAGATAGAAACCATATTCGAAGACCAGGCCGTTGCAAAATTAAGCCGTGGCCCCATTTCCACCACTCTATCGCCAGTGAGCAAGGGCTTATCCGTAACTGAGCCTGCTGAAAAGCCATCGGCAAGAATAGACCGTAAGCGTTTCTGTTCTTCTTGCGACAAGGGGTGGCTGGATTCGATATTGAAACAATACTCACGATTCTTATCGATCTTTCGATATACCTGGCTGACAATTAGTGACATGGATAGTTCCCGTAAATATAAATGAATTTTCTTATTGGATTTGAAACTGCACAGCATCCAGTTTATACCAGATAGCTGTCAGAGTAAAAAGTTTCTTGATTAAGTGTGGAAAAAAGAAGACAATAGTACAAATATTATTCAAATATTCTCAGGATTTTCCAGCAACTTAAAATATTATGACACTACTAAATAGCGACGCCCTCCTCGATATACTCTCGAAAAAAGGGTTGATTACCGGGAAACAACGTCAATTTATCACCCTTGAAAAAGGGAAACAGCGCCAGAAACTCCTCAGGAAATCTGGTGCAGAACAGAAATTTGATAAAAGTTTCCCTGATCTTGTAGATATCATAGTATCATTCAAGCTGGATGCTGGTGGGAAGAAAGGGCTTACACTTGACGAAGACACTATCATACGTGCAGTGAGCAAGGCCTGCAACATCCCGTTTAAAAAGTTGGACCCCCTCAATCTCGATATGGATACGGTCACCAAAACCATTCCAAAGAATTTTGCCATTAATCATCTGCTGCTACCTTTCAACTTTCAGAATGGCATTCTGGAAATTGCGACCTATCACCCTGATAATAAAACAGTTTTAACTGATATTGAGCAGGCAAATCAGGTTACGGTCAAGCCATATCTGTCTCCCAAATCAGATATCAAAAAAATTCTTTCCGAGTTTTTTGGATTTCAGCGTTCAATTAGTGCTGCCGAAGATCAGTTTGCGGGGCCAGGCGTTGGCGGATCTGTTGATATCGGCAACCTGGAACAGTTTGTTAAGATTTCCTCTGCCAGGGAAATTTCTTCATCGGATCAGCACATTAAGTCTGCTGTTAATCACCTTTTTAACTATGCACTTGATCAAAATGCCAGTGATATCCACATAGAGCCCAAACGTAATAACTGCATGATCCGCTTCCGTATAGACGGTGTTCTTAACACTATTTATAATCTGCCTAAAGCTGTCCACGCAGCCATTGTGGCTCGTATCAAATTTCTGGCAAGACTTGATATTGCTGAAAAACGCAGGCCACAGGATGGACGTATTAAGCTCTCTTTAAGCGGCGGCAAGGAAGCGGAAGTTCGTGTTTCCACTGTGCCCGTTGCTTTTGGAGAAAAGGTTGTCATGCGTATTCTTGATCCTGATGTGATCTTTCAGGATCTGGATCAACTCGGGTTCTCCAAACGGGATCGCATTGTTTACGATTCATTTATCGCATCCCCACATGGCATTGTACTCGTTACCGGCCCCACGGGATCAGGTAAATCAACAACCCTCTATTCCACACTGGAAAAAATCGCAACCCCTGAAACAAACATCGTAACCATAGAAGATCCGGTGGAAATGGTGCATGAGGCATTCAATCAGATTTCTGTGCAACCACTTATTGATGTTACCTTTTCAACTATTCTGCGAAATATCCTTCGCCAGGATCCTGACGTTATCATGATCGGTGAGATCCGCGACCTTGACACTGCATCCCATGCAGTACAGGCTGCCATGACCGGGCATCTGGTTTTTTCTACTCTTCATACCAATGATGCAGTTTCCTCCATTATGCGATTGAGAGATCTGGGGCTTGAACCATTTCTCATCTCATCCACCCTGCTTGGCTCCCTTGCTCAGCGTCTGTTGCGCACCGTCTGCACCCATTGTGTAGAGTCTTTTGATATAGAAGGAAGAGAGCTCATAAAACTTGGATTTCCGGTGGCTGAAAAAGAGACTTACAGCCTGAAACGAGGAAAAGGATGTAGAATATGTAGGGGAACAGGCTATAAAGGAAGGTGTGGTATTTTTGAGATTTTCTCACTCTCAGAGCAGATGAAAAAAATGATTTCTGCCGGAAGCAACAGTGAAGAGTTAAGACAACTTGCAATCCGCGAAGGAATGACTACCTTACGGGAAGATGCTTGGGAAAAAGTAAAAGCTGGAATTACAACTTACGAAGAAGCCATGCGGGTAACCGCTGAATAATGACGGAATAATGGGAAATAAGGGAACAGACAAGGCAGTAAAAATTGTCTGCAAAAATAAAAAGGCATTCCACGAGTACCAAATCGATGCCAGATACGAGGCGGGTATAGTGCTGCGTGGGCCTGAGGTGAAATCGCTGCGAGCCGGGAAGGCAAATCTGCGTGATGGTTATGCCCAGATGGATTCTCGTGGTGAACTCTATCTTCATAATGTCCATATTTCCATGTACAGTTTTGCCACCCACAACCCGAATGAACCTATGCGGGTGCGTAAACTTCTGCTTCATAAAAGGGAGCTTCGTAAACTGATAGGAAAATTAAAAGAAAGGGGGCTTGCGCTAATTCCTTTAAAGATTTATTTTATAGGAAATGGTAAAGCTAAGATTGAACTTGGTCTTGCACGGGGTAAAAAACAGTACGATAAACGGGCGTCTCTGAAAGAAAAACAGAGTAACCGTGAACTACAACGTGTGATGAAACATAATCAAGTAGGCGAAAGCTGATGTTTTTTTCTTAACCGGGCATTGACAGGCTTGTAGTTTTACCCTCCTTGCGAGGGCGTGAATTGAAACAAATAATAGATATAATCAGAACAAACAACAAACAATTAAAATTATGGGGGCGAAACGGATTCGACAGGGATGTGTAAGCTTTACGTTGCATGCCGAGCTTTCTATCTGCTCGTAAAACTGATAGAGACTTAATTATAATCGCCGACGATTATAACCACGCACTGGCAGCTTAGACTGCTGTGCCGTTCCCCCGGTCTTTGCCCGTAAGACCGGATCGGAGCGCCGACTCAACGGGCTGGTTCTTTTGCTGCGTCTGCCGGCATAAGAATAAGATTTAGTAGAATAGCGTCAGTGTAC
>JAFLJO010000040.1 GCA_022712975.1 Desulfocapsa sp.
TTACAAACCAAGGAGATTCAATTCCAAGAGCCTTCTGAAATAATTCTTCCATCATATCATCCTTTGTAGAGTGTTTTTCGCTTGATCCTACAAAGGATGATCTTAATTTACCCACCCAAATTTCAAAAGAGCCAGATTGTTACACAAAATATGTTTTTTTTGAAGGATTAAAATGTTTAGCAGAAACATCTATTCATCATAAAAACATCTAATTCCCCCCCCCAAAAAAAACTCAGGTGGATTTTGAGGGGCAAGTAAGTTGAAAATTACATATAGAAAGGTGATGAGGGTAGGAGGTCTGAAGTAATGAAAGAGCTTCTATGATCCCATTTTTGCTGATTGATATTTATTACGTATAGAGTACTAAGGTTGACTAGAGATCTACTTGGCAATATTAACAATGGAGATGGAAATATTAATGGTAAACTGAACCCTATCTATTTTCTAAACAACAAGGGCCATCCCATTTGACCATTTGTCAGGATTCTGTAATACCACTTGAAGGATTTTTTCATATTTTAAAAAGGATACAAATGAGGAAAATTTACAAGTTGACCCACCCGAAAATTAAAGTCGATAGACTGGTGGAAGGTGTAAAGCACGATGTTAAAAAATACGTTAAACGAGAGCGTAAAAAAGCGCTGCCGAAGGGCGTCGATTATTGGGATTTTGACTGCAAATTCGGCAATACGATTGAAGCGTTGCAGGAGATTCACCTTGCCGAGATGAATACGTATATTGATCAAGCCAAAGAGCAGCAGGTTGAGTCATTTTGTATTGAAATTCAAGTAAAGCCAGGGCACAGAATGAAAAAATCTGATACCTGATGAATTTGTCTGGTGAAAAAAAGCAGGGAATAATAGATGAACAGTCAGGGCGAAAAGTGGGATGTATTTCCATGGAATTGAAAGAACTTGGAATGGATAGTTGGTTTAAAGACCATGCTCGTACGTCCTGTGCCGCTGAGCAACGAATAGCCAGGGTGACGGTGGTTGACAGGGGGCAGTATACTGTCATGTCTGAGCATGGAGATGTACCTGCAAAGGCAACACGCAAATTCATGAAAGCAACCACGTCGTCCATTGATATGGCATGTGTCGGTGATTGGGTATGTATGGATAACCAGGACTCAGAAGAGTATGCGAGCATCCATGCTGTTCTGCCAAGGAAATCATTTCTACGCCGTAAATCAGCAGGCAAGAGTACCAGGTTGCAGATGATCGCAGCAAATATTGATGTGATCTTCATTGCTCAATCGTGTCACTACGATTTTAATGTGAGTAGGCTTGAACGGTATCTGGTGATGGCGACGGAAGGCCATGTTGCACCAGTAATTATTCTGACCAAGACGGATCTGGTGAGTACAGATGTATTGCAACAACTCATAACGGAAATTCGTGACGAAGGGATTACCGCCAGGGTTATTGCTCTCAGTAATGTCACCGGTGTTGGCTTGAACCAGGTAAAAGAGAGCATGGAATGCGGGAAAACATACTGCCTTGTTGGTTCCTCCGGAGTTGGTAAGAGTACGCTCATCAACCAACTCCGAGGCGATGATGCCTTGAAAACACAGACAGTAAGTACTTCAGGGGAAGGACGACATACGACGGTTCGTCGTCAACTTTTTGTTCTTGAGCAGGGTGCTATGTTGATAGATACCCCTGGAATGCGAGAGGTTGGTGTTCTTGCCGTAAACGATGGGATGGATGACAATTTTTACGATATCCATGATCTTGCTTTGCAGTGCCGGTTTACCAATTGCGGCCACGGAAATGAACGTGGATGCGCGGTGTTGCAGGCAATTAAAGAGGGGACACTGCACCTGGAACGTTATCAGAATTATGTAAAGCTCAAGACGGAATCAGAGACCAATAAAAACTTGAATTTTTATAAGGGCAAAAAAAACAAACCATCCGGACATGGTATTCATCATGTAAGAGAACGTACGAGTAAATCATGATGCCTAAAGACTACCCCAAGTCTTCGACCCGGAATAACGAGTAATATTATGACTGGAAAAGACAAACGACGCCGCTATAGACTTATACTTGAGTATGACGGCACCAATTTCAGCGGCTGGCAGAAACAAAAGGATGCCAGGACTGTACAGGGGGATGTACTGAAGGGTGCTGTGCGTGTTTTTGGTGAAGTCCCGATGGATCTTCAAGGCTGTGGGCGAACCGATGCGGGAGTTCATGCCCTTGAATATGTGGCCCATCTTGAGGTCGTAGCTGATATCGGGCCGCATGAAGTTGCACGAAAACTCAATCAGACCCTGCCTAAAGATATTGCCGTAAAGTCAGTTGAGGCGGCGGGATTACGTTTTCATGCACGTCATAACTGTATAGCCAGAAGCTATATATATCAGCTCCGCACAGAAAAATCGGCCTTTGGCAAACGGTATGACTGGTGGGTGCAAGCGGAGTTGGATCTACCTGCTATGCAGCATGCCGGATTGCTGATGACAGGCATGCATGATTTTGCCGCTTTTGCCGAAAAAAAGGAATTGAAAAAATCAACCAAGGTATTGATTCATAAAGTTGAGGTTTTTACAGAGAAGGAAATTCTCAAGATCCGGGTTGTCGGGTCTCATTTTCTCTGGCATATGGTTCGACGGATGGTTGGGATTATGGTCGAGGTAGGATGTCACCGCCTAACGAAGGAAAATATTCAGAATATACTCGAAGGACATTCTGATGTTTTACCAGCTCATCATACAGCACCGGGCGCTGGCCTGTTTTTCGAGAAAGCCTTCTATGACAGTGAGGGACTGAAAGAATTTTTGAAGGAGTAATTTTTTTAATCCAGATAGCTTCAAGAAAATCATGTACGTGTGATTGTCTTGAGATCGACCGGTTTGAGCTGAGAAGCAAAACAGGGGGAGTAAAATAATACTAAAAAAATGAAAAACAGAAAAAGATGTGCAGGAAAATAATGTCTTTCATTTTACGATACAGCTCTAGGCAAGGAAGCACGTGAATAAAAGTGGGCAATAGTCTGGTAAAGCATATAGGGGTCCTGACTCCCGATGGTCTCTCGAATGGAATGCATTGCAAGGCTTGGAACACCCAAATCCACAGTTTGTATCCCAAGATTTGTAGCTGCAATAGGGCCAATTGTTGATCCACAGGCCAGATCATTATTCATAACAAATTCCTGGATTGGAATGTTAAGTTCTCCTGCAATCACCTTATATATTGCAGCTGTCTTGCTGGTGGTGGCATATCGTTGATTGGCATTATACTTGATGACCGGGCCATGATTTAACATGGGCAAATGCTCAGGATCATGTTTCTCCGGGAAGTTTGGATGCACTGCGTGTGCGTTATCCATTGAGAGTAGATAGGATTGATGGAGGAGTTTACTTCGAAGTGATGCTTCGGGCATGAGCCGTTCCAAGACTGTAGAGAGGAAATTCCCCTTGGCTCCTGCAAAGCTGGCCGAACCGATTTCTTCATGATTACTGCATAGAAAAAGTGAATTTTCTTCTGTACCACCATTAAGTATTGCCTTGGTTCCTACAAAACAACTGACGAGATTGTCTAATCTGCCTGCTGCAATAAAATCATTATTTAAACCTATAAACTGCGGTGGATTTGTATCATAACAAAATAGGTCAAAACCAAGTATTTTACAAACTGCAAGATCCGGGTATTCGTTTTTTATCTGCTGAAGAAGCATTTCATCGAAAGAAATCTCACTCTCAAAGGTTTGACAAATAAGTGGATATAAATGCTTTTGTTTTTCGATGTTATGGTTTTTGTTACCATTTTTATCAAGATGAATGGCAAGGCTCGGGATGACGGCCACAGGTCTTTTAAAATCGATGACACATGTTCTTAACGTGTCATCTTCATCGAGCACACTAACACGCCCACCAATACCAAGATCACGGTCAAACCATGTGGTAAGAAGCGGCCAGCCATACACCTCTACACAAAGCTGCTGGATAGCCTCACTGCTTTTTAAAGGATTGGGCTTTATTTGAAGTGATGGACTGTCTGAATGAGCAGCTGTCATCCTCCACGCCTTTTTCATTGGAAGATTTTCTGCCAGTCTAATCCCAATAATTGTACCATTATCACGAATACAGTAATATCCATTGCCACCCACCACTACCTCCCAGTCTTTATCCTCATGAAGAGCGGTGAAGCCTGCCTCTTGGAAAGAATTTTTCAGGTATTCAGTTGTGTGAAAAGGAGTAGGGCATTTTTGTAAAAAGTCGAAAAATTCTTTATTAAATTGATTGGAGTCCATTGTGTTTGTTATTCAGGTAAGGATTAAGGGGAGTTCATCTGGCTAATGCGGCAATTACCTGGAAAGCAGAAGTCATTGATTTTCGACTGAACTCTAATACGTGTGGTGGTTTTACCGCTTCTGTCGCATTTTTGCAATTCTGTGACAGTTTTGAATTGTTACGGGAGAGATTGCTGGCATCAGAAAGTGTAAAGGCATTCTGGAAAATGTATAGGCTAGCGAACTGTATGATTGTGGGACGGCTTATTGCATAGTAAATGGACGAAAAGAGTTCGTGCAGACCTCGTAAAAAACTGGGTGTAGCATTTGATTTATAATCGGCTTTACAGCATGATAGGCAAAAGTTGGACGCCCTGAAAGAAGTACTCTTGGGGTACAAGTGCCGGTCTGAGTTTTCAGTTGACAGTGTCAAAAACAACGTAATGTGTCCAAAATTTGGCACGATTTTAAAGTATGTTTACGAGGTTTGTAGTAACAGTATCTTACCGATAGTTAAAACCACCGCATATATACTCTGTTCTTTTCTGGATTGTTTTTGTGTTTTCTTCTTACCGATAATTGAAGATACCGGATATATCACCAATCCATTCGGGTTGATTTCGTATTTTCATTTTAACGGTGCTTGCAATCACCTGTTATACAACAAAATCCATGCGGGATTCCTCGTTGTATTTGTTTCCCTGAAGGGGAAATGTGGTATAGCCGGTGGTTTTAACCACCGGTACCAGGTTTCTGGAATTTTTTAGTCCTGTAAGGACGATGGTTTTCCTCAATTCCAGAGATATCGTTCATCATATTCTATCTGATGGCGTTCAAGGATCACTCTGAATTCATCTTGAAATGTTAATTTCTTATGGTGGTTCTCTTGGTCCTTTATATATCGTGCAACTACCTGTATCTGAGATTCGCTTACGCTAAATGCACCATAGCCTTTCTGCCATGAAAATTTACCCATCAATCGCTTTTTTGCATTTATCCATTTTGATGAGTTTCCTTTGATTTTTTTCATGACCCCCGACAAGGTATGAACCGGATTGAGTTTGATAAGCAGGTGGATATGATCGGATGTGCCGCCGATTTGGAATAAAATACCACCTTCTCCTTTTACAATTCCACCTATATAGCTATAAAGTTCATCTCGAATTTCATGGGTAATCAAAGACTCACGGACTTTTGTGCTGAATATTATATGATATACCAGATTTGTTAATGTGCTACCCATGTTTGTTTGATTTTGTTTACATCGTCCCTTCAGGACTTATTGTTGTAATTGTATCTTACCGGTGGTTAAAACCACCGGCTATACAACCTAATCCCTTCAGGATTGTTGTTGTAATCTTATCTTGTCGGTGGTTAAAACCACCGGCTATATGCCCTGACCCCTTCGGGATTGTTGTTGTACAGACCTCGCAAAACATTGGGTGTAACATTTGAATGTATCGGAAAATCAAAGTTTCTGTGGGAATTGTTCCTATGTCTGTTTCCGAAAACCGAAAACCTACTGCCCGCAGAGCATAATGTTCTTTATAAACGATTTTATAGCACGATAGTACAAAATTGGACGCCCTGAAAGAAGTACTCTTGGGGTACAAGTGCCGGTCTGAGTTTTCAGTTGACAGTATCAAAAATAACGCAATGTGTCTCAAATTTGGCACGATTTTAAAGTATGTTTACGAGGTTTGTAGTGTACGTTTCTTACTGATATTTCTCTTTCAGATTATAGAGTTTATCAAGGTATGTCTCAGACATTCTCAAGGAAGATCCGCCGAACTCCATTTCAGAAATCAGCATATCAACCGCTGGTCTTAATGAGATACCATGTCGGTTGTTGTTGTGGATGTTTGCCTGATCAACAAGAAGAATAGCGTAATAGGTGACGACCATCCGTGACAAGGGATCACGTCTAAAAAGATAGAGTCGTCCCCCCATGGTGTTGAGAAAAAAACAGGCATATTCATAAAGCGCATCTTTATCAATATTACCATAACTGGTCAGACTGCATTCGGGGGTGGTGACCAGTATGTAATAAGCAGAAAGTATCTGCTCCAGGCTGGGTTTTTCACGATCAAGGATTCCTTTCATAAGTAGGATATTGTCCTTTCCTGAAACTCGAAAAAAATGGGCGGTATTTTTAAGAATTGTATAAAGATCATCGGATTCGCGTGTGACCTGTGGCGGATTGGCAAGCAGTTTTGTGATCAGTTCGGTGAAGTGGGCTTTACTTGATGGGTTGATTTTATAAGCAGCCATATAGGGCTGGGCATCAAGGTGGTTATAAAATACATCCAACTGTTTTTCAGGTGTGTCACAGATGGAAAAATTTTTAGGGGTAAGGTGTTTCTGTTGAAGTACTTCCTGTGCAATATGAGATTTGTCAGTCTCTTTGAAGGATTTCACATCTGTTTTATCGGGTGAAAAAGGGGGAGTTGATAAATCTGACTCAATATCAACTGAACTTGCACTCTGACCAAACGGATCAACGAACTCTTTACCTATATCATTAGTTACTTTTTTCTCAATAAATTCTTTTTCGGCAATATTCCTCTCAGAAGGGGAAGGTATTTGAGGAGGTGATTTTGAATCTGAATAGAAATAGTAAAAGCCAAACCCACTTATGGTACAAAACAGTAAAGCTGCAAGAATAATCAGAATAAGCCAGGATTTAGGCTTTGCAGGAGGATGAGGTTGCTGTTTTTTTTCTTTTGAAGGATCCATTACAAAAAATCGGTTGAAGGATATTTACTATTTGATATCACCAGATAATATTACCTGAACTGTCTGTCAAAGTCACGATATATAACTCTATAGTAGATTCTGTTATATTTCCATTACGATTTAGATTTCCACTTGACTCGAAACGGCTAAAGCACTATTGTTCCCATCAATTTCACAGAAGGTAAGCAATCCCAGAATGGGGTATATTTTATTAATAAATTTTGTACGGAGGAAACACAATGACAATTTTCGTAACAGGTCACTCTAATCCTGACACCGATTCAGTTACCGCAGCCATCGGTCTTGCTGCTCTTTTGAATGCACAGGGGCAGGACGCCAAGGCCTGTATGCAGTCGTCTTTAGCAGATCTTAATCCCGAATCAACTGTTGTTCTTGAGAAATTTGGCCTTACTGCCCCTGAGCAGATGATGGATTGTGCTGGTAAAACTGTTGCTCTGGTTGATTTCAGTGATATCGGGCAGGGCCCTGCAGGCATGGCTGATGCTGAAGTTGTAGCCATCGTTGATCATCATAAAGTGGGTGATGTAACAACCAATCAGCCTATTCTTGTTCGTGTTGAACCTGTAGGCTGTACCGGAACTGTGCTGAACAAAATGTATAAAGATGCTGGTGTTGCTATTGCTAAAGATGTAGCTGGTGGAATGCTCTCAGCTATCCTTTCTGACACCGTTAATTTCAAATCCCCCACTTGTACCGATGATGATAAGGCAGCTGTCGCTGAGCTGAAAGTTACTGCTGGTGTTGATGATACCGATGCTCTTTTCATGGATATGTTGAAAGCAAAATCTTCGGTTGCTGGAGTTCCTGCAAAAGATCTTCTTTTCCGTGATTACAAAGATTTCGACATGAAAGGTAATAAAGTTGGCATTGGTCAGCTTGAGCTTGCCAGCCTTGAGCAGGTTGAAGCTATTCGTTCTGATCTTCTTGCAGCTGCTCAAGAAGTAAAAGCTGACGGACGTCACTCTGTTCTTCTTATGCTCACCGATGTAGTTAAAGAAGGAACTCAACTGGTTGTTGTTTCTGACGATGAAGCACTTATCGAAGGCGCTTTTGGAGAAAAAATAGACGGAACTTCCATGTGGATTGATGGTATGATGAGTCGTAAAAAACAGGTAGTACCAGATCTGCAGAAAGCATTCGGTTGCTAAAGGTAACTGAGACCAAGTAACTCTCTAAGAGTTATTTACAAGGTGTTTTTGGAGAATTCCAAAAACACCTTTTTTTTTATTTAAAGGTGTTAAGATCAATAGAATGTTTCCTTGCCTTGCCGTGGCAGGTTTCGCATACCGAATATCCGACCCATGTCTTGTAAGCGATTTTTCAGCCTGAGCTACAATCTTGCGTACTTCTTTTACACCGGATAAAACAGCTGAAAAATAAACAAAATGAGCTGTAGTTGATCGTGCAAGAATCCTGGCAAGTGTTGTTTTTCCAGTTCCCGGAGGCCCCCAGAGAATCAGAGCTGGAAGCATGCCTGATTCCAGCATACTGTCCAGGAGTTTTCCCTTTCCAGGAAGATC
>JAFLJO010000155.1 GCA_022712975.1 Desulfocapsa sp.
CTTCGCAATTTACCTTGGGTCATTAATAATACCAGATTTGTTATCATGCCGCAGGTAAAAATCCCATACCTTGCAAGCCATGTGCTTGCTCAAATACGGAGACGAATTGCCAGTGACTGGTTTGATCGCTGGGGATATCGCCCACTTTTAATGGAAAGCTTCGTTGATCCCATAAAATACAATGGCACGTGCTATAAGGCTTCAAACTGGCACCTTATCGGCAAAACAACAGGAAAAGGACTGGTTCGAAAGGGGAAAACATATACAACCACACCAAAATTAATCTTCACCATGCCATTACAAAAGAACTTTCGCAAACAATTATGTCGTGAATACCTTGTCGGGAGGATTGAAATATGAAGATACCGCACTTAACACAGGAAGAAATTACAGAACGTAACAAAAAAAAAGATACTCGCAGAGCCAATTACGTCTCATCCTGGAGGAACAAGGGATAATACCCCATAAACGAACACATATTAGTAACAACATTTGCAAATATGAAACCGTAGACGAAGAGCAACTGGCAAGAACAGGTATCACGATTCAACAGGTTCAAGTGTATCGTACTCAACTACCTGTACTACTCAAGAAACTAGCCAGTATTCCAGATCCACGAAACCCTAAAAAGAGCAAACACAAACGGGTGTAATTTAAAGTGTGGGTTTCATGCTGCCTGTCGTATTAAATCATCTGCCCAATATTCTTCCCACATATTATTCGCTCTCAGTGTCCTCAATGCTAACATATTATCAGCAATATCTCTTCTCCACCAAGCACCAGTAAGTTTTAACCTTGCTTGAATTACATAACGGTGAGCACTCTCAATTCGGCCGGAACCTATTGGTAGGTCATTTTTTATGGCATTGGGATATTCAAATTGGCCAGGCCGATTATCAATATATCTGATACATTTTCTTACTGGCGCATTTTGATCCTCAATTTCGGCAGGTTCTGTATTTGGACGGAGTTGTTCTACAACTTCTGAAAGGTTGCCGTTTTTGGCCATTGCTTTGCTTTCTGTGTAAGCCTTTGTTTCAGCTGCGCTGTTTTCTGCCGCTGGGGCTAAATATTCACACAAATGAAAAAAATCGATAAGATATGCCCCCTGTTTGTCAAACACTCTTTCCACTTGATTCGCAATCCACTTTGCTCCGTCGCCAACACAATGAACGAGACTGTTACCATCTAAACCAGCATTTATTGCAGTATGAAGAAGGTGGTCTCCTGCTTCTTCGGGATGCCCCATTGTTGCACTATAAAATGGCGACATCGATCCCTGTGAATATGCAAGGCACAATCTGCCTTCCTTCCAGAATGTTTTTCTGTTTTTTCGATTGTCCTCGTTCGTTTTACCAGGTTTTTTACCACAATCGACGATAGGAATCATAGTTCCGTCTGTTTCAGCAATAATACAATCTTTACCATTCCCCAAAGGAGTATTTGTTTTTAACGGTATGGTTTTAATTGCTGCTGCATGTTTTTCTGTTATTGTTCTCATTGCACTGTCAGGTACTATTATACCATAGTGCTCTTCCATTTTTGTTGCTGCCTTGGCAAATGATTCATCTGCTCCAAAATCAGTCATTCTTCTTTGTAAAGGTCCAGAGTAAGCTCTGCAACAAACATCTGCAGAATAAGAAAATGGTCTCTGACGTTTTTTATTTTTGGTAAACCTAGACTCATCTAAGCTTACTTTACCGAAGGTTGTATACCAGAAGATTTTTTTTTACCTTTGTTTTTAATCTTATGTCTACCCTTACCCTTGTTGTCTTTCTGGTATTTCTCAGTTTGTTTTTCCTCTTTTGCTTTGGCCCAATGCTCTATTGCTTCTCTTCCAATTTGCTGCAATTCTTGAATAACTCGTTCTTCTGCTGCGTTGGCCTTGTCTAAATCCCCGTCTGCATCTTCTACAATATCAAGTAATGTTTCAAAGCGTTGCTTAATTTGTGGATGTTTATCAAGTCTTTCTTCTAAGCCAATTTTTGTATTCTTCATGGGAAAATCCTCGTTGTTGGTATTTGTCTGAATATTTCCCATTATGGATTACACGATTAATCCTGTTTTGTTTATTGCTATTTGATAATAAATAGCATTTTTCAAAAATCAAAACTTATTTAATTCTGCCCACACTTTTAATTGCACCCTTCTGAAATCTCACCTGGAATCCTTTTTTGCGCAACAATAGACCACCGCTGAAGAAACGGTCTTTCTTAAAATTGTCAGTGCTGAAAATAACTCACACTCCAATAGAGTATTCAAAGAATCTACTGCAGGCCCTAAAAATTGTTCAAAAAATATTTTCCTGCGTTGCTTGCTGAGAAAAGCAAACGCCCCTACAATCTGTAAGTTGCGCTGCAAAGCCAAAAGAAGATACTCTTCAACAAACTTGTTTCGATCAACTGCGATCAACCTTTCTAAAGCATCCAGATACTCCTCCAGTAACTCTTCCTGGAAGTCAACTTGCAGTGCAACATACGGGTCGATCAACAGAGATGCCAGATCATAGGCAAGAGGCCCTAAGCGACCGCCCTGAAAATCGATAAAACAGGGTTCACGGTGCTGGAGCATAATATTGCGCGATTGAAAATCCCGATGGAGAAAATAGTCTGCAGGAATCAGGGCTGCTCTTTCTGCTAAATAAGCGAACTCTTCCTGAAGCCCTGATGGCTCTTTTTTACCTAAATAATCCTGCCAAAACGCCTGAAGAAAATAACCGGACTCACGTTCAAGCATGATGTTTTTATCATACCGTGGTGTATCCCAGCACCAGGCAGTATCAAAACCCTTCGCACCATTCACCTGCATCATGGCAAGATTTTGCACTACCTGGGAGTAAATAGAACGAATGTTCTCAATGGAATGTTCATCCCCTTGTTCTCCTAAAACACAATCATGAAGTTTTCTATCACCAAAATCTTCAAAAAGGAGTAGTCCAAATTCTTCATCCCAACCATACTGCTCAGGCACTCGCACTCCCTGGTTCAACAGATGCAGACCTATGAACCTTGCCGCTTTGGCCTCAGCAAGGTTCAATTTATCAGCCACAGGAGGGGCTACAGCCAGACAAATCCGTTTATCACCTTGCCTTATTCGCCAGAATTTTCTGCTCGACCCATCACCTGTAATACTGGTAATAGTTAAGTTGGCAGCCTCCGCTATCCTTCCACTTTCACGTAAGAGATTCTGGATAACAGTCAGATTTCGGTTTTCATTTTCATCATTCATGCATACTATGTAGCCATTGAGTTACACTAATCGCAAGTAAAAAAAACATGTAACTAAGGAACGTACAGCTAACAATTACAAAAGGAATCTGTATTTATGTCCCAATCCGGATCTAACATTTTTCGCGACTCGTTGCTGAACCCACAGGAATTCACGATCACCTACGAATTGGTTCCCGGCCGTGGATCCGGTGGAAAACGACTGGAAAAAATTCTACAGCTTGCAGAAAATGCAAACGCTGATGGAAGGATTAAAGCATTCTCTGTCACCGATAATCCAGGGGGACATCCGGCACTTTCTCCTACTGCATTAGGCCTTGATATTCAAGAAATGGGTATTTCTCCCCTTCTCCATTTTTCTCTAAAAGATAAAAACCGCAATATGGCCGAAAGCCAGTTGTTCGAATGCCATCGGCATGATCTTCTGAATCTTCTTGTCCTCGGTGGTGATTACCCACAATACGGTTATCAGGGGCAGGCAATGCCTGTTTTTGACCTCGACTCGCCCCAGTTATTAAGCCTTATCGAACGATTACGACACAATGCTACCGTAAAAAAAGGCACTCCTGATCAGGCTATGGATCTTTCAGCCATGGATTTCTTCGCAGGGTGCGTGGTCTCCCCTTTTAAAACCCTGGAGTCTGAACAAGTCTGGCAATATGTGAAACTTCTTACAAAGATTCAATGCGGTGCCCAATTTGTCATCAGCCAAGTTGGTTTTGACATGGATAAATATGCGGAACTTATACGCCTTAGCCGTGACCAGCAGTTATCTGTTCCCCTTATGGCCAATGTCTTTGTGCCAACCCTTCCTGTTGCCCGCATCATGAATAAGGGCCGCATACCCGGTGTCATACTGCCGAACACACTTTTGCAACGCATGGAAGAAGAAGCTGGAAATGATGACAAAGGGGAAGAGGCAAGACTAGTGCGAGCAGCAAAAATGATAGCTGCTTTGCGCGAAATGGGATACGCAGGTATCCATTTAGGAGGTAACATCCCGAATTTTGAATCTATCTCATTTCTTCTTGATAAGGCAGAACATTTCACAGGAGCAGATCTGGCAAAAGAAGTTCATTTCCCCGAACCATCCACCTGGTACCTCCACAAAAACTGCAGTGATAAGCCAAGAAAATATAGCCTGCCCCTTCTCTTTCACTCAAACAATTTCATACATAAACAGGTGTTTAACGAAAATGGATTATTATTTCCAGTTGCAGAAAAAATCAGCCTGAAAGCACTGGACACCCCATTCCTGAACAAGCTCTACACCTTCCTGGAGCACCTTAGTAAAACAATCCTTTTTCACTGCCGAATGTGTGGTGACTGTACTCTCTCTGAATCCTCCTATCTCTGTCCACAGTCCGGCTGCCCAAAACGTTTGGTTAACGGGCCATGCGGCGGATCCATCAATGG
>JAFLJO010000079.1 GCA_022712975.1 Desulfocapsa sp.
TTGGCCTTGCAGTCTCTTTAAGTGGATACCAGAAACATGGTGCATATATGCTGGAACATGCGGACTTGCCCGGTTTTTCTTTTGAAGAGCAGGTCTGGATGAGTGTTCTGGTGCGCTACCACCGAAAAAAAATAGCAAAAATTCTCTGCAGCTATTTTTCGAAAGCAGAGCAGCAGAAAGGTTTAAGGCTTGTGGTGTTGCTTCGTCTTGCCGCTTTGTTGCATCGTTCCCGCAAAGAAGAAACAGCAGTTATTGAAGAGGTTATCGCTGATGATAAAGGCTTGACCCTGCAGTTTGCAAAGGGTGCGCTGATAAAGCATCCCTTGCAACTCGTCAGTCTTGAGCAGGAAGCTAAACATCTCCAGAGTCTGGGCTTTGAACTCAGGTTTTCTTCCTGATTGTTCTTCCATATCCACCACCCCCTGGGGTGAGGATACGGATAGAATCACCAGCTTTGGCAAATATTTCATTTTTCCCGCCAAGATTCAGGCGACGGCCATCTTTACAAATAGCACTCTAGCATTTTTTTGATTTCAAGACGTACTTTTTCGCGAAGTGATTCAGGTTCCAGCACCTGTGCCATGGAGCCATATTGAAGGATTTTCATTGTTATCTCCCTATCATCATTGACAGGTAATGAAAGGACGATCCCACGATCCTGCTCTTTAATTTTCTGGTTTTTATGCCAATGTTGTTTACGTACAAGTTCTGCAGCTGTCCCTGTAAATGCAATTTTTGCATGATAGCGCAGTTTCCCAGTGAAAATACCGAAGGCTTCATCTAATAAAAAGTCTGGAGCAGGGTGCGGTGTGCTGATTTTTTTTCCGGTTGCTGCTGTTTCAATTCTGGCCATATGAAACAAACGATGATCACGGCGCAGAAAGCAATATGCCAGCAGATACCAGCGTCCCTGATAGTTGATAAGACGCTGTGGTTCAAGTGAACGCGAACTTCTTTCTGCTTCCGCAGAGCGGTAGTTTATTTCAAGTATCCGATCTTTTAATACAGCTTCAACAATGGTTTCAAAAATAGATGGCGTAAGTGATTCCACCTCTATCCACTGACAAAGCACATTGTCCATAAGTCGCTCATACCCCGGAGCAATTAGTTCAGTCAGTCGTTTCTCCAGCTTTTTCATCTCCGGCAGGCCGCCTAAGCCCGCTTCATCCGCCATTTTATTAAGCAACCCCATAAGAAAGAGCAGCTTTGGACTGTCTTCAAAGGGGAGTGTAAAGTCATCCTCGGTATAATAAAAACCTTTACGGGTGGAATCAAAGGCCAAGGGAGCAAGGAGTCGATCCCGCATATAACTGATGTCGCGGTGGGCGGTGGCGCGGGAAAGTTCGAACTCCTCTTTCAGGGTGGTGGCGTTTGGAAAACTGTTATTTTTCAGTTTTTGGTGGAAGGAATAAATACGTTCAAGACGGCTCATTTGTTTTGTGGAAAATCGTTTCGATTAGTTATCAATGCTTAGACGGAAACTAAATAAGTTGAGAATATTATGCTCAAGTTATTTCCTGTACGTTCCTTAGCATGCCGGGGTGGATATGTCAGGAGGAACATTTCCGAATGCTGACATTTAGGCTTGTTGTTTTATGGCGTAAAGCAATATGTATCGACCTGTTTTTGCCATCTGTTTGTATCTTTTTAAAATGGAAGGACTGCTGTTTATCGTGGTTTTCGACGATGTTTTACCGGAAGGATTTTTAACTGTTCTCTGTATTTTGCCACGGTTCGGCGAGCAATCTTGATATTCTTTTCCGCAAGTTTTAGTGAAATACTATTGTCACTAAGGGGTTTGAAGGGGTCTTCTTTCAGAATCATCTTTCGGATACGTTCACGGATGGACTCTGCGGCCAGTGCCTCTTCACCCTGCCTGGGGATTGCAGTGGAGAAAAAGTATTTCAGCTCATAAATACCAATGGGTGTATGCACATATTTATTTGATGTCACCCGGCTGATTGTAGATTCGTGCATTTCTATATCTTCAGCCACATCACGCAGGATAAGAGGTTTCAACCTGGTTGCACCATGTTCAAAAAAGTCGTGCTGGAACTTGAGGATGCTTTCCATGACTTTAAAAATTGTACGTTGACGCTGATGCAGGGATTTAATAAACCAGCCCGCATCTTTGAGTTTTTCTTCGATATATCGTTTTGACTTTTTCTCCATCGAATCTTCTTCGTCTTGCAGTAAATTCTGCAGCTGGGAAGAAAGCTTTAAATTAGGGATATCTTCTTCATTGAGGTGGATAACATATTTCCCATCAATTTTTCGAATATAGACATCAGGGACAACATAGTTTGTGGCCTCCTGGCTGTATGGCAGTCCTGGGTAGGGGGTAAGCTCAGTTGTAATAAACTCAATAGCCTTGATAACTTCATTGCGCTTGCGGCCGGTCGCTTGGCAGATTGCCTTGTAGTTGCGAGTCTGCAAGAAATTAAGATTGTTCTTCACAATTTCAGCAGCAAGGGAACCTTCCAGGTTCATCCGTTCAAGCTGAAGAAAAAGTGATTCACTAACGTCTCTTGCTGCAATACCGGGGGGATCAAAATCCTGTATGACTTCGAGTAGATATTCTGCTGAATCATGGTCGCATTCTGTAGCTTCCATGACCTCTTCAAGCGTACATTCCAGAAAACCGTAGCGATTGAGATTGCCGGCAATAAAGAGAGCTGTCTCCCATTCATCCGGATCAAGCTCAGAGTGGGCAAGCTGCCATTGGATGTATGCGAGAAGACCCGGTTTTTCAGAAATAAAATCAAACTGACTGGGGGCATCAGCAGGAGGAGTTTCGCGGGAAAAAGAAACATTGGAATCAAAGGTATTGGCGTAATCTTCCCAATTTGTTTCAGGGATAGTGCCTTCGGCTCTTACCTGGTCAGTATGATCCTGCTCTTTTTGCTGTTCAACCTTATGTTCAACAGTTGAAGAGAGACTCTGCGTATTTTCTTTTCTCTCCTGTATACTTGTATCTTCTTCGAGACCGGGGTTTTGTTCAATCTCTGCCTGGAGGGCATCGCCCAACTCCAGCCGATTCATTTGCAGCAGCTTAATGGCAAGACGCAACTGCGGTGTCATTATCAGTTTTTGGGATAGCTTAAGCTGTTGTCTAAGTTCGAGACCCATTATCAGAAGCCAGAGGCCAGAGGCCAGAAGGCCAGAAACCAGAAGCCAGAAAGGGTACTTACCCACCTCTTGTCTACAAGCTGTGATCTGGAATGAATTGTATGTTTTTCTTCGCGTCTGTGACGCCCAACTATCCTGATTTCTGTCATCTGATTTCCGGTTTCTGGCTTCTGGTTTCTGGCCTTCTGGCTTCTGGCCTTCTGGCTACATGCTGAAGTTTTCGCCAAGATACATCTTACGGGCTACGGCACTCTCAATGATATCATCCGCAACACCACTGGTTATAATTTTTCCTGCATTCATAATGTAGGCAAAATCACAAACCTCAAGAGTTTCTCTCACATTATGATCTGAGATAAGAACGCCAATTCCCCTATCTTTCAAGCCTCTGATCAATTTTTGCAGATCAGCCACAGCCAGTGGGTCGATGCCGGCAAAGGGCTCATCAAGTAAAATAAAATCAGGCCTGGTGGCAAGCGCGCGCATGATTTCAACCCGCCTGCGTTCGCCACCGGACAGAGCATGTCCTTTGTTATCTCTTAAATAACCGATTTTGAGATTTTCCAAAAGCTCATCAATTCGGCTGGTGATTTCGTTTTTAGTCAGGCCCAGAGGTTCCAGTACAATGCGAATATTTTCTTCCACTGTAAGCTTTTTAAAAACCGATGGTTCCTGCGCAAGGTAGGAAATACCTTTTTGGGCACGTTTATGAATGGGAAGGTTTGTGATCTCTTCGCCATTCAGCAGTACACGCCCCTCATCGGGGCGGATAAAACCGGCAATGCAATAAAAGGAAGTTGTTTTGCCTGCTCCGTTTGGGCCGAGCAGTCCGATAATCGCACCAGTGTTGACCTGGATACTTACTCCGTCAACAACAGTACGACTACGGTAACGTTTGACAATTTTATCGGTTTCCAGCTGTGCCATATTCGTAACCGTTCACCAGGTAAGCGTAGACTCCGTACCCCATCTGCTATTGTGGTGTCAGGATAGCTCTCACCCTGCCTGGTTTTTTTTCTGTACCAGCACCACCAACTACTTCCGATCGTCCTTCATCAAGATAATAAACGATGGTGTCTCCACTAACCAGATTGCTACCCTGCCATGCCTTGGCGTCACCACTTAAAATCACTTTACGTTCTTTGGCAAGGTAGTTCATGACTTCTCCGGTTCCCATCCAATCACCCCTGGTTATTTCAACATTACCTATGCACTTGAGACGTTTAACTTCCTGTTTTTTACCCTCTTCGGCAGCTGTGTAGTAGACTGTCATTTCGTCGGATCGAATACGAACATCAGCCTGAGCAGCATCAACATTTCCTGTAAAAAGAACACTGTTCTCTTCCTCAAGCGAAGTCATATGGTCTGCTTCAATGGTGATGGGAGCACTGGCCGCAAAAAGGGGTGCGACGCAAAAAGTAAGAAAGAAAAAAACCCAGAAAAGTAGGTTATGTAGGTGTTTGTTCAGCACAAAACTCTCCAAAAAAATAACAAGTGGGAATGATTCCGTTGCAATTACCAAGCCTAATATAATCGTGCTCTTGCAAAAAGTAAAGAAATCCTGCTAAAAAGCGGGAGGGAAAGATTTCTTTACTTCAATCAATTGAGTCAGTAGAATAGAAAGATTATGTGATCGTGTGAGTTGCATGTGACTGATTTAAGTAGACAATGTCGCTATTGGTAAAAAGGATACTGAAAAAATGCAGGAAAGTATTGATAGGGCGAAAGGGCTTATTGAGTCCCTTCCCTATATGCAGGAATTTCGGCACAAAACCGTGGTTATCAAATATGGCGGGCACGCCATGGTGGATGAAAACCTGAAAAAACAGTTTGCCCTCGATGTTATCTTGATGAAACATATCGGAATTAATCCAGTGATTGTGCATGGCGGCGGTCCCCAGATTAATCTCCTGTTGGACAGACTGGAGATAAAGCCCTGCTACGTTCAGGGGATGCGGGTCACCGATGGCGAGACCATGAGTGTGGTGGAAATGGTTCTTGTAGGGAAGGTGAACAAGGAAATCGTGGGTAATATTAATCATTGTGGTGGCCGGGCAGTTGGACTTTCCGGACGGGATGGTGATCTTATCTTTGCTGAAAAGATGTGTGTGAGTAAGAAAAATGACGCAGCCTTAAAAGATGCTCCGCCGGAGCTGATTGATCTTGGTCGAGTGGGCCAGGTAACAGCGGTTAACCCGGAGATTCTACAGGCACTGGAAAAGAATGATTTCATCCCGGTGATAGCACCCGTTGGTGTTGGAGAAGACGGACAGGCCTTCAATATTAATGCCGACCTTGTGGCTGCTGCCATTGCCGGTGAGTTAAAGGCTGCAAAGCTTGTGCTGCTGACAGATGTTGCAGGTGTTCAGGATGGCGAAGGAACATTGTTTAAATCCTTAAAACAAGACGATATTGAAGAGTTAATTGAGCAAAAAACCATTGGCGGCGGTATGATTCCCAAGGTACGCTGTTGTGCTGATGCATTAAGCCGCGGGGTCGCAAAAACACATATCATAGATGGGCGAATTGAACATGCCATCTTACTCGAGATATTCACAAAAGATGGAATAGGAACGGAGATAGTTTGATGAGTGGTGAAAACGCAAGATGGGCTGAAAGGAGCGATAAAGTGCTTACAGGAACATATGCAAGGTATCCAGCGGCCATGGTAAAAGGAGAAGGATGCACACTAACCGATGCAGATGGACGGGAATATCTGGATTGCCTGGCAGGAATTGCAGTTTGCAGTCTGGGTCATTGCCATCCAGCTGTGACCGAGGCAATTTGCAGTCAGGCAAGGGAACTGGTGCATGTCTCCAATCTTTACGACACCCTGCCTCAGATTAAACTTGCTGAATTGTTGACTGAAAACTCCTTTGCCGATCAGATTTTTATGGCAAACAGCGGGGCAGAGGCCAATGAAGCTGCAATAAAACTTGCAAGAATCTGTGCAGGGCATGAACGATATGGCATTATTTCACTTGCCGGATCCTTTCATGGTAGAACGTTAGCCACCGTTGCCGCTACTGGTCAGCCCAAATTCTGGGAGGGTTTTGAACCCATGCCCGAAGGCTTTTCCCATGCGCCTTTCGGGAATCTGAATGTGCTGGAAGCCATGATTACCGACCACACCTGCGCAATCCTCTGTGAACCTTTGCAGGGAGAGAGTGGCGTTCGACCTCTGGATGTTGAATATCTGAAAGGCGTTGAGGATCTTTGCAGGAAACATGATCTCCTGCTTATCCTTGATGAAATTCAAACCGGTATCGGGCGAACCGGAAGCTTTTTTGCCTATGAGCAACTGGGCATTGTTCCGGATATTATGACAATTGCCAAGGCACTGGGAAATGGTTTGCCAATAGGTGCAATGCTCACCAGAAAAGAGTTGGCAGCTTCCTTTGTGCCTGGTACCCATGGCTCAACTTTTGGTGGAAATCCCGTGACTGCGGCCGCTGCTGTTGCTACTCTTACAATCATTCTGGAAGATGGTTTTCTTGATGGTGTCAAAGAGAAGGGCGAGTATTTGCAGGCAGGCCTTGAAGATCTGGCTGCACGTTTTCCTGCTCTTGCCAACGGTGCACGGGGAATGGGGTTGATTCGGGGGCTGGTGCTTACTGAAAAAGGGATTAAAAATGGTACTGACATGGTGAACAGGCTTTTTGCTAAAGGCATACTTATTAATTTTGCCGGAAATGCTGTTCTTCGTTTTTTGCCGCCCCTTATTATAAGCACGGAAGAAATTGATCGATTATTGACTGCGTTAGGGGACGTTTTAGCAGAATATGAGTAAATATTTGGCTAGCACACCATCTTCGTCTGATTCGGCTTGTTCACATATGAACTAATATAGTTCACAAGCCGAATCAAACGAACCTGGCGCACTATCCAAACATTTACAACTCAGTGGTTCGGGCTGTTTCTGGGGCTAACTCGAATATTTACGAATATGAGGCTTGATTTGTCTATTTCACGAAAATATTTGCAAATCAATCCTGTTTTGGGTAAATATGGTTTCTTTCCCCCAAAATAAAGCGATTGGGCTGGGGATACAGCTAATAAAGGCGGAGTAACAATAACAACCGTCTGTTAAAAAAGATATAGCTTATGCGACGCCATTTACAGTCATTAGACGATTTCACTAAAGAAGAGTTACTGGGTTTTATTGATCGCGCAATCCTGCTTAAAAAAGAGCGTGCCGCAGGAGTCAAGCACCAACAGTTAGCCGGAAAAATAGTTGGCCTGATATTTGAAAAACCCTCTACAAGAACACGGGTTTCCTTTGAAGCTGCCATGTATGGTTTAGGCGGGCAGGTAATCTTTCTTTCCGGACGCGACACCCAGCTTGCCCGTTCTGAGCCTCTAAAGGATATGGCAAGGGTTATGGCCAGGTATGTGGACGGCATTGTTGTGAGGACGTTTGGCCAGAAAGTTGTGACTGAGCTTGCAGAGTATTCTTCTGTTCCGGTGATCAATGCTTTGACCGACCTTCATCATCCCTGCCAGATCCTCAGCGACATTATGACTGTTGTTGAGAAAAAAGGGAATATTGAAGCGTTAAAGATCGCCTGGATTGGTGATGGAAACAATATGGCCAATTCATGGATTCAGGCTGCCGGACGAATCGGTTTTGAATTGATTCTTGCCTGTCCTGAAGGCTATGACCCTGATTCTGAGATACTGGCTGCGGCACAAAAAGAGTCGGCAAAACCAATTACTGTACTGCGCAGCCCACAAGAAGCAGTGGCTGCAGCTGATGTGATAAACACCGATGTCTGGGCCTCCATGGGACAGGAGAGCGAGCAGGACGAGCGTCTGGCTATTTTTCAGCCACTACAGATCAATGCAGAACTCATGAGCAAAGCCCCGGCGGATGCCATTGTTTTACACTGTCTGCCTGCACATCGTGAAGAAGAAATAACAGAAGAGGTTCTTGAGTCTGTACGTTGTGTGGCTTTTGATCAGGCAGAAAATAAAATGCATATGCACAAATCAATACTCGAACAGTTGTTGAAAGGATAAAAAATGGATGTAAATAAAATAGTACTGGCCTACTCGGGAGGTCTCGATACCTCGGTTATTCTGAAATGGCTGGCGGAAGAGTATGGATGTCCTGTTGTTGCCTATGCGGCCGATGTCGGGCAGACTGAAGACTGGGATGCTATACGGGAAAAAGGTATGGCAACCGGTGCTGATAAGGTGATTATTTCCGATCTTCGTCAGGAGTTTGTTGAAGACTATATTTTTCCTGCCTTTCGCTGCAATGCTATTTATGAAGGTTCATATCTTCTTGGAACAGCTCTTGCTCGTCCAATCATTGGCAAAGAGCAAGTGCGTATTGCCCATGCAGAAGGCGCCGATGCAGTGAGTCATGGCGCCACTGGAAAAGGGAATGATCAGGTTCGTTTTGAGTTGTCTTATTTAGGTATTGATCCACAATTAAAAATCATTGCTCCCTGGCGTATCTGGGATCTTAATTCCCGGGCAAAACTTGAGCTGTTTGCTAAAAAACATAGTATTCCTGTACCCACCACCAAAAAGAATCCCTACAGTTCTGACGAGAATATTCTCCATATCAGTTTTGAAGGCGGGCTTCTGGAAGATCCATGGAATGAGCCGGATGAAGATATGTATAGACTTTCTGTGTCGCCTGAAAATGCGCCGGATAAGGCCACCTATCTTGAGATCGATTTTGAGAAGGGTGATCCTGTTGCCATTAATGGTGAACGTATGGCTCCCCTGCCCCTGTTTGAAGCATTAAATAAAGTAGCAGGTGCCAACGCTATTGGTCGTCTTGATCTTTTAGAGAACCGTTTTGTGGGTATGAAATCCCGGGGGGTGTATGAAACTCCGGGTGGAACACTGCTTCGTAACGCACACCGGGATCTTGAAACCATGTGTATGGATCGTGAAGTTATGCGTATCCGGGATTCATTGGTTCCACGGTATGCAGAGCTTGTCTATAATGGCTTCTGGTTTTCTCCAGAGCGGGAACTGCTCCAGGTAACCATGGATGAGAGTCAGAAAACAGTAAATGGAACAGTCCGCATGAAGCTTTACAAAGGTAATTGTGTAGCTGTCGGCAAAAAATCAGACCAGCCACTCTATCAGCAAAGCTTTGCCACATTTGAAGAAGACGATGTGTATAATCAGGCAGATGCCGGTGGTTTTATTCGATTAAATGGTTTGCGTTTGCAAATTGCAGCTATGCAAAATTAAAAATAAAAAATGAAAAATAGTACATCACAAAAACTCTGGGGCGGTCGTTTTGAACAGGCAACAGCCGCCTCTGTAGAAGCTTTTACCGAATCCATCAGTTACGATAAACGTTTGTATCGTTATGATATTGAGGGAAGTAAGGCGCACGCTGCAATGCTTGCGGCCAATAAGCTGCTTTCACAAGATGAGTTGGCAAGCATCATCGATGGTTTATCTGCCATTGAGACAAGCATCGAAGAGGGAAGTTTTTCCTTTAAGAGTGAACTTGAAGATATTCATATGAATATTGAAAAGGCGCTCATTGATGCCATCGGGCCTGCCGGTGCAAAATTACACAGTGCTCGCAGCCGAAATGATCAGATTGCACTGGATCTGCGTCTCTATCTTCGTGATCAATGTGATAGATTTATGGCATTGCTTGATGATGCCCGCCGTGCTTTTGTTGTGTTAGCCAGAAAATACATGGGGAAGGTGATGCCTGGTTACACCCATCTTCAACGGGCGCAACCGGTTCTTATTGCTCATCATATGATGGCCTATTATGAGATGTTCGGGCGTGATAAGGAACGTATTGCAGATTGCAGAAAACGAATCAATATTCTCCCGCTTGGTACTGCTGCCATGGCAGGAACAGGGCTGCCCATTGACAGGGAAATGGTTGCTGAGCTTCTTCACTTTGATGCTGTAACCGCAAACTCCATGGATACCTCAGGGGATCGTGATTTTGCCATAGAGTTTGTCTCATGCTGTACTATGATTCAGCTCCACCTCTCCCGCCTTTCAGAAGAGCTTGTGATCTGGTCAAGTCAGGAGTTTTCCTTTGTGCAGATTGCAGATAAGTTCTGTACCGGCTCATCCATTATGCCGCAAAAAAAGAATCCGGATATTCCGGAATTGATCCGTGGTAAATCCGGTAGAGTTGTGGGCAGTCTTATGTCCCTTATTACTTTGATGAAGGGCTTGCCGCTGACATATAATCGTGATCTTCAGGAAGATAAAGAACCTGTTTTTGATGCAGTGGATACAGTCTCCGCTTCTCTTGCCATCATGGCTGAAATGCTCGGTAATATAGAATTTAATACAGAACGAATGGAAGATGCGACCAAAACCGGTTTTATAACAGCTACAGATCTTGCCGACTATCTCGTACTTCGCGACGTACCCTTTCGTGATGCCCATGGCATCGTTGGCAGAGCGGTTGCAAGCTGTATAGAAAAAGGGTGTGAATTAACAGATTTAAGCCTTGAAGAAATGCGGGAATTTTCCCCGATTATCGACAAGAGTGTTTTTGCAGTATTGAGTGTTGAGGGGTCTGTTAATTCCAGAAAATCGATCGGTGGAACCGCAAGTGTACGGGTTGAAGATGCGGTGCGGACTGCTGAAAACATTATGGGAATCAGAGAGTAAAAAGTGGTTACAAAAACGCATGTGGCAGGAGCAATACTCCTAACCGGAACACTATTTCTGGCAGGAGCTTGTGGCTATAAAACAGATCCTGTTCCTCCTGATTCCATCGTACCTCAAGCAATTGAGGATTTGCGTTATTCTGTGAGTGAAAAAGGTGTCACCCTAACCTGGACTTTTCCCAGGGAAACCATCAAGGGTACGGACCTTACCGATATAGCAACATTTGACCTGTATCGTGCAGTGGTGCCGTTGCAGGATTATTGTCCAACATGTCCCATTCCTTTTAGTGAAGCAATTCAGATCGCAGGCGGAAGCGTTGATCCGGAAGAAAATCGCCAGGCTATTTACAAGACGGCTCTGCTTCGTTCCGGTCATAAATATTTCTTTAAGGTGAGTGCAAGAACCAGCTGGTGGGCAGCAGGTCCCGATTCAAATATTATCTCCTTTGTCTGGCATATCCCGGCTAAAGGACCGCAGGACATAACTGCAAAGGCAGCAGATTCCAGTGCCATGATAAGCTGGCAACCGGTTACAAAGTTGATGGATGGTCAGGATGTGGCGTATCCAATGCTGTACCAGGTGCAGCGAAGCAAGGACAATACAAGTTTCAATACTATTGGTTCGTCACAGGCTACAACGAAGTTTAAGGATAGTGGTCTGAGGAATGGAGTCACTTATTATTACAAGGTTCAATCCATTCTTGTAGTTGATGGAAATCCTGTGCATGGAGGGTTTTCCGAATCTATAAGTATCATTGCCGTTGATCAGACACCGCCTGCGCCGCCATCAGGAGTCACCGTGGTACAAACTGCTGTCGGTATCAAGATCTTCTGGAATAAATCCCAGGAAGCGGATGTGCAAGGATACAGAGTGTATAGGCGCAGTGTAGCTGAAAAGACCTCAAAACAGATTGGTGATGTGAGTGGCATACACACCATCTTTGCAGATAGTAATGTTTCGGCAGACGTACGTTACTACTATTCTGTTACTGCCTACGATCAGGCGGAAGTACCCAATGAGAGTAAACAGTCTCAAGAGGCCGGAGTCAGACATTAATTAATTATAACTGCTCAAGAGCATTCCTGAATAGTTACAAAGCAAAGAGAAGATACTATACGATGAATCATTTTCAATATAAAAACGGTGAACTTTTTTGCGAGGATATTGCCGTAAGCGCTATTGCAAAAGCAGTTGGCACTCCTTTCTATTTGTACTCTAAAGCGACTTTGACCCGTCATTTTAAAGCCTTTGATTCAGCTTTTGAAGATGTAGATCATCTTACCTGCTTTGCGGTGAAGAGTTGTTCAAATATTGCTGTTTTGTCCCTTTTTAGAAACCTTGGCGGGGGCGCTGATATCGTCTCCGCCGGGGAGTTATTTCGGGCAATTCGGGCAGGGATTGATCCAAAACGAATTATCTACTCAGGTGTGGGAAAGAGCGTAGAAGAATTGCGTTATGGTTTGCAGTCAGGGATTCTGCTTTTTAATGTGGAGTCAGAACAGGAGCTACACCGTTTAAACAGTGTTGCCGGTGATATGGGTATAAAAGCACCTGTTGCTTTCAGGGTAAATCCCGATGTAGACCCTAAAACCCATCCGTACATTTCAACGGGTCTTTCCAAGAACAAATTTGGTATTCCAATCAATGAGAGCCTTGATCTTTACATACAAGCCGCTGAAATGGCAAATATTGAAGTAAAAGGTGTGAGTTGCCATATCGGTTCACAGCTAACCCTGATTTCACCTTTTGTTGAGACGCTCAGAAAGATTAAGGCTTTCGTTGGGCGTTTGGCGGAAAAAGGAATCTCCATTCAATATATCGATCTTGGTGGCGGGGTGGGCATTGTCTATGATGATGAAGAACCTCCCCATCCTGAAGAGTATGCAAAAGCCATCAAGGAAGAAATGAGTGGCCTTGAGGCAACACTGATTTTGGAGCCGGGTCGTGTTATTGTTGGGAATGCGGGTATCATGGTTACTGAAGTGCAGTACACCAAGACCAACCGTGGCGGTGACAAAGAGAAACACTTTATAGTTGTTGATGCCGGTATGAATGATCTTAGCCGTCCTAGTTATTATGGTGCGTATCATGCAATTCAGCCGATAAAAGAAGACAAGGATGTTTTTCAGGTTGTGGATATTGTCGGTCCGGTTTGTGAAACAGGCGATTTCCTGGCAAAAGACATGGAATTTCCACGAGTTGAACAGGGAGACTTAGTGGCTGTACTCAGTGCCGGTGCCTATGGGTTTACCATGGCCTCCAACTATAATTCCAGGCCGCGTGTTGCAGAAGTTATGGTTGCTGGTGACCAGTTTGAGATTATCCGTCAGCGTGAAAGCATAGAACAATTGATTCAAGGTGAAAGTATCCCTGAATTTGTGGAGAAATAAGATGAGTATTGAATTTCCTGTACCATTTGCCAAAATGAGTGGTACAGGTAATGATTTTATTGTTATTGATCATCGTAGTCCTTTAGTGCCTCCCGATGAACAGCCCGATTTTGTAAGCAAAGTATGTCGTCGTATGTTTTCTGCCGGTGCCGATGGAGTGATCTTTATTGAAGCCTCGGAAAAGGCGGATTTCAGCTGGCAATTTTACAATGCTGATGGCTCAGTTGCCGAGATGTGCGGCAATGGCGCAAGATGTGCTGCCCGTTTTGCGCATACCCAAGGAATTGCCGGGAAGAACATGTCTTTTGAAACTCTGGCGGGAATCATTGAAGCCGAAGTACTTGATGATGAAGAAGTAAGCCTGCTTATGACGCAACCATTTGATTATCGCACGGAACTTACAGTCGATCTTGACGGCAAAACACACGAGTTATCTTTTATGAATTCAGGTGTTCCTCATGCGGTACTTTTTATGGATGAAGGGGCAGCGATACCTGTGAAAAAATGGGGTAATGAGATACGGTTCCACGAGATGTTTCAGCCGGCAGGAACCAATGTGAACTTTGTTCAGTATCTAGATGATGGCGGTATACGGGTTCGTACCTATGAACGTGGCGTAGAAGATGAAACCAGAGCTTGCGGGACAGGTGCTGTGGCAGGTGCAATTTTTGCAGCTGCCGGCACTAAGGTTGAATCACCGGTAACAGTAACCACCTCCGGTGGAGAAAAACTGATCATTGTGTTTGATCTACTGGAAAATGGAACTGCAAAAAACGTGTATCTGCAGGGTCCTGCACGAATTATTTATATAGGTCAGTTAACGGCCGAAGCATTGAAATAAAAAGGCTGAAGGCGGGATTAAATACATTTTCCTCCTTCAGTCTATTCAGATAGGAGGAATCATGAAAAAGTATCATGGCGCCATAGTTGCAATTGTAACCCCCTTTATCAACAATGAGATTGATGAACAGGGATTGGTCGATCTGATTAATTTTCAGATTGAGAATGGAACCCACGGAATTGTTCCCTGTGGAACCACTGGAGAATCAGCTACTGTCAGTTTTGCAGACCATAAACGGATTATAGAGCTTACTGTTAAAACAGTTGCTGGTCGTGTTCCCGTTATCGCTGGAACCGGGGCTAATTCCACAGCCGAATCCATTGATCTTGCAAAAAGTGCAAAGGCAAGTGGAGCTGATGCAACACTTTCTGTCGTTCCCTATTACAACAAACCCTGCCAGGAGGGATTGTATCTGCATTTTAAGGCCATTACAGAAGCTGTGGAGATCCCGGTTATTCTCTACAATGTTCCCAGCAGAACGGTTACGAACCTGCTTCCGGAAACCGTTGCCCGTCTCGCAAAATTTGCGAATATCATTGGTATAAAAGAAGCCTCTGCCTCCCTGCAGCAGATCACAGAAGTGATTCGTCAGTGTCCGAGTGATTTTATCGTGCTGTCTGGTGATGATTTTACCTGCATGCCCACAGTATTTATCGGTGGAAAAGGGGTCATTTCTGTTACATCCAATGTCCATCCGCGCGGAATGGCAGATCTTATGGAGGCAGCCCTTGCAGGAGATATTAAAAAGGCCAACGAAATTCACTACAGTCTCTATCCTTTGATGACATCGATGTTTGCAGCTCCCAACCCTGTACCTGCCAAAAAAGGTGTGGAATTAATGGGTAAAATTAAGAGTGGCCTGCCGCGTCTGCCATTAACTGAAATTGATGATAAGGCTCTTGATATACTCACCGGAGCTATGAAAAACGCAGGGCTTTTATAAATCCTAGACAAACATGATGTTCTGTTTGTTGGATGATACGACCTGAAAGCTCAAAACAAAAACACAAAAATACAAAAAACTAAAAACTTTATTATGATTAATGTAATTGTTGCAGGTGCTGCCGGAAGAATGGGGCAGCGCATTGGATATATGGTATCTCAGCATCCCGAACTAAACTACGCTGCAGCCTTTGAGGCAGCAAGTAGTCAGGCAATAGGACGTGACCCAGGTGAAATGGGTGGTTGGGGAAGTGCAGGGGTAACGATTGAAGAAGGACTCGAAGCTGTAATTGATAAAGGTGATGTTGTTATTGATTTTACCTTTCATGCAGCAACCATGGGTTTTGCCAAAATTGCAGCTAGCCATAAAACAGCCATGGTCATTGGTACCACCGGACTTTCTGCTGAGAATCTTAATGAATTAAAAACTCTCAGTGCTGATTTCCCCTGTGTGCAGGCTCCGAATATGGCAGTTGGTGTCAATGTTCTTTTTAAGCTGGCGGCAAAAACTGCATCCATACTTGGTGATGACTATAATATCGAAATTGTAGAGCTTCATCATAACAAGAAAAAAGATGCTCCGTCAGGTACCGCCCTGAAGCTTGCAGAAATGGCAGCGTCCGGCGTGAACAGGAACCTTGCTGAAGTTGGCGTCTACGAGCGCAACGGAATAATTGGTGAACGCACCATGGAAGAGATTGGTGTACAAACCGTTCGTGGTGGTGATATCGTGGGCGAGCACACCATATATTTCTGTGGACCGGGTGAGCGTATCGAGATCACCCATCGTGCTCATAGTCGTGACAACTTTGCCCAAGGGGCAGCCAAGGCTGCAGCATGGGTGGCAGGAAAAGAGCCGGGACTTTACACAATGTTTGATGTTCTGGGGCTTCAGGATCTGTAGCGATTGAGCAGGCAAAGCAGGGCATGGGTGGCGCTTGGCTCAAACCTTGGCGATAGCCACCACATCTTGCAGCAGGCCTGGCATGATCTGGGAGAGGATAAAGAGGTAAAGCTTATTATCCTTTCCCGTCCTTATGTCACAAAGCCCGTGGGAATGGAGAGTGAAAATCTTTTCCTGAATGCTGTGGGTATTCTTGAAACAGACCATCCCCCAGAGCAGTTGCTTGCTCTATTACAACAAGTGGAGAAAGGTTTTGGACGAGTTCGTAAGACAGGACAAAACGGCTACTGCGATCGCCTGCTGGACTTGGATATTCTCTACTATGATGATTGTGTCTTAAGCACCGAAGATCTGCTGCTCCCCCATCCTCATATAGCAGAAAGACTTTTTGTTCTGGCGCCACTTGTTGAAATAGATCCGCTCCATTGTGACCCATGTAGCGAACAGACTGCAGCAGCTATGCATCAGAAACTTCTACAGCAAATGAAAGATGGAAAGAAAGCTTTTCAAGAGATCAAAGCTGAGACCTGGGATTGAATAGTTCCTCGACTTTAACCCAAAATTGATAGTATACTATTACTGTGCATCCAATAAAACTTATTATCATAGCTATTCTCCTGTACCTCGGTTACAGATTACTGACTAGTAACAGGAGAAAAAGACTGAATAAAAACACAAATAATTCCGCCAGCGATACAAAGGCTGACGGGGTAATTGAAGATGTGTTGGTCGAAGACCCGATCTGTCACAAACTGGTTCCTAAACAACAGGCCGTTCGCTTGAAATTAAAAGACACAGATACAATTGTTTATTTTTGCAGCGAAAAGTGCTGCAATCTATTTGTGACTCAAGAAGGAGAAAAGAAATGAAGTTTTTCATAGATACAGCTAATCTCGAACAAATTAAAAAAGGCGTGGAAATGGGTATGGTCGATGGCGTGACCACTAATCCTTCACTCATTGCCAAAGAAGATAAGCCTTTTGAGCAAATCCTACAAGATATCGTGGGAGTTGTTGATGGCCCGATCAGTGCTGAGGTTGTAAGCCTTGAAGCGGAAGGTATGATTGCAGAGGCCAAGGTGCTTGCCGCCATGAGTGACAATATCGTGATCAAGATTCCTATGATCATGGAGGGTATCAAGGCTGTTAAACAGCTGACTGCAATAGGTATCAAAACCAATGTAACGCTGGTGTTTTCTGCCGCCCAGGCACTGCTTGCTGCAAAAGCCGGTGCTACTTATGTGAGTCCGTTTGTTGGGCGTCTTGATGATATTGGGACAAATGGAATGGATATCGTCAGTGAAATCATGTCAATACTTCGAAATTATGGATTCCAAACTGAGGTCATTGTGGCAAGTATCAGACACCCTCAGCACGTCATGGAATCTGCCGCCATCGGTGCTGATATTGCGACAATTCCTTTAAAAGTAATTGAACAGCTGGCAAAACATCCACTCACCGATATTGGTGTTGAGCAGTTTCTTACTGATTGGAAAAAACGGAAAAAATAGATAGTGGTGAACTAAAGTATGGGAAAAATTGTTACATTTTTAACTGTAGTTGCAGCTTCAATACTGGTTGTTGCATTGCAGTCAGAAGTTCAAGCCGAGCTGCATCTTTGTATAGATGCAACCGGTAAGAAAACCTATACTAACGTAATTACTTCCGGCAACTGTCAGCCTTTACGGAGCCGAGCCGGGATCAACAAACGCCCGCCAGCCCAGAGTAGTCGTTTAAAGGGGAATTCTTCCTCCTATGATCATTATATCAACCGCTCTGCCAGGCAATATAACGTAGACCCGTATCTCATAAAAGCAGTAATCAAAACAGAGTCGGACTTTGATCGTTATGCACTTTCCAGGGCTGGTGCCCAGGGGTTAATGCAGCTTATGCCTGGAACAGCAAGAGAGCTGAATGTTCGTGACCCCTTTAATCCTTACGAGAATATTGATGGTGGAACCCGTTATCTTCGGAATATGCTGAACACTTTTAATGGGAATCTTCCGCTGAGTCTTGCTGCTTATAATGCTGGACCAACTCTGGTAAAACGTTTGCAAAGGATTCCACGAATACCCGAAACCGAGAGATATATAAAAAAGGTACTTCGTTATTATGAGGGGTACAGAGGAAGTCTCCCCACAATCTCAGATGCAGGGCAAACGCATTTAAATGTAACGGTACTTCAACAAGATGAATTATCACACAAAAAAAATAGCATTTTAGAATTATTGGGGATTGGCCCTAAACGGTAATGATTCACGCTAGAAAGGCTATTTTGTGTCGAAAACAGTCGCCTAGTAACCAATTTCGACTGTTTTTAAAATGGGTTTGCTCTGATCTCAAGTGTACTTGACTGGAAGTAAAGAAAGATGAGAATGACTAGTAAGAGCATTACATGAAACACCTTATGACATTGCCAAATATACTTACCGGATTGCGAATTGCGATGATTCCTTTTATGGTGATTCTGTTAATGAAAGAACAGACCATTTGTATTGCGCTTTTCGCTTGGTCTATTTTTACACTTGCGGCTCTCACCGATTGGCTTGATGGGTATTTGGCGCGGAAGCTTAACGCCGTGACAGTTTTGGGCAAATTTATGGATCCACTTGCTGATAAACTTCTTGTTACTGCTGCTCTTCTTATGCTGATTCCGCTAGACCGTGTCCCTGCTTGGGTCTGTCTTATCATTATTACTCGGGAGATTTTTATTACCGGTATCCGCGGCCTTGCCGCCTCAACCGGAATGGTGATGGCAGCAGATAATTTAGGGAAAATTAAAAGTAATTTTCAGTATTACGGTGTGGGGTTTCTCATTTTCCCGCTTAATCTTCTCCCTATTCCGTATCAGTACGAAATTGGAATGATCCTGATTTATATCTCCGTTGTCCTGAGTGTCTGGTCTGCTGTCAACTACACGTATAAATTGCGTGATATTTTTGTTGAGACTTCCTGAACCGTCCATTTTTCTTGACACTTTAGAGGGAGTTATTGTATTAATCATCACCCTATCCATTCCACATGTGCCGGAGTGGTGAAACTGGTAGACGCACTGGATTCAAAATCCAGCGGATGTATGTCCATGTCGGTTCGATTCCGACCTCCGGCACCATTTGTTATTAGCCCGAAACTCACTGATTATAGTGAGCTTCGGGCTTTTTTGGTTTGGTTACCGGAGAATGTTTTGTAAGCCGATTGGATTATGTATTAATCATACGCAATCCAGTCGGGCCGTGAAACTGTGAGTAGTTATTTTTTAACTTGTCTTTGCCTTCACCACTCATTATCTAAATTGATTCCCATCAATATCATACCTCCGAATTATTTTTTGCAGAGCAGCCCTAGTCAAGTCTGATAAACGTGCGGCCTGAGAAATGTTCCCCTTACACTGCTTGAGTAGTCGATGAACATATTGTCGAGTAAACGAATCAAGGCAACTCTCTTTTGCTTCTTTGTAAGGGATCATTCCCTTGTCCGCACCCTGAATTACAGCAGTACCTAGAGCCGGTAGAGAGGTTCCAAGTTTTAAATGTTTTTGATCAATTACAGATCCAGGACAGAAGAGAACGGCTCTGCGAATTACATTTTGCAACTCTCTTATATTGCCGGGCCAGTTATGCTGAAACAGAGGTTCAAGTGCTGTTTCTGAGAATGATTTTTCACTGTTGTTTAGTTCGCCGCCTGCCTTTTTGAGAAAGAAGTTTGCCAGAAGAGGAATGTCTTCTGGTATTGCGATAAGAGAGGGCATATGCACGGTAAGGACCTCAAGACGATAATAGAGATCCTTCCGAAATTTGCTTTCGGTGATCTTTTTTTCAAGATCGGCATTTGTTGAGGCAATGATACGCACATCTATTTTAGTTGAAGTATCAGCGCCAAGCGGTTTTATTTCCTGTTCCTGAAGAACCCGCAGCAATTTTGTCTGTAGATTAACCGGAATGTCACCGATCTCATCTAAACAGAGAGTCCCGCCATTTGCTTGGGAGAACAGCCCGGCGTGGTCTTTATCGGCTCCTGTAAAAGCCCCCTTTGAGTAGCCAAAGAGTTCTGACTCAAGTAAGTTTTCAGGTATTGCCGGACAGTTTACCATAATAAAAGGTTTTGCTGATCGTGGGCTGAGACTATGTATGGCTCTGGCACAAAGCTCTTTACCGGTGCCGGATGCTCCCCGGATAAGGACGGTATATTCGCTGTTTGCTGAGGTCTTGATAGTTTCGTAGAGTCTTTGCATGGTAGGACTTTGCCCGATAAATTCAGGAACCGATCCGGCAGAGCTGATTTTGCTGCGCAATTTCTTGTTTTCCTCAAGGAGTTTGCCACGTTCCAATCCTTTCTGAAGTGTTCTGATCAGGTTATCAAGTTCCAGGGGCTTGGTTACAAAATCCCACGCTCCATGGCGGATGGCATCCACGGCCAGTTCTATTGTGCCGTACCCGGTCATCAGGATAACGGTCTGTTCTGGCTCATTGCTGCGAATACGATCAAGAGCTTCAAGTCCATCCATGTCGCCCATCATGATATCCATTAGAACAAGAGCAACTTCCTGCCCGGATAGAATGTCGAGGGCTTCTTTGCCACTTGCTGCAGTGAGTACATCGACATTAGGCAGACGCTTGGCAAAGCTTCGTTTTAAGCCGCTAAGCAGATCCGGTTCATCGTCAACAAGCAGGAGTCTTGCGGGAGAGGGGGCATGTTTATTCATTGGTTATGCTCTTTTCGGATATGGGTATGGGTAATGTAATTGTAAAATGTGAGCCGCATCCGGGTGTTGACTGCACTCTGATTTCACCATCATGTTCGCTGATGATTCCGTAGCTGACGGACAAGCCAAGACCTGTACCCTGGCCGGGTTTCTTGGTACTGAAAAAAGGGTCGAAAATTTTATCCAGGATGTCTTTGTCGATTCCCGGTCCATCATCTTCAATGTCTATGAGTATATGGTTGTTTTTAGATCGGGTAGTGATAGCGATCTTCCCTTTGTTCCCAACTGCATGCACACTGTTCATTATCAGATTCACCAGTACCTGCTGGATTCGTCTGCTGTCCATCAAGCAGTGAGGTAGACTACTGTCCAAGTTACAGGTAAGGGTGATCTGATTGTTCTTGAATTGTTGCCCAACCATTGAAAGAACACTTTCGATGGATTCATTAACTGATCCGAGCTGTCGTTCTATTCGAGATTCTCCGCTGCGTGAAAAATCAAGAAGGTCTGCAACAATTCGTTTACAGTTTTCCGCATGTCGTTCAATTGTGCTGATATCAGTATAGATTTCTTCGTTATCCCTGTTGGCTTCTTTTATAATATCTGTATGACAGAGAATAACTCCAAGGGGATTGTTGATCTCATGTGCAACACCCGCTGCAAGCTGCCCTACGGCAACGAGTTTTTCTGTCTGTTGAATTCGCTGTTCCGTTTCCTTGATGCTTGTCACATCTTTTGCCAGACAGACAATGGCCTGAATTGAATTATCTTTATTTAAAATTGGATAGAAGGAGATAGCAAAAATAGACCCATCATCCAGCTGAATATCTTTTGTGTGTTGCTTTTCTTCCTGCAGATCAAGTTCCTGCAGTTGTCCACTGAAAAGGCATTGTTGTACTGACGAAATGGCATCAATGGATTGTCCTATGATTTCCCCCATATTCAAGTTATCTCGAAGCAGAAAACTCTGATTGGCCATTTGCAAACGCCCATCAGGTGTCAGCAGGATCAGGGGATCACTTATACCGTCAAAGACAGACTGAAGGAGTTCTGTGCTTTGACGAAGGCTCTGCATATTTTTCATACTTTCTATGGTGAGCCCGATTTGCTTCCCTATGGAAAGAAGGAGTTCCTGAAGTGCATCGTCTAACATTTCACAGCGGAGTTCAGTGATAAACATAATTCCAAGAAGACGCTTGCGACAGCTGAGAGGTATGGAAATATTGAGCATGTCATATTTTTCCGATGGGATACTTTTAATCTGCTCATGGTCAATTTTTTGCTGTTGCTGTTCCAGCTTGGGAGAATTCTCTGCGCATTGCAGGACATAGGTGTTTGTGTTGGTATCATGGAGATAGATACCGGCTCCTTTTGCCGGAATAACTTGCAGGGTTTCATGGAGTACCTGGTGAAGAGTGGTTTGCAGGTTGTCCGTTCTGGTTATAAGGCTGGTAAGTGTGTTGTGCAGCATTAACTCTTTGTTTCTTTGCTTTACCTGTTTTCTTGCCCCGGTTTCCGAACGTTTTAGCGCTTCTGTCCGATCAGCAACAATAATTTCGAGATTGTCGGTATACTCAACCAGTCGTGAACGGCTTTTCTGCAGATGTTTCACCAGGGTTCTGGCACTGCGAAACAGCTCTTCCAGCTCTTCCTTATGCCCCTTCATTCCTTGTGGGGCAGGCGATTTGTCACTGTCGTCAAGAGTTGTACGGAAAAGTGTCAAAAGATCCCGCAGGTTTGTGATGATAAGCTGGTGAAATAAAAGCCAGATCGTGGAGTAAAGCAGTAGAGCCAGGAGCAGAACGGTTCCAAACATTTGAAATGATCTGTTCCATATTTGAGTAAGACCTTCTTCCAGCGGGATGGAAATAGAAAGAATGCCTCCGACTTCATCGACTTTTTGTTGAAAGCCGCGGACTTCACCATAGGATTGATTGATTACTGCTGGTGCATTTTCAGGTTCTCCATGGCAATGCATGCAGGAAGCACTGAAGATAACCGGGCGGTACAAGGTAAAATATCGTTCTGAGTCCAATCGTTTTACAGTATGCCATTCCTGTTCTTCAGGGTGCGCACGAAAATACTCTATCATTTCCCGTTCCTGCGTGTTTGCCTCAAAATCTGGATTTCTTGCACCCATGGCTGTCCGCCGATATTTGATGGCTGGCAGCGTCTCTTTGAAACGATCCATGATAACCCGGGTTATGTAGGAGGTGGACATGGCTTCAATGATAAACTGATCCTCATCCAGTTCCTCATACATGCGCGGCCGCAATACTTCGCGGATGTAACTACGTGTTGATTCAAGATAGGCCATAACCAACTCGGTTTGTTTGAAGATCTTCTCTTCAAGCAGGTTTTTCTGGAAATGATAGATGATGGTCGTTGTAAAGAGGCAGAAACAGAAGAGAATAATACCTAAGCCCACTTGAAATTGCCGCTTGAGGTTATGCTGATCCTTGTCGGCCAAATCTCGGATAATGTTTTTCATTGTACCCACTCTCAGATTGTAAAGTGAAAAAGGAACCCTGCTTCCGAGAGTATACACGTTCTGTATCCATGTGCAAACCGAAGGATGCACTATTCGTATGCGTTTGTTGGATTTTGTAAATGTAATTTGAATTATAGTGTCGTTATATTGGGAACTTATGCAGGGTGTCTGTTTTTGTTTCAATCAGGAGCAAAATTTGCATAAGTGTGTACAGTGATCATTCAAAAAAATTTTACAGAGGAAACTTTAAAATGCAGCGTACTTTTCTCACACCTGTACTTGTTTTATTCGGCATAATCGGAATCTGCTGTTTGATGGCAACAACAACACTTTTTGATCCGCTTATTCGCTTTATCCATACAGGAGAGATTACGCCTATGCAGACGGTTTATTGTCTCCTCTTTGCCGTAGGCGGTTTTGCTGCCTATTTTCACCTTTTAAATCTTATCTGCAGTTACTTTGTGCCTCGTATTGATACGAAGTACAAAGCCAAGTGAAGCAAATGAAGGAGGCTTAACGCAGTAATAATGGGGAAGAAAGAAATAACTATTACCATCAAAAAAGAAGGAGGATCTATATGTCACAAATAAAAGACCAGATGCCGGCCCTGATCATGGGCGGGTCTTTACTTATTTATGGACTCATTGCAAAAACAGGTGCCATGTTACCCATGGCGAAATACTTGGGCACCCATAAAACAATGGACTTACAGGTCACCCTGACCTTGATAGTAGGGTGCATCGCACTTGTTGGAGCCATTGTTAGTACTACACGAAAATCCGGAACCTCTAATATCGATATATTTGTTCTGCGCCCACTTGCTGGAATTGTTTTCATTCTGGTGCTGGCCATGGTTATTCGCTGGTACGCAGAGCCGTTGATGAAGATTACCAGTGTGGCTTTGCAGCCACTTCTTGGTTTTAAAATTTATAAGGTCTTAAATCTTAACTATGTTGTTTTAGGAATCCTGGTTGGTGTGGTATTGACGAACACTTGGGGAATCCCGAAATTTGCAGCAGAAGGAGTCAAGTGTGCTCGTTTTGTCCTGAAAATGGGAGTCATCATGCTTGGTGCTAAGTATTCACTTGCTGAGCTTGCAAAACTTGGTGCTTATTCAGTTCTTTTGGTTGGTTTTTTCGTACTTGGTACTGTTTTTCTAGTACTCTGGCTGGGGAATCTATTCAAACAGCCAAAATCCATGACAGGCGTTCTTGCTGCTGGAATGGGCGTCTGTGGTGTTTCCGCAACTGTTGCCGTAGCACCTGTTGTAAAAGCCAAGGCTGCTGAAATGGCCTATACCATCGGAACTATTCTTTCCTTTGGTATCATTTGTATGTTTGTTTTCCCAACCATCGGACATCTCGCCAATATGACTCCCGTGCAGTTTGGGGCCTGGGCAGGAACCGGAATTTTAAACTCTGCTCAAGTTGCTGCTGCTGCTCTTGCTTTTAATTCGGTGGATATTGAAACCCTGAAGGTTGCCGAGATCTTCAACATTACCCGCGTTCTTTTTCTACCCATTATTGTTCTGGTACTTGCCACATGGTTTGGAAAGGAAACAGGCCAGAAGTTAACTTTCAAAAGCGTTGTTATTGATAAGTTCCCAGTGTTTATCATCGGCTTTCTGTTGCTTTTTTTCTTGTCTTCAATGGGTGTTTTCTCACCAGCAAGTCATTACAAAGGAAAATATATAGATGTATCCTATAGTGAGCGTACTCAGGTTACTCCTGAAGGGTTGGAAAGTTTAAACAGTGCCATGGCCGCAAATGAGTTTTCCGGTCTGACTCCAAAACAGCTTGAAGCAGTAACAGATCTTGTTAAACAGTACCAAATAGCTGGTAACTTTGCTGACCGCAACGACAAAAAAGTCTTTGAACAGGTAGGTCGTGCCCGTATGGCAGAGTTGGAAGGTGTTCTTGCAGCTGCTAAAGGCAAGCAGCTAACATTGTCCGCTGATGTCAAGGAGGCGCTTAAGCATGCGGTTAAGCAGGTCCACAAGGAATCCAGAACGGTTGTTGCCCTTACTGACTTTATGATCTGGTTTTTTGCCTTTGGTTTAATTGGCCTTGGTATGCAGATCACCAAAAAATCCATTACTCAGGCTGGTGGATGGCCGATAGTTATAGGTATTATTGCAGGAGTCACCAAGGCAACACTTTCTTTCTTTGTTGTCCTCTGGTTGATTAAAGATGTTGTTCTAAATTAATCTCCAACCAAGGAGCCTAGAATGAGTGATAAAGAAAAAAAAATAACTATTGAAACCGGTGATTCAGGGAAAGGAACTACTGAGCTACCAGCTAGTGCAAATACTGAAGAACTGGAGGAACGTGCTCTTTCTGTTTTTTCCAGTGATCGTAATGAAGACATAACTGCTCTTGTTTTATGTCTCCTTACCGCCTTTTTGGTTTTGCTCTTTACCAAGTGGTTAGTGTAATGTAAGAGTCCACCAGCCCCCCATCTTTGAGCGATCAGGACGTCCCATATAGGAGTAACTATTATGTGGTGTCTTGATCACTCAAACTTAGAGTACTGGTAAACTCTTGCAAAAAGATGTAATTTGTAGGTATTCAAAATCCATCATGGCTGGTTCTTTTACCAGCCATGGTATTTTCTATTTCATGGAAGGTGGTTTTTTATATGTTTAGTCATGTTTTACTTTGTACACATGGTACGGAAGGGGCCAAGAAAGCAGAGGCTTTAGTCTTTGCAAAACTGCAAAATGCTCCCAACCTTAAGGTTAGCGTACTCACGGTACTTGATGAAGATTGGCGTGATATGACTGGTGATGACTGGCTTAATTCGAGCAAGACCCACACTACTTTTCTCGATCATGTTGAAAATCAGATGAATGAAGAAATAGCCGAAGAGTGGCAACGGATTAAAACGAGCTATCCGCTTGCAGAACGTGCGAATTTTCTGCAAAGTACAGGAAACATAGCCAAAACCATTACAAGAACTGCTAAAAAACTTGGTTGCGATCTGATTGTTATTGGACCCTGGTGCAAGCCTAAAAAATTCTCAATACACAGTACAAGGCTGGGTCTGCGAGACACCATGAAAAACAAAAACTTGCATCCACTGTTACCATGCCCTCTTCTTATAGCGTCATAGCTATGACCGACTACGTCGTAACAGAAGAAGTTGATCTGGGCCTGCAGGAACTACCTGCATCCTTTGATCTGCAATCCCTTTTCTCCGGTGACAGCCTCCTGCGCTTTCATCCTAACTGGTTTGTCCTGGATTTCCAACAAAACGGAAATTCCTTTACAGCAACCATAAAAGATTATGTAACAGACGAAGAGTTTCCTTTGTCAGGAAGTTTTGTTTTCAACAGAACTGCCGGGGAACTTCTATACATTCAATTAACTGAAAACATAGACTTGGGTATTTCCTTTCTCAATCGTAATAACAAGTTAAAAGTTCAGATTTCTTCAAAGGAAAAAGAAATCGATCCCAATGATCCTCTTCTGCTTTGGATACGGGCAATCAAAGAATATATTCGTCTCTATCTGAAACGCACACCAGTCACCCTGTTTTTTCGATTATTAATGAATAAGATGATCCTGAAGATGGACCCGTCTCAGCGAAAGATTTGTCTCATGATGACGAAGATTACTGCTGTAGAAATTTTGGTCATACTTCTGATTGTGGTTGGATATGGCTTGTTTTTCAGATGATACAGAAGTGACAAACCTTTCTTGTAGTATCTTCAAATTGAATTAACCAACCACTGTAATCCTTCCTGTGTAATCTGCCTTCGTGCAATGCCGGGAGATCGTATCCGTAAAGCATTTCTGACTAGACCTGTTCTAAAATGGAGGGCTTTTAGTATGGTTTTTCCAGACGTTGGTGACTCTTTGGATATTTTCATCCTGACTGAAAAACTCCATGATGGAGCCTTAACCAGTCTTTTTCTGGCTGAAGATCAGCTTTCTCGTGAAGAAGTTGTTCTAAAAATTCCCTGCGGGGATATTCTCAATCAGCCTATCATTCTCTACCACTACCAGAATGAAGAAAGAATAAGCAGACTGCTTGATCATCCTGGAATTGTACGTTTTATCCACCGGCAAAGAAGCAGGCAGTACATTGTCATGGAGAAACTATCCGGAAAGGATCTTCGATCCCAAGTAGGCCGGAATCGCAAGCTTGAACTTCATGATGCTCTAGCCCTGATGAACAACATTTGCGAGGTGGTGGGATATCTTCATAAGCAGTCCATCGTTCATCTGGATTTAAAACCTGAAAATATATTCTGTCTCAACGATTCTAAAATTAAATTGATTGATTTTGGTCTGGCCAGTTGCCAGGATCTTCCAGATCTTCTAGCTATTGATCTTCGCCATCCCCAGGGAACTCCATGGTATATTGCCCCTGAACAACTACTTGGCGAACGATTTGACCCACGGTGTGATATCTATTCCATGGGGATGCTATTGTACGAGATGCTCACCGGTCAGTTACCCTGGCCACGCTCCAATAAGGTGCATATTGCCCGTCGTCGCCTGCGTCATGATCCTGTTCCGCCACGTTATTATAATTCGGAAATACCACCGCAAATTCAGTCGATTATACTCCTTGCTATTTCACGTCATGCGGGGGATCGCTATCCATCCACTGAAGAGATGCAGAGTGACTTGAAATGCTGGCAGCAGCTTCCAGTCACAGCAGTGGGTAGAGTCAGCAAAAGACACTCTCTATGGAAGCGTCTTTTTCCAGGAAAAGCTATACAGGAAACCAGAATTAAACATAAGAAAACAAAAATATCAGAAAGTAAACCCCAGATTATTGGTGCACTGATTGATTCTCATACAAGTACCAATATGTTGAATGAAGTGAGGAAACAGGCGCTTATTCGGTCTGCTGAAGTCACCTTGGTTCATGTAATTGAAGAAGAGAGTGACGCACATACGACTCGTTATCGGCTGACTGTTGAAGGTGAGCAGTTGATGGCGGAGCTTGAACGTAGCGTCCAGACCCTGCGTCGCTTCAGCATTGACCCCGGTATTCGCCTCATTCGTGGAGAAGTTGTCGAAATTCTGGAAACGCTTAGTAAAAACTTGGACGCAGAATTACTGGTTCTTGGTACATCCCGGAAAAAAAAGAGCTTGTTGCGTGGTGCATCGGTGCAACGTCGTCTTGAAAGAAAAAAAGAATGTTTTTGCCAGGTGGTGGTTGCGGCAGAAGAACAGTTTTTACCAGCTACTGACTTAAAAGATCTACAGCCAGGACAATTAACAGAACAACAGATGCTTTCCTGTGATATTTTTCTGGTTGACCTCTGGTTTGAACATCTCCACTATCATACAGATTTTATCTACCAGTTGCTTCTCTATCCTGAGCAGGAGATCGATTTGAGTGAGAAGAACTGCAGGTTTGGACAGTTTCTGCTCTCACTTGAGGCCTCCGGAAACTGGTCGCAGATAACGTCAATGCTGGGTGCTATCCATGCGCGATTTCATAAGGTTGCAGCCAAAATGGCAGAACTTCATCGGCATGATCACGCAGGTCTCCTGAATCTCTATACTTTTGAGTCTCTACCACTCTCCTGCGAATTGAAAAAAGAACTGGGACAAGTATCCCTGGCTTTACGGTCACAGCTTGAGCACGAGCCACCTCAAGTTCCCTTTCTTGTTGATGCGTCCTGTCCTGTCACCATAGAGGATCTGGCATGTTGTGGTCCTCTGTTGCGCGCATTCAACCTCGGTCAGGATCTCTCTGTTTTGATAGAAAAAAATAATATCAGATCCTCACAGCCAAGCTCAAGAGGAGACCATTAAATGCGTTTAATGGTTTTTTCAGATGTTCATGGCAATCTTGAGGCGCTGCAAAGTGTACTTGCGGATGCTGCAAAGCGAAATGTACACAGAAGTATCTTTCTTGGCGATCTGGTTGGCTATGGTCCCTATCCCGATGAGTGTATTGAATTGGTTCGTAATGTAAAGAATTGTCGTTGTATTGCTGGAAATCACGATGTGGCTGCACTTTGGGAGACGTCTCCCTATGGAATGTCAGAATCTGCTAAAGAAGCTATCCTCTGGACCATGGGGCAATTGAGCGATGAAAACAAAAAATATCTGGCAGGATTACCTGATCGGCTTGATCTTTTTAACATGACATTTGTCCATGCCAACCCTTATAATCCTAGAGGCTGGCGTTATGTGATGGATCGTAAGTACGCACTACGTAGTTTTGCAGCTACCCGTTGTCGCTATCTCTTCATTGGACATAGTCACAGGCCGCTGATTATCACGAGAAAGCACTTTTTTTCAACTGATCTTTATGCGGTATCCGGCTCACAGGAGATTGTAGTTAAAGATAAAAAACGTCGTATTGTTAACTGCGGAAGTGTCGGCCAGCCAAGAGATAAAGACCCTCGTTCCTGCTACCTTATTTTTGATATTGGAAAACAGGTGCTGGAGTTTTATCGGGTCGGTTACGATATTGAAAAAACAACACAGGCTATCTGTTCTGCCGGTCTACCATTAACACTTGGCAGACGGTTACTCAAAGGAACTTGATCCATCAGGAGTTGTCTATGAAAACCAAACCACACGGACAGAGAGAAACAACCAATCTCAAACAGCGTTTTCTGCTCTGGTCCGCTCTTATTTTAATCGGTGGCGGATTACTCCTCTCTGCACTTTCTTATTGGAACACCCGCAGACTCCTTATGGCCGATGCCATGACCAAGTCTGAAGTGATCCTTCGGGAAGTTGAGGCCATCCGTTCTTATGTGAAAGAGGAATTACGGCCTAAGATGTATGAGCTGCATGGTAAAGATACGTTCATTAGTGAGGCGATGTCCACCACTTATATCAGTATAAATATCATGGAACGATTTGCCATGACCATGCCTCATTATACGTATCGAAGAGCCTCGCTTAACCCACATAATCCCAGGAATCTGGCTGATCCCTTTGAGGAGGAAATGTTTGACTGGTTTGAGGAAGACTCTACCCGTCTGTTCTGGCAGGGAATAGTGAAAAAAAATGGTGATGCTTTTTTTGTGTCCATGGTTCCTGATTACTTTGAATCGTCCTGTATTCGTTGCCACGGCAGTGCAGAAAAGGCACCAAAGGAGTTGACGGATCGTTACGGAATGGATGGCGGTTTCCGGTTCAAAGCTGGAGACCTGGCAGGTATCAATTCTGTTGCAATTCCGGTTTCCGAACCATTGCGTGAAGCCTGGCAGGGAAGTCTCGTTCTTTTCGGGATGACACTCAGCGGAAGTCTTCTTTTGTTATGGCTTTTAACTCTGCTCTTCCAACGCCTGGTCATTGAGCGTCTTGGTGTGATGCTTTCTCTTGTGGCTCAAAAAGGAAAAGGAAAAGGAAAAAGTGGTATGGCAACCATTGGTGATGAACTCGATGTACTTCATGCTTCCCTTGGTTCTTTACGCAGTTATGTACGTTCCGCTCGTAAGGGCTCCTCCCTGCAGCCAAATTTCATCGGGGACTATGTTGTGAACACGCCGATTGCTGCCGGTGCCATGTCTTGGATGTATAACGGCCGTGCAATCGAATCGGATGAGAAAGTCTCTCTTAAAATCGGCTTTGATGAGGTACTGCAAAACCCACTATATCGATCCTGTTTTGAAACAGAGTTGCATCTGTTTGAGACATTGACACATCCATGCCTGCCACTCTTGCAAGAACGCGTGGAAGATGTTTTGGTTCTTACGGAAGTTCGAGGAAGAAGTCTTTATCATCTTTGCAACAAAGACCCGCTGGATGATACGCTTCTCCTGCATGTTTTTTCTCAGCTATGTGACCTGGTCGCATCCATTCATGCTGCTGGAATTGTCCATCATGATCTTCGACCACAGATTTTGATGCTAGATGAGAAACAACAGGTGAGTCTTATTGATATGGGACTTGCTGTAAGCGATCAGCAACAGGATCCCATAGTGGCAGCAGGTCTTGGTCCTCAGGGGGATTTGCTGTATCTTGCACCGGAACAGATTCAGGGGAAGCGTGGCGATCCACGCAGTGATATTTATGGGCTTGGTCTTCTTCTTTATCTTGCAGCAACGGGTCACCTCCCTTTTACTCAAAAAAGAAGATCTACACAGAAATGGATGCAGCACAAAGAGCAGATTGACACTCCCAGAATCTATCGGTCTGGTTTATCTCCATCCTTGGAACAAATTATTATAAAGGCTTTATCCTATGATATCAATAAGCGATATCAATGGGTGGAGGATCTATGGGAGGAATTGGATACAATTAAGAGGACTGGTGGTATTGCTGGTTCAACCAATACTTAGGGCGATATAGTATATTGTTTCATTAATAAATACCATTTTGGTATAAAGATATGGTAACTAAAAATTCGCACTGTGCCACGCGGTGACACATCGTAGGAGGCGAGTCAAGTATATGCTTTTTAATTTGAAAAATATCTCAGTTCTTTTTTATGCAGTACTCTTCCTGCTGCTCGGCAGTGTGTTTTTTCCCATACTTGCCCATGCGTTGGATCCTGATGAAATTGTTGTTGTAGCCAACAGGCAGGCGCAAGACGGTGTGAAGCTGGCACGTTTCTATATGGAACAACGAAAGATTCCAAAAGAAAACCTTCTGCTGCTGCAAACTGCTTTCAAGGAGGAAATTCCTCGTCATTTTTATGAAGATGAGATTGCAGATCCGATAAGAGAGTTTGTTAAAGATAAACCAGAAATCACTTGTCTCGTGCTGTTTTATGGGCTTCCCCTTAGAATTGGTTGGCATCTGTTGGCGATTGAAGATCCGGGAGGCAAACAAGTACATCTTAATGCTCGACAGCGTGACCCGGTGGCCTCAGTTGACTCGGAGTTGAGTTTAGTCCGAGTCGAGAACCCACCCGTACTTGATTGGCTGGAAAATCCCTATTTCATTGAATTTCAAAAACAAAAAACAAAGTATGAAAAGGGACAGGTTTTAATGGTTGCTCGTTTGGATGGACCTGATCCTGCTACAGTAAAACGCATTATTCTTGATAGTCTGGCTGTCGAGAAAAAAGGACTCACAGGTACAGCCTATTTTGATGCTCGCTGGCAGAAACCTGAAGGCGATAGTGTGTTATCAGGTTATGCCTTGTATGATAACGCTATTCATGCAGCAGCAAAAGTAACGGAAAAAGTGTTGCCGGTTGTGTTGAATGAAGAAGAAGCCCTCTTTCAACAGGGAGAAGCACCAGATGCGGCCTTATATTGCGGCTGGTATAGCCTGGCAAAGTATCAGGATGCTTTTGAGTGGCAACAGGGCTCCGTTGCATACCATATAGCGAGTGCTGAATGTACAACACTGAAAAAAGAGGGGAGTCAGGTTTGGTGTAAGCGATTGTTGGAAGAAGGCGTGGCTGCAACCATAGGCCCTGTGGGGGAACCCTATGTTCAGGCATTTCCCTTCCCGCAGGTTTTCTTCGGCTTACTGCTTGATGGCGATTTTTCTTTGGTTGAGGCTTATTATCTCAGCCTGCCTTTTATTTCATGGAAGATGGTGCTCATAGGTGATCCACTGTATCAACCATTTAGACAGCGTGGGGTGTTGCCATGAACACCGATACCTACTCACAGAGCACCGGATATTTTTACTTGACCATTCCAGGACTGCCGGGCTGGCCCATACCGTAAATCACAACATAACAGGAGAGATGGTGTATTGTCGGAATTTTGAACAGGTGGGGCTTCTATGAAGCTGGTTGATACTCATAGCCATATTGATCTTAACGTGTTTGTCGATGATTTCAATGACGTCCTGACAAATGCCAGGAGGGTCGGGGTTGTTGCTCAGGTTTTACCCGGTGTATATCGCAGTGGCTGGAAAAGAATCCTGAGCCTCTGTGAAATGGAAAAAGATCTTTATCCTGCCATAGGGCTTCACCCAATGTATTTGCAGCATCATGTTCCTGGAGATCTTAGGGAACTTCGAAAAAATGCTTTGGGGGGCAGGCTGGTTGCAATAGGTGAAATCGGGTTGGATTATTTCATTAAAGATGTGAACAAGTCTGCTCAGCAGGAATTGTTTGAGGCTCAACTTGCGATTGCTACAGAGGCAGGACTTCCCGTTTTGTTACATGTGCGCAAAGCCCATGATCAGGTGCAGAAAACACTTCGTCGTTTGCGTTTTAACAATGGAGGGATTGCTCATGCTTTCAACGGCAGCCTGCAACAGGCTGAGCATTATTTGAAACTCGGGTTTCTTGTGAGTATTTGTGGTACGATAACGTATGATCGTGCGACTAAAATCCGTGCGGTTGCGGCCCACATCCCATTACAATCACTAGTGCTTGAAACTGATTCTCCAGATATTCCTCCCGCTACATTTCATGGACAGCGAAACAGTCCTGAATATTTGCCTGTTATTCTCCAGGCTTTAGCAAATTTGCGAAAAGAATCTGTGGAAGAGATAGCAGAGCAAACAACAGAAAACGCTGAAAAGCTTCTCCATCTTCAGGTTATTTGAAAAAAGTTCATGCCAAACATTTACAACTTAGTGGTTTGGGTTGTTTCTGGATTCAACCCAAATACTTACCTTTTCTCTAGTCTATTGTAGGTTTTTAGTATTGATAATTATTAATCTGGCAAGTATGTGTTAAACATGATACCAAGGAGAAATTGTCTCTATTGTGAATATTGGTCGTCAGATGTATTTAAACAAGTTAAATAATTTATCAAAAGGAGAGTTCTATGAATTCCAGAAAAATGTTGAAAACCTTACTTACAATTAATGCAACGATACTTATTGTCTTAAGCGTTGCTCTGTTTGCCTATGCGGAAGGAGACGCCCCTACAGAAAAGGCTGAGGAAAAAGCAGCCCCCACAGCTATAACAATGGAAGAAGTTACTAATATAGATACGTATACCAATTATTTGCAGCTTGCCAAGGATTGGGCCTTAGCTAATGGGCCAGGTGTTTTAATTGCTCTGGCGATTTTTGTTTTTGGACGCTGGATTGCAAAGTTGCTTACCAGCATGGCAAGGAAGGCGCTTAAAGGAGCAGGAGTTGATCAAACTCTCCGTCGTTTTCTTGGCACCTTGATGTACTATATTTTACTGGTCGGTGTAATTATTGCTGCTGCAGGGCAGCTTGGAATACATACGACTTCTTTTATTGCCATTGTCGGTGCTGCTGGTTTGGCCATTGGCTTGGCACTGAAAGATTCCCTGTCTAATTTTGCATCCGGTGTAATGCTTATTTTGTTCAGGCCGTTTAAAGTTGGTGATGTGGTAACCGCTGGCGGTGTAACAGGTAAAGTGCAGCAGGTTGATATTTTCAGCACCATCATTCTGACTGTTGATAACCAGAGAATCATTATTCCAAATAGCGGTATAACTGCCGGGGTTATCACCAACATTAATGCTGAAAAAACCCGTCGGATTGATTTGGTTATAGGCATTGGTTATGATGATGATATTCTTCTGGCCAAAGAAACACTTCTTGAACTTGTGACTGCTGATCCCGATGTCCTCAGTGAGCCTGCACCTGCCATTGCGGTTTCTGAACTTGCTGATTCAAGTGTCAATCTTATTGTACGTCCCTGGGTACAGACAGCAGATTACTGGGATGTACGGCTTAGACTTACTGAAAACATTAAACTCACCTTTGACGAGAAAGGTATTTCTTTTCCTTACCCACAACAGGATGTACATATGCATAAGACGATTGCCGGATAACTGTTTTGTATTCTTCTTTTCTCTCTTTTCTGGGATTACTAATCCTTTTCCTGACTGCTGCAAGCCTTTTGTGTGGTTGCAGCAGGACAGGAATGTCCATCAAAAAACCATCGGATAAAAACACTTTGGATGAATGTGTTGTCCTGCTTCATGGTATGGGTAGGACTTCTCGATCCATGGATACAATGCAGAATCGTCTGGTTTCCGAGGGGTATCATACTGTAAACCTGGGCTATCCATCCACCAGCAAAACGATTGGGCAGATCGCAGAGAATCATTTTCCGGAAGCATATGAGCAATGTTTGCAGTTTGAACCTTCTTCCATTCATTTTGTCAGTCATTCCCTTGGCGGGATTGTATTACGTACCGTATTTAAAGATCAAAAACCTGAAAAACTTGGTCGGGTTGTTATGCTCAGTCCGCCAAATCAGGGTAGTGTGGCCGCCGATAAACTTATAGACTGGTGGTTGTATAAGTGGCTTTGTGGGCCAGCCGGCCAACAGTTGACCACCGATGACGATTCCCATCCCAATCAGCTTGGCCCCGTGGATTATCCGGTGGGGATTATTACCGGTGACAGATATTATTTCTTTGATTTCTGGCTTTCCAGAATAATACCGGGTATTGATGACGGTAAGGTTTCGGTGGAAAATGCCCGTGTAGATGGAATGAGTGATTTCCTGGTGGTTCATGAGACCCATCCTTTTATTATGACAGCTGACTATGTACATGATGAAACAGTTTATTTTCTGCAAAATGGGAAATTTAAACATCAAAAAACACCATTACCTCCTGTTTCTGACAGTGACTGGTTCTCTTTTCCCAGCGAGTAGGTTTCTCTTCCCGTGATTTCCTCAACCAGAAAATATTGGCTGTTTTTCTTTCTTTGTATCACGTTATTACTGTTCACTGGTGGGCTGTTCCTGAAAAATGGGGTTCAGGTAACTGCCTTTACTGTAGGCTCTGCAACGCTTAGTAACATATCACTTAAGTGGCAGAATAAACTCGAACTGCAGATTGAAAGTCTTGATGTTAAGCTTTCAGATGATGAGTGTGACAAGCAGTCACTGGATCTAGGCTTTACCAATAGGATTGTTCCAACCTTTCAATGGATTGATCGTCTCTTTTCAAAGATATCCATTGAGACAATTCGGGTTGATGAAATAAGTGGCGATCTTTTGTATGAGTCCTCCCTGTGCACTCTCAATCTCTTTTCTTCTTTGTTTACCGGGCACGTAACTCTCAAGCTGGAAGAGGGAAAACTGATCGTTGATATCAAAGATCTGAAAAGTGAGCAGTATCATTCTCAGGCATCCGGAAAGCTTCAACTTGACCTGCAGGAAAAATCTGGCAGCGGACAGCTTACAGCAAAATTAGCGGATTCTCTGCCTGTGATTCTTGATTTCACCTTGAATGATACGCAGCTTTCTTTTCAGGGACGGGAAAATGGTACAATCACTACAATAACCCCATTTGTGGATCTTTTAGGGCTTAATAAAAATACACAGCCTTGGATCACCGACTATCTCACTGGAAGCCGTTACGAACTGAAAACATTTAAGGGGAATTTCCCATGGGATAATCCTCTGCATCTGCTTGAAAGTTTTTACGCTGAGGTTCGGGTTGAAGGGTGCGAGTACACATTTGCACCTGGATTAGATGCAATAAAAAGTGCTTATACCGATGTGGTTTTTGCAAAAGGTGTGCTTGTTATACGGCCCCAGGATGCAACATTTTACGGACAGAACACAGCAAATTCCTGGCTGAATATTAATTTCAATGATCCGTCCAATATCCTTCTTACTACCCATATCCTGCTTCATGCTAAAGTAAATAAGGATATTGTAACCCTTCTCAAATATTATAATATTCCCTTACCTTTTATGCAGACGAAAGGAAAAACTGCTGTTGATTTAATTCTTACCGTCAATTTAAATAATGGGTCTGTCACAGCCCATGGAACTTTTAAAGTTGATGAGGGACGTGTTGATTACCGCCAGAAAAATTACGAAGTTAAAAAAGGAGTGATTGAGCTTACGGACACGCTTGTTACGCTAAAGCAGCTGGAAGTCAGCTTTGCTGAGATGTTTACAGCTGATATCACAGGTGTGTTTGATGCGGAAAAACAGACGGGAGACTTTTATATCAGCTTACAGGATACCTCCTTCTCCATTGGAGAATCCTTGCTGGTACTCGATACAAAGGAGGTTAAACCCAACTTTCATTATATAATACGGTCTGATGGCTCAAAGATAACGGGCAGTGCGTCTTCGTGGAAACTTGATGATCTGCCGTTGCGATTAGGGGAGTTTAGTACGTCTTTTTCTCTTGAGGAACTTTCTGGAGAACTCGAACCTGCCATGGTTTCTATTCCACCGGGACTTTCAGCAAAAATATCAGGAAGATTTTCCATAAATGATCAGACGGTTGATCTGAAAGCGAATCTTCTCAAGTACGACTTAAAAAATCTGCAACTTCTCAAGTGCGGCGGGCCATTGACAATTCAATATAATGAAGGCTGGTTGATTCGAAGCGACAACAAATCCGAATGGCTTTTGAATGATGTTCCAATAACGCTTTCCTCGTCAGAATTTACCTTTTCTGAAAATATTTATTCTCTAAATACCACCACTATCAGTTACGGGAATGTTTTTGAGAGTAGTATCTCGGGTCAATACAATCATACATCAAATAAAGGTTTTTTTTATCTTGAAGACCTTGATATCAAAAACGAAAATCTCGGACATCTTTTAACTCCAGCTGATACAGTTTCTGTTCAGGTAGATGGCGGAAACGGGAGACTCTTACTTGCAATTCCAGCGATTGATGTTGAGTTCAGAAGTTCAGGACTCGGAAGTGATGCAAGGAAAAGCTGGTCTCTTATATTCAAAGATCTAAGCACTGCTTACAATCATTCGCCCATTTTGCAGAAGTATATGGTGGATAGCGGCAGTCTTGTGATTGCATCAGGAGAGGGTGGGGAGTTGTATAATTTCCTGGCCGATATCCCGTATCGGCACGCCTTGCTGGCAAAAGATGGAAAGCCGGTTGACCGCTATACTATATACGGGCAGGTAGGTGATCACGGGGTTTCTGCCACATTGAATAAAGATGTTCATCTGCTCTATAAAGAGAAACTATCCATCTCTGCAAATGATGTCTTTTTTAATATTCCGGGAATTGTCCAATTATTGAAGGATATACCTGGCTTCGAAGGTGAAGATTCTATCGTAAAGAATGAGCTGCATTGCACTCTTGAGGCAACGGGTGGCGGCCTCATGTTTACACCTGACAGGGTGGTACTTTCAGACCAGCTTACTCTTGAATATCTGACTGGCAGAATGAGAGCGCATATTGAACATGGTGCCGGTACTATTGCCGCAACTATTGAAGGAGAAAATTTCTCACTGACTGGAGAAAATCTCAACGATACTTTTATGGCGGCTCTAACTCCTGGATCAGAATTTGAAAAGGGAACCCTGGACGTGGTCGCCAAGGGAACCTATGATGAATATTCAGTGGTACTGAAAGTGAAAAATACTGTTATGAAGGATTTCGGTGTATTGAACAATATTCTTGCCATGATCAATACCATCCCGGCCCTTATAACGTTTAATCTTCCATATTACAGTTTAAGCGGATTGCCGGTGGATTCACTTGTTGCCGGTATGTCGGTAAAAAGTGGTCTGGGAACCGTTGATTCATTTAAACTCGAATCACCTGAAATCAGTATCGCAGGCTCTGGCTGGATAGATTTTGTGAACAAACAGATTGATATGGATTTAAATCTGATTACCCGGGCAAAAAAGAATATCAGCAAGATCCCTTTGGTCGGATATATTTTTGTTGGGGAAAAAAAGCACCCTTCCATCACAGTCAAAGTCTCAGGAGACCTGGATACCCCTAATGTGACGCACTCGACGTTTGTGGAAGTGGTCACCACACCTTTTGCCATGCTTTTTCGTACACTGGGCTTACCTGCCTATTTGCTAAGTCCGATATTTAGTTCTGGTGAAGATGAGGGTAACCAGGAAGATAGGGATGGCAGCGAGGAGTCTTCGCAGGATTTGGAGCTGATGGAAAATGGGGACAGATTTATTTAACGAAAAATAAATCTGTCCTTTATGCTCTGTTCTACAGACTGTAGAAAATCAGCAACCGCCAATCCCTCAACTACTTGAAGATTTAACGGGAGCAGAATCACTCTCTTTAGTAAGTGGGCCGCCAATGGCAGAGCGGGAAACTTTGACTCGTATTTTATCCGCAATTTCCAAGGTAACAACGCTATCAGTAAGACCAGTGATGGTTCCGTGGATTCCACCTTTGGTAACGACTTTGTAGCCGTTTTTCAGATCATTCAAAAACTGCTGCTGCTGTTTTGCCTGTTTCTGTTGTGGTCTGATAAGCATGAAATAAAAGACAGCAAAAATGAGAATAAGTGGGATAAAAGAGGCAAAACCTCCTGCTCCACCTGCTGCTCCACCTGATGCGTATGCGACTCCTGTCATGATAATTCCTCCGCTAATGATGATTTTTAATGAACCATCGTGGATAGTAAATTTGTATAAAATCGTTAAGCTGTATACTGTTTTTTTATTTATTCCTTGAGCACTGTACTTGTAATCACTCTCCAGCGAGCTTGCCATAAAAATCGTTACGAAATGCTGAAAAGCAGTCCTTTTCGATGGCTTTACGCATCCCGGCCATTAGATGCAGGTAATAATGAAGGTTGTGTATAGTATTTAGATGGTAGCTGAGAATTTCCCGGCACTGAAAAAGATGACGCAGGTAGGCTCGTGAATAGTTACGGCAGGTGTAGCAGTCACAATTTGGATCAAGAGGCTGCTTGTCATCACGATATCTGGCATTTTTGATCACGACTTTTCCCGTTGAAGTGAACATTGTTCCGTTTCTGGCATTACGGGTTGGCATCACGCAGTCAAACATATCAACACCACGATACACTCCCTCCACCAGATCTTCCGGCGTTCCCACTCCCATGAGATAGCGGGAGTAGTCCTCGGGCAGATGCGGGATGGTGGCTTCAGTCATATCCTGCATCATGGCTTTATCTTCACCAACACTCAAGCCCCCGATGGCATAGCCGTCAAATCCGATATCAATCAGTGCTTCAGCATGTGCTTTCCTCAAGTCATGGTGCATCCCACCCTGTACAATACCAAAGAGGAGCTGGCCGGTATCACTTTGGGCATCACGACAACGTTTGGCCCAACGGCTGGTAAGATCCGTTGATTTGATAGTCTCCTCACGTGTTGCGGGGTAGGGGATACAGGTATCAAGACACATCATTATATCTGCACCGAGTGATTCCTGAACATGCACAGCATCTTCAGGGCTTAAAAAGAGTTTAGCGCCATCAAGGTGGGAGCGAAAAGCCGCACCTTCTTCGGTTATTTTGGCAAGTTCTCTGAGACTGAAGATTTGGAATCCTCCGGAATCAGTCAGGATAGGACGATCCCAGTTCATGAACTTATGGAGTCCGCCAAAGCTTTTTATCAGCTCCTGACCGGGGCGAATGAAAAGATGGTAGGTATTGCCGAGAATAATCTGCGCATTCATCTCTTTTAAATTTTCAGGCGTCACTGATTTCACTGTGGCCTGAGTACCGACCGGCATAAATATCGGGGTTTGAATAGTTCCGTGGAGTGTTTGAAGTTCTCCTCTGCGGGCAGCGCAGTCTGTTGATTTACTGTGCAGGGTGAATGGTGATTTCGTCATTGTATTTATATCCATATGTACATGTATCTGAAAATTAGAGTGTGTGGAGGATTGTTCCTATATTGGTTTTTAGTTACCGAATACCTTCTGCCCGCAGGCATCATGTACTCTTCTGATAAGATGAAACGGCTTCTTACCCACGCAAGATCGCATGTGAAAGGGATAAGCTACGGATGGTGTCTTCTTTTGCAATAATATCCTGGAGTAACGAAAACTGCACCAGAGCTTTTTCTAGAGTGTCTTCCGGCTTATTGCATTTAAAGTAGATACCTCCCTGCAAATAATCCATGAAGAAACGTAGCCCCAGTTCATAGGTTATGGCTTTTGTACCGTCATATATTAAGTTTCTTTCCCAATGTGTAAGGAATGCTCCGGTTGCCTTGAAATATCCCGCAAGAGTTCTTTCGCAAAGACCCAGATCAAATGTAACCTCATCAATTCGCCTCTCTTCACCACCTTTGTTGCAGACAGATCGAAGACAGTCTCCAATATCGTGTTGCAGAAGTCCGGGGCCAACCGTATCCAGATCAATAAGACTTATTGCAAGACCATTTCTTTTATCAAAGAGGACGTTTGCAATTTTGGGGTCTCCATGGATAATTCTGGGGAGACCTTTCTGTGCGGAATATGTCTTTTCAAGAATCAGTGCGCTTTCCCGGTGATTTCTAATGACTTGTAGACAAAACGCCACATCGGAGGAAGTGGTTTCAATGTGTTTTGTGTTGAGTTGCGCGTATTGCTTAAGATAGTTTTCAAGATTATGAAAGCCGGGGATTGGAACCTGCATTTTTTCAACATCAAGCCCAATGAGTCGTTTGTGGAAATGACCGAGTGCCCATCCCGTTTGCTCTGCTTGGAGTGCTGTTTCTGCAAGGGAATAACAGATACTGTTTTTAATGTAGGAAAGAGCGCGCCATACAGCTCCTTTACTGTCGCGTACAGAAGGTGAACCGTCCCGTGCAGGAATAAGTACGGCATCTTCCCAGTGCTGCTCTGCTATGTTGGGGTGTGAGGTCAGGTGCTGAGTCAGGTGCTGCAGGTTTCGGGTGAGAATATTTGGATCAGGAAACACAGTATCATTGATTCGTTGCAGGACAATGACTTTTTCTGCAGTACGAACAAGAAAGGTATCATTAATATTTCCCTCACCAGGGGTGGATATTTCCATGGATGAAGAATCCGGACAAAACCGCTGGATAATTTCTTCTGGCGGGCTTTTTTGCATCATTATGAATGAGTGAGCCAGACAGACACTGAATGCCAGTACAAGGCGAAGAATATCAAAATTGTTTTTACGTGGAATATCTGCCACAGAGTTTCCGGCTAAAATGTTGCTAATATTTGTACTGAAGATGATACTCTATTTCTTAAGACTATGCTCTTTGAACTGGCCAGTCTCCACTATGAAAAAGGTGACGACCATAATTTGCAGCACCTAACAGTGCGACATCGTTTGTTAATATAAGATATATGGGAAAGACTTCCATGAGTCGTTCCATTTTCTCTTTTTGTTTGAAACTTTCAAGAAATAAATCAAAGGAAACCTGCTCTGCAATACGTGGCAGGATACCGCCACCAATAAATAATCCACCAGTGGGATAGAGCTTAAGAGCCAGATTACCGGCTTCGGCGCCAAGAATTTCAAGAAAAAGAGATAAGGTCTTTTCACATAAGGGGCAGGGTGCTTTTTTCAAGGCACCTTCTATGATTGACGGGGTTCGGTCATCGGTCTCTGTTATCCTGTTAAAATGTTTCCGATCCCGATTAAGGCCGGTTGATGCCAGATAATCAAATATATTGGGAATCCCGATCCCCGAACAAAGAAGTTCATAACTGACAGCAGTATGTTTTTTCTGCATATAACTGAGCAGGTCTGCCTGTTCATCATTGAGCGGTGCAAAATCACAATGTCCCCCCTCTGATCCTTGAGGGAAGAAGCAGGAGCCCTGTTCAATAAGAAAGCCTTCACCAAGTCCGGTTCCGGGTGCAATTACAGCTCGAACACCTTTTTTCTGCACCGCTCCAGGCTGAATTATCAATAACTCATTTTCGGGAAGAAATGGCAGTGCACTACAGATAGCAGTGAGATCGTTGATAAGGGTGATTTCTTTAAATCCGAAAGAATGTTTTAGCTCTTTTTCACTGATGACCCAGTCCCGGTTAGTGAGTGCTGCAATTCCCTGATGAATCACCGCAGCAACGCCAAAACACCCAAATTCAGGTACTTCGAAATTGCTCAAGAATTCTTGCAAAATCTCATCAAAATTTTGAAATTCTCCGTTGCGATAACGCTTGCGGCGAACAGGAGGAGTATCTGCTGTTTGTGAAAGCTCAAAAATCGCCAGATCGCTCTTTGTCCCACCAATATCCGCCGCTAGAAGGTATGTCATATTATTTTTCTTCCACTGGAAACTTGGGGTACTGGTTCAGTTTAGTTCCAACATAAAACTGTTTAAATCCAATCCTGTTCCAGTTTTGAGTACCTTATAATCCCTCTCAAGGGGGTACTGAAAAGAGCACCGGCTTACCGTTCATCACCGGTCTTAATTGGTAATTTGTGCTTCAGACTCCCCGGCCTGACGCTCACGTAAAGATTGCACTTTCTCAACAATTACCTTTGCCCGTTCAATTTTACTTTTCACAGTTTTATTTTCCGGCTCAAGCTCAATAATAGCTTGCCAGATTTTAATCGCCTGTTCATACTTTCCGGCCCGATAAAAAGAATCTCCGACGGACAACTCTTCCTGCACATATTCACTGATTTCCTTGTCCAGGCGTTCCTGCATCAGTTCCGCTGCCACGCTTTTCTTCGTATCCGGTGTCAAGCGGGAAAGATTGCGCTGCGCTTCGGACAAATCCCCAGTCCCCATTGCTTTATTGAAGGATTCCATGCTCTTCCTGTCCTTTTTTCGAGCATGTTTTTTCCTGTCTTTCTGCTTCTTGAGAGTTTTTTCCTTAAGCTGCCTATTCAAACGGTTCATTTCAGAATCCGCTGCAGGACTCGGAGCAAGTTTTACAACAAGAGGAATGATACGACCAGCCATAACAAGATTTTTTTCTGTAAGCATTTGTTCACCACGTTGCAACAACTGCCGAGCAACTTCTTTGGCATCGTTCTGCGCACGGGAATATCGCTGGTGTATCGCCTTATCAGCCGGATCACTTTCGTGAAGATCCTGCAATAGAGGCAGTTTCTTTTGCAACCACTCAGCAGTTACAATGAGTTCTTCAAGCTCCAACGCATCCATTCTTCCCCGAAACCGCTGAAGCATAGCCCCCTCAGCATCTTCAAGATTCTTGGAGTGGCCACTCTTTTCCAGTGCCTCTTCATAGCTGAGCCTGGCAGCGGGCCACTCATTATTCCGTTCCAGTTTCAGAGCACGGGAAACAGCCTGCTTTTCATAGGATCGAAGTGCATCCATGACCATCTCCCGTTTTTTCTCAAGCACCATGGCCTCCGGGTGCTCTTCGGGAGTGTCTACAATAAGAGTAAGAGCCTTCCCGAAATCCTGATCAGCCAAATATTGATCAAGCATTTCTAAACGATCCCTTTCGGAATCGAAAGAACCAGGCTGTGCACAACTCTGGAGAAAAAACAACAAAAAGAGGAGGAGAAGAAGAAGAGTACGATGCTTCATATCTCTATTAATGAACCATACCCGAAGTACTCATTTCTGAGAGTTCAGCAACAGATACATGTTTTACCCGAGGCGCAATGTTCCATATTTCAACAGGATTAGCCTTTCCACGCAGTCGAATAGTCTTGGCCAGACTGGTTTCGTAGTGTTCAGCGAGCAACAGCGAATCGTGCAGTTCCCGAGTAACAAATACCTGCCCGGCAGTTGCAATGGCTGAAAGACGAGCAGCAAGGTTCACAGGATCACCGATAACAGTATATTCCATACGCCTTTCCGACCCCATATTGCCAGCAAGCATAACACCGGAGTTAATAGCGACACTAAAATTCACCGTAATCATCCCCAAATCCTGCCGTTTTTGATTAAAGTCTATTATGGCTCGTTGAATTTCAATCCCACAGCAAATTCCGTTTATTCCATGTTCTTCATCGGGAATGGGTGCGCCAAAAAGAATCATGGCGCAATCGCCGATATATTTGTCAATATGCCCATTATGATCACCGGCAATCTTATCTATGAGAGTAAAATAATCGTTCAGCAATTTATTAAGGGCCTCCGGCTCAATCTTTTCGCTAAGGCGAGTAAACCCTGCGATATCTGCAAAGAGTACCGTAGCTTCCACATGACTTCCTCCAAGGCCGCTTGTCACATCATCCATCGCAGTAGAAGCCACATCATGTGAAACATAGCGGGAAAAGGTCTGCTCCACCTGTTCCTTTTTTGCAAGCCCTTCTGTCATGGTATTCAAAGAACGCATAAGCTGACCCAGTTCATCTGTACGGTAATCCTTAAAACGAAACTGATAATTTCCCTGAGAAATTTCGTCCGTTCCATCCACAAGCTGCTGTACAGGACGGGATAAGCGCCTGCAAATGAAAACAGAAACAACAATACCAAGGCCAACCATAAGAACAGTAATCAGCAAAATAGTCCGCAGGGTATCTCCATAAGCAGCCCCCATAAAGGAACGATCAAAGGTGAGAACACAGTACCCGACTGTTAAATCCTGATACCTGATCTCATTGACATAGGAACTGAGCTCAACATGCTCCTGTTCACCCAATGACCAATGCAGGGGGTGAGCAGCAAGGATATCTTCCGGATTCTTATGGGGGAGCACCCCGATACTGGAAAGCAGCACTGACTGGTCAGAATAAATGGAGACGCCTTCTATCCCTTCGTTGAAAACCAGGTTAGAAGTGAACTGTTCCACGGCTTGAAGATCTCCGGCCAGAACAGGCTCAACAGCCGCAACGGCCAACTGGTCTCCAAGTGCTGTTGCGTAGGCATCTGCCTGCTGATCAAAGATATGACTCTGATTACCCAAAATAAAAAGACTAAGCAACCCCATACCTGTAATAATGACGACTGTCATTATTGAGGCAAGCTTAATAGCGATTGACGGAGCAACCTCTCCTGTAAGAAAAGCTGTTGACTTTTGTTTTTTACTCTCTGTTTGCACTATTTCCTCAGCCATAGACTGTACATACTGCCCTGCGGGCAGGAGGTATTCGGTATTAGGTATTCGGTATTCGGTAACTGACAGCCCACATAGGAACAGTTCCCACAGAAACTTTACTTTTCCGATACATGGGCATCTGAAATTTTACCTACATCGCAGGAGAACTTACCGGCAGTCAATTTTTCTTGTCCTCACTCTTTGTTCATTGTATTCTTATATAATATACACTGATACATTCAAAATACACCTGAAAATAATTCATGGAAAAACTAACATATACCGACAACCATTACCACACACCTAAAGACGCAAGCTCTTTCTGGGGACGACTCTTTCCATCCTTCTCTTTTTACACAAGTTTTCTTGCTAATATTTACTTTTCCAGTAGAAAGGCCAAATGCGGGAAATTTGATGATGAAGCGTGGTGTCTGTCAAGTCTCAGGGTGCTTCAGGCTCTTGAACGAACCGGATTGCAGATCTCAATCAGTGGGATCGAGCATCTTCAGGCACTAAAAACTCCCTGTGTAATTGTTGGTAACCATGTAAGTATGATGGATACCGTGGTCGTACCAACCATTGTTGTTCAGGAATTCCCAATGACATTTATTATTAAAGAAAGTCTTATGGATTATCCGGTATTCAAACATGTTATGCGTTCGCGCAATCCCATTGCACTGAACAGGAAAAATCCCCGGGAAGATCTGAAAAAAGTATTCCATGAGGGGCAGAAACGGTTGGAACAGGGAATATCCGTTGCTGTTTTTCCACAGACCACAAGAGGGACAGATTTCAACCCGAAACAATTCAACAGTATCGGAGTTAAACTTGCTCTGAAAGCGGGGGTTCCGGTTCTGCCCCTGGCTCTAAAAACAGATGCTTGGACAAATGGCAGGCTAATCAAAGCTCTGGGACGGATTCAACCTGAAGTATCCACACACTTTGCTTTTGATGCGCCGATCACAGTACAGGGAAATGGTAAGGAAGAACATCAGCAGATAATCGAATTTATCAGTGCAAAACTCAAAAGTTGGCTATAGATTCAAAAGCATCCGCCGCCAGCCAGCCACTACGGCCTGCCTCATCCACAACCAGAACATAGGTATTGTGTTTTTTTCCGGGATGCAACAGTCGTCCTTCCTGAATGGTTCCAATGAAGGCGGCAGATTCAAAAGGTGAGACCCTTAGCCGTGCATCGGCGGCCACCACGACACCATCGTGCCAGTGTTTATATTGTCCCATTGCTCCTGAGCATGCAATGGCTATAACAAGAAACAACATGACAATTATCCCATAGCGGGATGAGCTTTTCAATCCGTAGGAAAATGGAAGCAGCAGGACTCCTGCAAAGACAACAAAAGAGATTGCGGCCACTGCAATCCACTGATTCAATACCAGTAAAGTAACAAACCGCTGCCCAAAAGATGGTTCTTCCTGAAAAAGCCCCTTCTCTTTGCGTACAAGTTCAAGATTTCCACGAATATCAGAGTCCCCCGGTGCAAGTCGTAGTGCCCGTTCATAGTTGAGAATGGCTCTGCCGACTTGTCCGGCCTGGGCGTAACTGTTTCCAAGATTGTAAAGAAGTGCCGAGGATATTCCCTGGGTAGCCAGAGCTTCAAATCCTTCAATAGCCTGCTTATATTCGCCCTTGTTGTAAGCTGAAACGGCATCCTGAAACCGGGTTTGCTGTAGTTGTTCATCTGCCCATACATTCTGACTGCAAAACAAAAATAACAAACAACAGCATAATCCCATTAAAAACTGATACAAAGCTCTCATCTCAAACCTTCCAACTCACTTCTTAAACGATCAACAAACTCTTTCATCTCCTGCTGGCTCAATTTTTGACCACCATATGCGCTTTCATCGGCTGCACGAAATACTGCAAGCAGAACTGAATCTTCCGGTAGACGTTTTTGCAAGTCAGCCAAAGTTATGGCACCTGAAGAAACTTCCCAGACAAGAGCAAGCTGCTCCTGAATAATCTTTCGACAAATTTCCAGAAATCCTCTTGTATCATTTACAGTAAGGCTTTGATCTATTTCCTTCATGCCAAGCCCCAACAGATGTTTCATTTCCTGATCCCGTTGCAGACGCGGGTTATTGGCATAGTGCGCTGCACGTATTTTCATAATCACAGCAGTGGTAAGAAGCAAAAACAGTAACACAGCAACAAGTTGAAACCATTGTCTTGTAAACAGCGGAGTAAGTTTCTGATCCATATAACCTGGTACCAGTTGAAGAGGTGCAAGCCCACTGACGGGCGGTTCCACCACGGTATCACTTTTTGCAGATTCGTTTACCTTATCGCGAAGCTCTTTTTTAACTGGTTCAGGCATAGCTGTTTCCACAACTGCCCTTTTAATAGTAAGAGGGATGGGGTTTGTGCTCAAAGTCTTATATGTAGCTGCAGTCGGATCAAAATAACTGAATTCTATGGCCGGAATCTCTTTCAACGTAACATCTTTGGCAACAAGTGCCTGCTCAAAAACCTTTTTTCCCCGTCCGGGGTTAGAGCCATCATATTCTAAAAACTCCGATGACGGGGTGTAGGTTTTCCAGCCTTTTTCCGTACTTAATTTCGGTGCCTGTACCCGGTCAAAGTTTCCCTGACCGCTTACGGTCATATTCAGAGTAATTGGATCACCGTGACTCAGTTCAACAGGGTTTGCTGAAACAGACAGACGGAAGTCTCCAATTGCGCCACTAAAGTCTTTCGGTTTTCCTTTATCGGGTAAAGGAAGAACGGTTAAAGTCCGCGTCAGGCTTGCCACCTTGACATTTTTTTCCTGATATGAAGAGAAGAGGCTATTAAAAAATGGATCATTGAACATGGAATGACCAGAGGATGATCTGCGACGCTGCTCCGGCAGCAGAAGAGTGGCATCAATCTCAATGCTGATTTCATGTACACCTTCTTTAATTCCTGATAGTGCCGACTCCCAGGTCAAAACCGCATATGACGTATTGTTGACGTGTTCTCGCGTCTGTTCCGGTTCACGCCCGAGTTGCTGTAGCAAATACCCCTCTCCATGAAGCTGTGGCAGGCTGTTTAAATTTGCCTTGATGCCATCACGAAAGAAAACCTGTATTTGTACAGGAACAACTTCACCGAGGTAACTCCTTTCTTTGGCAGGAGTTACCCGAAGAAAAGCAAGTTTCGCAGCTTCACCAGAGCGGAGCCTGGTAGTGGAAGCCCCAGCCGATGCACTTTGCTGTGTTATGGTTGCGGTTTGGGGAGCTGTTACCTCAAAGGGAATTGCCCGAGTCATTGCAGTACCGTTTTTGGTACTAACCTGAATGGCAGGAATGGTAAAACTGCCAACACGATCAGCCTGCACAAGGTATGTAAGAGTAACGGAAGAAGATAATGCCCCGTTAATAAACTCCATCTGGGTGGATTGACCACGTCGGTGAAAACTCAGGCCATCCACTTCCGGAATCTCTGGTTGAAATGATCGGACGCCCGTGGCTGTGATATTCAGTGCAGCCGCACGATCAAGAGGAAAACTACCAGGAGAAAGTGTTGCCGACACCTCAATTGCAGCTTGCAACGCTGGTACAACTGCAAAGACAAAAAGTACCAGATATCCAAGAGACAACACTTTCGCCAGTATCCTGTTTTCTTGAACTTTTTTTCTATTTTTATTTCTATTTCTACTCTTCATTACCAATCCTTTGATGTTTCCTGCTCACTTCTGCCATCCGCAACCGGAACAAAGTTTAACTTACCCTCTTCGTCTTTCAAGCTGTTTAAAAGCTGCCTTGCCTCTTCACTGGTCATCTTACCCTGTAGCCTGCGTTGTTGATCTCGGGTTTGCTGATTGTGTTCCTTCTCTTTTTCCTCTGCTGCTTTCTGTGCAGCTTCCTGCTGTTCTTTTTCGTCAGCTTCAGACGCTTCGTTTTGTTGCGACTGTTCCTGATCGCCTTCTTTCTCAGCATCTTGGTTTTTTTGCTGATTCTGATTCTGATTCTGCTGGGCTTCACTGTTTTCCTGCTGCTCTTCACCCTTATCGGACGAATCCTGCTGTTTATTTTCCTGATCCTGGTCTTTCTGATCACACTGACCACTTTCTTGTTCTTTATCCTGTTTCTGATCTTTATTTTGTTCCTGCTGTTTTTTCAACTCTTCAAGTTGCTTTGTTAGCAATTGAAGATTAAAGCTGGCATCATCATTTAGTGAGTTTAGCTGAAGTGCGCCATCAAAAGAAGCAACAGCCTCTTCCCAAGTCTCAATAGTGTGCTGCGGATCTGTCCGCAAGCTCTCATTTCCTCTTTGAAACAGGGCATTGCCACGATTGTAATACGCTTCTTCCTGCAAGCTTAAATCATCACTTTTCAATGCCTCAGTAAATGATTTTACCGCATCTTCAAACATATTGTTTTTGTATGCCGTGGTTCCATAATTAAAATGGAGCCGGGCATCATTTGGTGTCTCTTGTAATAGCTCTTTAAAAATTTCCCGAGCTGTCAGGTAATCACCTTCCCTATAGGCATCTTCTCCCTTTGAGGCGTAAACTTCCGGCGCAGAAATAGTCAAAAAACCAAACAATAGCAAGGCTGCAGCAGCTTTCTGTTTTTTTCTACGACCCGCAGTTTTAATAAAGGGAAGTCGTAAACTTCTTGTGGCTTTTCTGCCCCCAATCATAAACTCCAGCATAAGTAACACAATGGCAGCTCCTAGTGGCCACACAAATCGTTCCAAGGCCACCTTATGTCGCTTTTCTGCCAATTCTTCCTTGGGAATGAGAGAAAGTTTCTCCTCATAAATGGTCTGCAATCCCTCAGCATTAACGCCAAGCGGGACATATAAACCACCAGTGATTTCAGCAATCTGTATAAGTGCTGTTTCATCAAGCCGAGAGGTGATAAATTTTCCCGTTTCATCTTTAACAAAACCGACCTTTCCATTGCGCTTCAGTGGTACAAGCTCTCCACCACGGGTTCCCACGCCCACGGTATGGATGGTCGTTCCATTGTCGGCAGCTGTTTGTGCGGCTTTCAGTGCGTCCCCTTCAAGGTTTTCACCATCGGTAATCAACACAAGAATTTTATGATTCTCCTCATTTGTAAGAATTGACTCAGCTTGAGCAATCGCTCTTGCGATATCAGTTCCGCCCTGGGGAATAATCGTTGTATTTATTGCCTGTAAAAAACTCTCAAATGCGCTGTAATCAATGGTCATGGGGCACATGAGAAAAGCAGAGCCGGCAAATGGCATAAGCCCCACCCGATCCCCTTCCAGTTGACTGACAAAATCCATAATGGAAAATTTTGCACGCTCCAATCGATTTGGGGAAACGTCCTCTGCCAGCATACTTTTTGACGTATCCACGGCAAATAAAATATCAATTCCTTTACGCTTTACATCTATCCACTTAGAGCCATATTGAGGTTTGGCAAGTGCAACAAAACAGCAAAAAATTGCTGAAACAAGTAGTATTTTTTTAAACAAACGGCGCGGCGTTGAAATATTTGCACACAGCTTTCCAAGAAGATGTGAGGCGGCAAAACGCTGAAGTTCCTTTTCTCTTCTTCGATACATCTTTTTGTAAAGAAGGATCAGCAAAACAATGAAAATACCCCCGCCAAGAAGCCATAGAGGAGTTGCGAATGTGATCATGGTAAACGTTTTCTCCCAAGCAAAATCTCAGTAATCAGGCAAACCAATCCGGCAAAGACAAACCAGGTAAACAGCTCCCGGTAATTTTCAAACTTTTTAATAGTTCTGGTGGTGGTCTCCATGGTGTTAATTTCATCGTAAACCCTTTCAAGGGATTTTGTGTCGGTTGCCCGAAAATATCGACCTCCTGTCATTTCAGCCACCTGTCCCAAGGTTTCATCATCGATATCTACCTTAATATACTTCAAATACTGATTGTCAAATTCGTCGGTCTCTATAACAGGTGCCACCCCCCGTGTTCCAGCACCGATGGTATAAATCTTTATCCCTAAGGTGTCAGCTGCTTCAGCTGCAACCAGGGGAGGTACAGTTCCTCTATTATTCATTCCATCTGTGAGCAGAATCATAACTTGCGATTTTGCATCACGATCACGAAGACGATTCAGGCCGCTTCCTATCGCTGAGCCAATGGCAGTACCATTCTCATCAACCAGACCAATGGACAGGGTGTCGAGACGCTGCACAAGCCAATCATGATCAAGGGTTAGCGGACTCACCATATAAGGACGGACACTGAATGCGAGCAAGCCGATACGGTCATTGGGACGTTCTTCAATAAAAGTGTGTAAAACGGATTTTACAACATCAAGCCGGTTTGCAGCCTTCCCCTTCAGGGTAAAATCCAGCGCTTTCATGGAACCGGACACATCAACAGCAAGCAGAATATCAATGCCGCTGGCCTCAATCTCCGTGGTGGTGTTCCCAAACTGAGGTCTGGCAAAGGCCAGGATGAGTAGTCCTAAGCCTAATAAGCGCAATGCGGTAAGTATCCGGCCAGGCCCGGCTTTTCGACCTTCTGCTACAATTGAAGCAATGGAGGTGGAAGAAAAAAGAAGTGCTGGAGCTGCACTGCGCCTGCCACGAAGGATGGCTAGTAGAGGTAAAAGGGATAAAAGCCAAAGAAATTCAGGATGGAGGAATCGCATGATATTTATTTGCTCCCTTCTTTGGATTCACGAGTGGCCTCTATAAAATCATGTACGCTAGTTTCCATTTTTTCCATACTGTTTAGATCGGGCACACAACAGGCAAACTTGGCCATATCACATTTTTCCAGACATTCCTGAAGACTCTCACAATGATCTTCAAGCAATATTGCCGTCTGGTTAGGCTTTTCTATGAGACCAGTGAAAAACTCTTTTGTAGTCTGCTGAGTTGTTTTTATGTGTAGACGCTTTTCAATATACTGCCGCAGGATATCAGATAATTTATCAGCATACTGCAAACCTGAATCAGGAGTCATTAAACTGCGCGCACGGAAAAGATCAGCCAATGCCTTTTCATGAGCAGAAATTAAAGAACCTTTCTTTTTTCCAAGACGAAAGAACACAAATGCCGCAGCAACAATAAGTACTATAATGCTTGCAACAATTAGTATAGTACTTTGCTCTTGAACCATCTGTACAAGAGGATGCACAGAAGGAGGTATGGGAGGTGTTATATCACGTAACTGTAGATGTTCCGGGTTCATCTGCTGAGCCTCCTACGTCGATTTCCAAAGAAATTTAAAAGAGGGGGGACATAGGATTCACCGGTGGAAAGTTCAAGAAGATCCACTCCTGCTGAACGTATGACCTTATGGAGATTTTTCCTTCGTGCCTCGGCAAGTTCCACATACCCCCTGCGTACTGCAGGGTTAGAGGTGTCCAGCTCTACTTGAGCACCGCTTTCAGCATCTTCAATGGTTAGCCAGCCAATATCAGGGAGGGCATGTTCACGCGGATCTGAAATAATCATTGCAATCAAATCATGACGACGATTACTTATCCGCAACTTTGGCTTCAAGCGGGTGAGGGCCTCATCAAAATCTCCGGGCAGACAGAAATCAGAAATCAGAAACGTTACACATTTTCGTCTGGCCACACGATTTATAAAATCAAGAGCTACAATCAAGTCTGTTTTTCTCCCCTGTGGCTGAAAAAAGAGGATCTCCCGAATAAGCCGCAAAATATGGGATCGCCCTTTTTTGGGAGGAATATATAACTCAACAAAATCGGAAAAGAGAACCAGACCCACCTTATCATTGTTGCGCACCGCTGAAAAAGCAAGCACCGAGCCGATTTCAGCCATAATCTCCCGCTTTGAACCAGTCGTTGAACCAAAATCCCCTGAGCCGGAAATATCAATCAGCAACATGATGGTGAGTTCCCGTTCTTCAGTAAATTTTTTGACATGGGGAGTACCGGTACGCGCCGTGACATTCCAGTCAATAGTTCTGATCTCATCGCCCGGTACGTACTCCCGTACCTCATCAAAGTTCATTCCCCGACCTTTAAATACAGAATGATAGCTTCCAGCAAGGGTATCATTGACCAGGCGGCTGGTACGTACTTCAACCTGCCGCACTTTTTTCAGAATTTCTTTTGTGATCTGCTCTTCCATAATTTCTTTATTACGGAACTGGAACAGTATCTAAAATTTTACGAATAATATCCTCGCTTGTAACTGCTTCCGCTTCCGCCTCATAACTGATGCGGATACGATGACGCATAACATCCATGGCAGCAGCCTTCACATCATCGGGAGTGACATATCCACGTCCTGCAAGAAATGCCAAAGCACGGGACACTGCTTTTAAATTGATGGTTGCACGGGGGGACGCGCCGGTCTCGATATAATCATGGAGATCCAGTTGAAAGCTTTTCGGATCACGGGTGGCACAGACCAGTGAGACAATATAATCCTTTATCTTCTCATCCATGTAAATGGAGTCCACCACTTTTCGTGCTCCTAGAATATCATCTGGACCAATAACAGGACTCACCTGAATTTTTGAGTCGGTATGGTCAATTCTATCGAGAATCATACGCTCCTGAATCATGGTAGGATAATCCACCACGACCTTGAGCATAAACCTGTCTATCTGCGCTTCAGGGAGTGGGTAGGTTCCTTCCTGTTCTATGGGGTTTTGCGTGGCAAGCACCAGAAATAACTCGGGCAGCGGAAATGTCTCGTCCCCGATTGTTACCTGTTTTTCCTGCATAGCTTCAAGCATGGCAGACTGTACTTTGGCAGGGGCACGGTTTATTTCATCGGCCAGGATAAGGGATGAGAAGATAGGACCTCGCTTGACCTCAAAAAGTGTGTCTTTGGGATTGTAAATCTGGGTTCCGATAATGTCTGCGGGTAACATGTCAGGAGTAAACTGAATACGCTGAAAATCTGTGTGTACGGCCATTGCAAGCGTTTTTACAGCGAGTGTTTTAGCTAGCCCCGGTAACCCTTCCAAAAGGATATGTCCGCCGGTAAGCAATCCTACCAGCAGGCGCTCGACCAGGTGTTCCTGCCCGATGATGGATTTTGCCATCTCCTGTCGCAATAATCCAACCCATGCAGAACTGGCTGTAACAGAATCATTGATGGCTTGGATGGATGTGTACCCTTCTGGCTGCTGTACAGATATGGCTGGTGTAATAACAGGTGAAGAATTCTCAACTAATGGCTGCTGCTTATTCATAAAAAAGACTCCTTCTCTAAGAAATAATAACGTTTGTTTCAATACGAGAATACGAGAATACGATAACAAAGAAACATTACAGGAGTGTTGCCTGAACATTACAATGTTGTAATGTCCGGCTGACCCTTCTCCCATATCATTATTCAACCAAGTCCTGTATGGTATAATGCGTTGTTGTATCTTGCCCTCCCAGCAGCTTTCTAAGCAGTTATAATATGCTTTCTTACCAACAAATGGTGCCAACCTGAAACCTGAAACAGCCACAAAAAAGCCACCAACCCTGAAAAAAGTTCTAGGACTGCTGAGCCCAATCTTTTTCAAACACCGTATCAGGATACTGTTTGGCTTAATAGCGCTGCTGGGGGTCAATTGTCTTCAGCTCACGATTCCCCTCATTCTGAAAAACGGCATTGATTCACTCTCGGATGGAACCGCTGCACAGAGTGATTTATTCTACCTTGCACTCCTGATCTGCATTATTGGCATATTTGCCTGCCTGCTCCGCTTCTGTTGGCGCTATCTTATTATTGGCTTTTCCAGACACCTTGAGCGCGATCTGCGTAAAAAGATTTTCAGCCATGTTATGAGTATGGATGGAAGTTTTTTCTCAAAATACAGTACCGGCTCTATTATGGCCCATGGAAGCAATGATCTTGCAGCAGTACAAATGGCCTGCGGTATGGGTCTTGTTGCTGCCATCGATGCCCTGGTGATGTCCGTTGCGGCCATTGCATTTATGCTTGACATTCATGTTGGCCTTACTCTGATTGCACTTCTACCCATGCCCATTCTGATTCTCGCCACCCGTTTCCTTTCGCAAAATCTGCACCATCGCTTTGATCGTGTTCAGGAACAGTTTTCAGGAATGACTGAATTTGCCAGATCCTCCATTTCCTCAATCCGCCTGCTAAAAGCCTACACACTTGAGAAGTCACAAAGCAGGCGCTTTGGTCGTCTTGGAAAAGAGTACGTTGATTCAAGTATCCGGGTGGCAATAATTCAGGGTTTACTCTTCCCCATTGCCACACTGGTTGGTAGTAGTGCAATGCTGATTGTTCTTTACTTTGGCGGTCGCCTGGTCATTTTAGAAACCATCTCCATGGGTGATTTTGTAGCCTTTATTACCTATCTCTATATGCTGATCTGGCCCATGATGGCAGTTGGATGGGTGGTCAATCTCTCCCAGAGAGGAGTGACTTCACTGCGCCGGATTTTTCTTCTTCTTTCTGAAAAATCACAGCTACCGCCCGGAAGCACAGATGCCCAACCGACAAGTTCTTTATTTGAACTGCGCAATCTCAGTTTCACCTATCCGCAATCCAAGCGAAGGATTCTTGATGCCATCACACTTACTATAACTCCAGGAATCCTTGGTATCACCGGTCCCACGGGATGTGGAAAAACAACTCTTTGTCAGGTTCTGGCCCGTATCTATCCGGTTGCCAACGGGACACTCTTTCTTGGAAAAACAGATGTAAACAACATCTCCCCGGAATCTGTGCAGGAGCTGGTCAGCTACGTGAGCCAGGAAGCATTGCTGTTTTCAAGCAGTTTGCATGAGAACATTGCCTTTGGTAATGCAGATGCCTCCATGGATCTCATTATTAAAGCGGCAAAAGCAGCCGCCATCCATGATGAAATTATTGTATTTCCAGAAGGCTACGAGAGTATGATCGGAGAAAAAGGTGTTACCCTGTCCGGTGGTCAACGCGGCAGAGTTGCACTTGCAAGAGCCATACTCTGTGACCGGCCAATTATTATCATTGATGATGGCCTGGCTGCCGTGGATACCGGAACGGAACAGGAAATAATTGAGAACCTTACTCCCTGGTTCAAGGGGAAGTCAGTAATCTGGGTCAGCCAGCGAATCAAACAACTTGCAGGAACAGATAGGGTTCTTGTTCTTGAGGATGGTAAAGTCAGTGGTCTCGGCCCCTATGATGAGCTTGTTCAGCACAATGCTTTTCTTGGCGAGATACGTCGTCGCCAACGCTTGCAGGGGGAAAAAATGAATGCGTAACTTCGGATATTTTGAAGAAGATTACTCGCCTTCTCTTTCCGAGAAAGGATTGTGGCGTCGTATTATTACCTACCTGCGTCCCTTCCGCTTTCCCTTTGCCGGAGCTATTCTGCTCTCACTTTTTGTCACAAGCTGCGCACTCAGTCTCCCATGGCTTATGCAGCAGGCCATTGATCTTTACATAACCAACCCGGAGCTAAACTTTGATCAACGCATGGCAGGACTCAGCACGTATGTACTGTTCTATGGGGGGCTGATATGTATTGGATTTATAGCGTCTTTTCTTCAGGTTCTACTCCTCGAATGGATCGGACAATCGATCATGCATACCCTGCGTCAGGATCTTTTCAGCCATCTCCTCACGGTTAGACTGGAGTTTTTCAGCAAACAACCCGTTGGCCGCCTGGTCACACGCTTGACCAATGATGTACAAAATATGCACGAGATGCTTACCTCAATTTTGGTGACCATATTCAACGACCTCCTGAAAATGGTCTGTATTCTGAGCCTGCTTGTCTATATGAATTTCAGATTGGGCCTTATCCTCTGCCTCTTTGTCCCTCTGGCTGCAGCTGTTACCATTCTCTTCTCCAAGCTTGCCAGAAATCATTTTCGAGCCATACGTAAACAACTCTCCAAAGTAAATTCATTTGTTCAGGAAACGGTTTCAGGAGTTATGCTGGTGCAATTATTTGGCAGAACCAACGATTTGAGACAAGAGTTTGCAACGCTCAATAACAGCTACCTGAAAAAAACCCTGCGCCAGATTCGCCTGTTTGGAACATTTATGCCCATTACCGAACTTATGAGTTCGGTGGCGATTGCCCTTATTCTCTGGTACGGCGGAGGAGAATTTATCCAAAATCAACTGACCCTTGGTGAGCTGGTTGCCTTTCTTTCCTATATGCGTCTGTTTTTCCAGCCCCTGCGTGAACTTTCTCAGAAATACTCCATTGTCCAATCAGCCCTTGCATCTGCCGAACGTATTTTTGACTTACTGGATACGGACTCTGAAGAAGACAAAACTCCTGGTATAAATAAAAATGAAGTTCTTTCACTTACTGGTGATCTTTGTTTTGATAGCGTCACCTTCTCCTACCTTCCCGGTCAACCAGTCCTTCATGATATTTCATTTATAGTAAAACAAGGAGAGACTGTAGCAATTGTCGGCTCCACGGGAAGCGGGAAATCCACCCTGATTAATCTTATGCTCCGTTTCTATGAACCGGATAGCGGCAGTATCAGCCTTGCGGGATGTTCTCTTGCTGATGTGCCAAGGAATGCGCTGCGGAAGGAAATCGGGGTTGTAATGCAGGAGATGCTCATCCTGCAGGACACACTGTTGAACAACATAATTCTTGACACCGGAAAAGAACGGAAGGAAGTAAGCGAATTACTCCAACAGACTCAATTGAGCCAATTTGTGGAAAAACTTCCACAAGGCCTGGACACCATAATAGGTGAAGGTGGCCAATCCATGTCAACCGGCGAAAAACAGCTTCTTGCCATCGCCAGAGTACTCTGTCGCAACCCATCACTTCTGGTGTTGGATGAGGCAAGCTCTGCCATTGATTCTAAAACTGAAAAGCTTTTGGAACAACCCCTTGAGCACTGTTTTAAAGGAAAAACTGTCCTTATTATTGCTCACCGACTATCCACTGTACAACGAGCAGACAGAATCATTGTGCTTGATAAAGGAAGAATTATCGAACTGGGAAGCCACCACCAGTTGATTGAACAAAATGGCTCATACAGCAGACTGGTGGCACTTGACTTTGAACCTGATACATTTTAATTTCAGGTTCCATGAAGTATCCCTGCGCCCTGCGTTAATCCTGATCAGGATCACCACTGTTGTGATGACCTGCGATCGGTATTTTACAAGCATTTCCGGCCTGCGTATTTGGCCTCACATCAAGCAGTAAAGGATTCACACATGAACCAGCATGGATACATCGGCCGTAAACTGCGAGTCCCGGAACTCAAAAACAGACCAGCCATTATCATCGTTACCTTTGGCACCAGCAGCCAAGCAAAACCACCACTGGAAATTTTCCAGCAACAGTTGGATAAACAGTTCCAGGAATACGAAATATTCTGGGCCTACAGCTCAAATATTATCTGCAGAAAAAAGAAAATACCCACTCTATCTGAAACCCTGGCACATGTTGAAGCAGCCGGATTTCGGAATGCTGTGGTTCAGCCCCTCCATATTTTTCCAGGTACAGAATACCAGCAGTTGGCAGAAACCTGCGAATATTTCCCCGGCCTCAGGATAATTCTGAGCGAAACCCTGTTCCACCGCTGGAACTTTGTAAAAGAGACTCTAGGAGTGGTTGAAAAAGATTTTTTATCTCCAGAAGAAGGACTGAACATACTGGCAGTCCATGGCACACCTCTGGTTGCAGATCCTGTGAATAGCGCCTATCTTGGGCTGGAAAAACTGGTGAGTGACCGTTATCTGAATGTACTGCTAACTTCCGTTGAAGGAATACCCGATTCTTCCGCAGTTTTTGCGAAAGTCAAACGTAAACAGCTGAATGACCTCTTTAAAAAGGTTAAAATAATCCCCATGATGTATCTGGCAGGTATGCATGCTGAAAAAGATTTAATGGGCGATGAGAACAGTTGGCGTACAACCCTGGAAGGAATGAACTTTAAAGTAGAGTGTTCAACAATACGATATGAACAGGTAGAATACTTCAAAGGCCTGGCCTATTATCCTGAGATTATTTCCTTCTTCACAAACCGCTTGCGGCGTAGTCTGGAACTGGTCACAATATACTGATTTTTGTGCCGGTCTCCGGTTCAATACCGGGGCTGATCTTACGTTACAATTAATCAAATATTCCGTGCAGCTTTTATTTTTTTAACTATATTTGCTTTTGAATAACACAGTTACAATTGTAAGCTTCACCGTTATTGATGTCGCAAAAACTCTTCCTGCGTGTCTCGTAGATGAATACTTTCAAAATGACTGCTTGTCTGGTACAATTTGATTCCAATTACAGCGGTATCCGCCAAGCCCTCAGCCAAACACTTAAACTGTTGTAATAAAACACAAATACAAAAATCTCCCTGCAGCTGCGCAAAGTTATCTCTCGCAAGGGCAGTTTACTGAAGCCATCAAGGTCTTTCGTCTCTTGTATAAGGAACAGGGAAGGGTTTTGTTGCCCGACAGTAGAACTTTTGGGATCACTCGGACAGGCTAATTGTCACCTAATAGCGATATCCATGATACATAGTCAAGATCAGGGATTTTATCATGGAGATACACCGCTAACACTGTACTACTCTTCTCCCTAAACGGCCAAAGTGCGTTTTTACTATCAATATTATTTGAAATTATGTTGCCGCCCACACCTAAATCATTTCTAATGTGATCGGCCTTATTTCTTACCTTTGTTTACCAGGTATTCTTTGCAATACTTTTTCAAATTCACCAGCCTGCTGGTCAGCTTGTTCAATTCTTAGCTGATTAAAAGTTTCATATCCTGCTCAGCAATCTGTTTTGCCAGCATATGAGACACTTTACCGGCATGATCAAGGAGATTACGGTCATTGAGAGTAAGAAAACCATTCAGCTGTATAATCCATTCCTGCATGGTCATGGGAACACGCCGCATCGCCTGCCCCTCAGCAAACATCAGATATTGTTCCGCCAAATTATTTAAAGCAGATAGTTCATCTTCGTTTAAATAATTTTTTGCTATAGAAACATGCTGTTTACGAGGCTTTGTCCCTCTGAAACTGGTTAAGCCCAGATTAAGCAAGCTGGCATTTGCTCTGTCTTTGATAATCTCAGCAGCTGTTTTTCCGGTAATCGCCCAATGTAATTTACTCTGCACGGTCTTAAAAAAAATCAAAGGGTAAATCCGGTTTTTTTAATCGTTCATCATCCAGCACAAAATCTTTGACAATAAATTCACGGATATACTTGGTTGCCCATTGACGAAAACGAGTTGCCACATGGGACTGTACCCGATAGCCAACAGAAATAATCATATCCAGATTGTAAAAATCCAAATTACGGTTGACGCTGCGCGATCCTTCGATTTGAACTGTTCGGAAATTCCGAACAGTTGCTTTTTTGTCAAGTTCACCTTCTGTAACAATATGTTTGACATGCTCACTAATACTTATTTGGCAACCTGAAAGAGTTCTGCCATCATTTTTTGTCTGTCCATCTTCTGTTTGGTAGATAATGATTTGAGAATTTTTGTCAGGAGTCATCGTACAGCCTCCTGTGGAATACAGAACTGGTATGATAGAAATATTATTATTCCCTTCTTTTTCATTTGGTTAATATTCCTTTTCTATCTCAGTAAGGAGAAAGTACTATGAAGAAACAATTCCCAGACCGTGGTTTTGTTTTCTCCAAAGCATTTTTTACAGCTTTTCGTAAAGAGAAGTAAAACACTTTCTATCGTGGTCTGATCCCTATTTCGCGCTATTCACGGATTCACGCCCCCCAGGACTCATCAACGTTCACCAGACATTCTCCTCACGCATCGGCTGCTGTCAAAACCTCCACAAAAACGGCCACCACCCGAAAATCCTCAGACTCTTCAGGCGGAATAATGATATCATCATAATCGGGATTGAGCGCTTTCAGGGTAATAGACTCATGCTGCCAGCCATTGTTAAGATCCACCCTCTTGCTGGATTGATAAGATTTTACAGTATAGCTGGCGCCGGTGTCCTGATCGGAGATATCGGCCTGCTGAGCCAGGACAATTCGACCATTACGACTCCCGCCCACTTCAAAGCTGAAGAGACAGTACGCACCATCCGGGATAAGGGGTTCCATGGATTTCCCCTGTATCCGAGCCACAAACATGGATGGTGCTAGACTTCTCCTGCTGGTCAGCCCCTCCACCACAAACCAGGTCTCCGGTGCATCCGGGATGGATGAATCCATAAAATCCCCTGCTGCAATATTTAACGGATAATAGGGTAGAACCCTGGTAAACTTATCTTCCTCCGGTGGAACATCACTAAATAACTCCTGTTCATCGTCATCCTCTTCAGGGGCAAAACTGTCCGGCACCAGGAAGGCATAGTCTGTTTCCTCCAGGGGAATTTCCAACTTGAGGTAATAGGTCTGCAGATCTTCAGTGAGCTGCACCACCGTCTGCTGAAAGTCTTCCGGCTCCAGATTCTGAATCAATTCCGGATCCAGGGCAAGGTAGTTCAGATCCTTGCACTGGTAGAAAAAACGTTTCCTCTCAAATTTTTCAAAAGGATTCTGCAGCAGACTTCGCTGTATTTTTTTCTGATTCTCAAGGATTTCACGCTGGTTGTAGGGGCAATTCGGGCGTTCATTTTTACTGTATTTCGCAAGGGTCTCCATATAAAAGCGCTGATACAGCTCAAGCATGTCCGGCAGTAAGGCCTCAAAACGTTCGTTACAACTCTTCAGGAATGCCAGGAGAAAGATGATCTTGTAGGAAAAGGTATAATCACGCTTCTCAAGAAACTCCTTAAAATCATTTACCCTGGTTTCGGTAGTATGCTTCTGCAAGCCAAGATCCCGCCGAATACGGGCCACCTGGTCGGGATCAAAGAAATGCAGATGCTGCCTACCGAAGGGATAGCGTACATCGGCCTTGATTTTCCCCTGCTTGAGCCACTTCCTGACGGTACCGGTGGAAACAAACAGCTCCCGCGCCAACTGCTCTTCATTCAGATACGCACCGTACTTCTTCTCAAAGCTGAATATATCCACCGGCTCAACACGACGTTCCCCCTCGTAAAGCCCGTCAAGGGCAACAATCTCCCTCTCCTGATGAAAACGCTCCGGCTTTACCAGGTCTGCAAAAGGCTGATAGTCGGGAATCCGAAATAGAGCATGGAGGGAGAGGGGTTGCAACCTGGCGCCATAATTATCGACAACATCCAGCACATAGAGCGCCTCCTTGCCGGGGTGATTGCGTAAGCCCCGGCCAAGCTGTTGGGTGTACAGAACTTTGGAGAATGTCGGCCGTGCCATTACCAGGATAGCGGTTTGCGGTGCATCCCAGCCCTCGGTGAGCAGATCACAGGCACAAAGAAAACGAATCGCCCCGCTGTCGTAGTCCTTCTGCGCCCTGGCTGCATTTTTCCTATCCCTGCCGTCCACTGCAGCAGCAGAAATCCCTTCCCCGTTTAGCAGTTTTGCCATGCGCCGGGCATGTTTGATATCAACGCAGAAAACAACGCCCTGCTTATGGCTGAACTCACCTCCAAAATAACGCTGCAGCACTTCGGCCACAAGTCTGTCCCTGGACGGCACCAGCAAGGTTCGCTGCAGGTCGTTTTTCACATACTCCTTGCCATTAAAGCGCACCTCTGAGAGATCTATATTCGATTTAATCCGAAAGCAGCGCACAGGCGGGACAAGCCCCTGGCGTATTGCCTCCTCAAGGGACAATTGCGGCTCGTATTCACCGAAAATTTTTTCCAGCCGCTGCTGATCGAAACGTTCCGGAGTAGCGGTGACACCAAGCAGATGGGTGGGCGTAAAGTGTTCAAGGATGTTACGAAGCCCAAGTGCTGCAGCATGGTGAGCCTCGTCAACCACGATATAGTCAAAGCGATCGGCAGGGATCTTGTAGTAATGACGATGCAGATAGGCGCTGGTCTGGACAAAAAAGTCTGCCTTCTTGTCTGCCAGTATGTCAACAGAGCAACTGGATTGCAACTCAGACGGAAGACGAAGCATAAGTCGGGCCAGGGTCTGCTCGCGCAGTTTTCTGGTGGGGACAACAATCAAGGCCCTCAAACTATCGGCCTGCTGCCTGACACGCACCAGGTCCTCTATAAAGATCTCTGTTTTACCAGTACCGGTGGGCAGAACGAGTAAAAAGGCATGCCTGCCCTGTTTACGGGCATCATCCAGCTGGGCCAAGGCATCCCGCTGATGATTGCGCAAGGTGAACAGCTCTCGGGATACTTTAATAATGGATTTATCAAGAAAAGGACGGCTCCCCCCCAGGAAGCGCTGCAACTCCAGGATAAAGCGTTCCCGGTCACGCATGCCGTTCAAGGACCAGCGAAAGACCCTGAAGCCGTCAGCCACAAGGGAATTTTGTTTGAAAAGCTGCGAGCGGTAACGATTCGGGCCGATCATCACCGGATGATGCCAACTCTCACCGTTCAGCTCAATAGCGAATTTCGCCGAACTGCTGAAAAGAGCGTAGTCTATATAGCGGGTGACACCATCCAGATCGATATACGCAAATTCCCGATGCAGGCCCATCCTGGCCCGGTCGCCAAAGGCCTGCAGGAAACAATCCTCGAAGGTGGCCTCCGGCAGGGTTGGGTCTGGCTCCTGTTCCGTCCGGTTACCGCCAAAGCGTCGAATTGTTTCAGGATCACTGTCACCATCGAGAAACAGGCTAATCTCTTCCTGCAACGCAGATAGCAAATCGTCCTCATCAAAAAGAAAACGAAAAACCCGATCATACGTGAATACAAGCTCGTTCTGAGTGGTGGTGTAAGCCACATACGGATAGCCTGCCAACCGACAAATGACCGTATCAATGATCAGGCAGGTGCTGTCACTTTCCCGGTGGTAGACACAACCGGTTTCGGGCTGGGAGCGCTGAGAAAACCCACAACCAAGGAGCCAATCATGCAGCTCTTCCTGCAGACAGGCGGAATCAGGCTTCATTAACGAATCTCAACACATATCCCAGCCAGATATCTTCAGGACGCAACTTGGAGACCTGCCGGGAGAAATCAAGAATAGCCAGCCCGCATAAATCAAAAAGCTCTTCTAGTTCACTCTGCGCCCATAAGGTGAAGCTACGACCGTCAGCTGAAGAGAAGACCCCCTCTCCCTCTTTCATGGTGATCAGCACATGACCGCCGGGGACAAGTGACCGACACGTGGATCGAAGTATTCCAGAGACGGTATTTCTTGGCTGATGCACCAGAGATCCAATAAAAACGAAGGCATCAAAGACCCGGCTACCGAAGTCATAGTGGCAGAAATCTGCCTCAATAACTTCGCAACCGGCATGCTCCCGAGCAAGTCGAGCAAGACTGGGTGCTTGTTCCAGACCCGTTGGCCGAAAACCTTGCTGCCGCAGCCAGAGTAGATCTCGACCGGAACCGCAGCCCACATCAAGAATTGTTGCCCGGTGTTTTAAGAAACCGGTCAGTGGCGTAAGAAACGCGGCAGGGTCGATATCAACCGTGGATTGAAAATATTGCTGATGGTTTTGTTCGTAAAATTGGTTCATTATTCATTCATAGCAAACTGGGCAAATCTTAGAAGCCACTTTTTATAGGGAAAAAGAGCCTCCTAAGACTAGAAATAGACCCTTTTTTGATGTTTTTTGTTATTAATTTGGCCTATTAGCTTGGTCCGACCCGATTGTCTTTCACTCGTATGTCTCGTCAAGCTCCTCTCCTGTATCGCAAAACACATATTCAACATTAGGGATTTTCCCGCGCATATAAACAGCTAATGCCGAGCTATCTTTGCCACCAGAAAGCGCAACAATATGCCTTACCTGTTTATCACTTTGCTCTATCTTTGAACCTTGAGGAGTCATATTCATTTGTCTTTTTTAATAGTTCTATTGATTTGCTAATCATGGGATGTCAATTTCCTGGTTTTATCTTCCAGGCGTAAATCTCCTGCATTGTCTGGACTGACAATACTTTTCCCCGTCTTAGATTCAATTTCCTTTCTTGCTGTTCCTGCAACATGCCCGCCTTCCCTTGCAACAATTTTATTTTCAACAAAATTGTTTGGTTTCTTCTTCTTGGATATTTCAGTAGTTGAAGCTTCGGCAAGCATATTCAAAACTAATTCAAGGTTGGTCATATTATCTCTAAGGCTCTGTTTCTTTAACCCCTTGAACTTTTTATATTCTTTCACACTTTTGTTCGCCCATGCTTCTGTTATTTCATTGGTCAATATGGAGTATTCCAGGCCTTTTTTTACACCTCGCTCCTGCCATTCATCTGTAAGTTCTTTTCTGACTTCAATACTTTTCAATCGTTGGTTGATCCATTCCCTGGAGTAACCTTTTTTTAGATAGATTTGCATCGCTCGGTCAAACGCCAACTCGGGATCTTCTGTCTCTTCTATACGTTCATAACCAACTTTTGCTAACCACACCTTGAAAGGTTCAGCTTTAGGAGATGGTATAGATTGAATAGTACGAAGTAAATCTTCAGTGTTGAAACAGTCTGTGTTATATTTTTTCCCATCTGAGGCAGGTAATTTCAGTTGTACGACATTTTCGTACACCTCACTACCCTCCTGTTTTAACTTAGATTTTAAGTCAGACCAGTATCTCCTAGGATTAGCACTGTCCGTCAGGATGTTCACAATATCAATAATGGAAAAGTACCATTCTTCTTCATTTTCATCCCAATAACGACGGACTTCTTTTTGATTGAACAGAATAATTGAATTTTCTTGTTTCATTGGCTTAATATTCTTTTTCTATTTCAGTTAACAACTCTCGAAGTGCGGCAACTATTGCCTTCTGCGAATGGTTTTTACTTATCTGATCGAGATATGTGGTTTAATTTTTTTTCGTAACCGCTCCTTTTGCTGAAGCTCCTTAGCTGTCAAATCAGGCCCTGAATCGCCATAATTCTGCCATGCTTGTTGAAACAGATCTCCAATACCATCTGCCAAACCGGGGAATCGTTCAACATCCATATCTGTCCATTGTTCAAAAGGACGGTTAGCAACCAGCGATAACGCAGGCTGGGCACTATGTTTTCCCTCTATACCGTTATTTATGCGATTAAGGAAAGGCGTCAATACCTGGTGATTGATTCGAGGGGCCATCCAGGATGCTCTACGCCCGAGTTCACTCCACCCCTCATCGCCTACTGGAAGAGTTCCGTTTAATCTTGCCCCAGAAACGGAAAACAGATCAGGGCGGCGTTGTAACAGTTCCAGGTGGGCTGTTTGGATATCTGGAATGAAACTATTTTCCCGATAGAGAAATAATTCATCCTGATACAATAAATAAAATTGGATGGATTCCAGCAGGTAAACCGTAAGGAACATCGGCCAATTTCTCGAAAAGCTCGATTAACTCAACTCGATGGACTGTACCGGAAAAAATTTCTTGCTCAATCAGATCCCAACAAGGTCTTAGATTAGATGCATTTCCAACAGGTGGAGCCTGAAATTGCCATTCACCTTCATCCTGATTGAAGGAATGCATTTCTGTTGCATTCAGAACTGACTCATAAACACTTCTTTCTGGAGGGTACATTTATTCCCAGACGTTCTTCATCGCTGTTATAAAGCATTCGTTCCATAACACAACGACGCGCTGATGAGGCCGCCGAAGACAATTTTCGCCGTACTACAAGCTCATTTCTTACCCGAGGGCTGCTGGCATAAATATCCTCACAAGCACGGGAAAGCAACTTAGTCACTCCCATAGGTTTATGCGGAAACTCTTCCTCACCTTTCCAAAACCACTGGCATGAATTTCCTACCGGGGCTGGACGAGGATCTAGTAACGTTTGTAATAACTGGCCTATACGTTGTTCACCTTGCGCAAGTCGCAAACTCAATTCGCGGCGAGCAATTCGATCATCTCTCAACTCTTCAGTATTACTCTCAACCCACCGAAGGCATGCAACTTCTTCAACAACACCTCTCAATGCATCAATCTGTCTTGGTAACGCTATAATAAGTCGTTTCTCCCTGGCAGTATCCTTCTTGATCTTGGAGATAGTATCAAAATTTTGGATTTTCACCCAGTCTATTCTATCACGGACGGTCAGAGAATAATCACCGGGCTCTATTTTCCCGCCGGGAAACTCCCACTTTTTTTCAAGATGCTGGCCTGGGGAGCGCCTTGCAACAAGAACAGAGTCATCCTTGCTGATAACAGCGACTGCAACATCGATGATCCGATCATTTTTCACCTCTGCCATTATGCCGTCGCCAGCCGTGCTGTTGTCCTGATCAATTTACTCGGCATTGGGTATTGAAGTTGCCAGATAACCGACATCGGCTTGCTGCCTGTATGGCTGATATATCTTGCGAGACCAAGGAAATGGTACGGACAGGCCAGGTTGTTTTTCTTCTTTTGCTTTCTGACAAAGAGCAGCACATTACCCCTTTCTTTCTAGTTGATTACGTAACGTTTTCCGGTGGGAAAAGTATCACTGGTTTGGTTTTGGGACTACCAGTGGAAATGGGTTTCGTTCAAGGCATAATCTTTGTACATGGTTGTGGGGAGTAATCTTTTTCCGTCTTATTCAGAAAAATTCGGGGGCACATTACTGTTTCTCAAAATAAAATAGTAATGTATCCCCCCGAATATTATTATATTTGATTATCTACCATTAACGACTATAATGTAAACAGGGAAAGATATTGACTAGAATTCCCAAATCGAGTATTAAACTCTGTTTATATTTGAATAATACCTGTTTCCCCCCATCTTCGAATGGGTAATATCGCAAGAGGGGAAGCAGGTTTTTTTTGGTCTTTTTATGAAATTTAACAAACCGGTATATACCACTGAGCAACATATTGAATTGCTAGAGAGTCGTGGGTTGACCTTTCTCGACCGTGACAGAGCAAAGAGGTATCTGCTCACCATTGGATACTATCGCCTTTCTGCTTATTTTCTTCCTTTCCAGGTAGCACCTAATCAATTTAAAGAAAGAACAACATTCACCGATGTTCTCAACCTTTATATCTTTGATCGTAAGGTTCGTTTGCATGTAATGGATGCACTTGAGCGTATAGAAGTTGCCATACGCTCTGTCTTGTCCCCCTGTGTCAGGATAGCTGTCGTCTCCTTTGTGGAGTTGCGTACGAGGTGGGGGTATATATAATGGTGGAGTTTTCACGATCATGAAGCTGACGCAATGAGCCGTAGGCGAATGGAGTCAGCGTCTATTTTATCCCGTGTTGATTTTGTCGTGAGATTTTGTCGTGCAGGTTTGTCTTCCATTTCATGTAACCTGCCGCCGTAAATCGCTTTGCGAAATGTGTCACTTTTGATGCCCAGCTCTTTAGCAACATAACAGCGATTCCATCCTTGATCCAGGAGTTGTTGGGCCTTTTCAAGAACCTCTGGAGTAATAACATTGCCCTTTCTGTGCCTAACACGTTGTTTAAAAAAGGCTGGTGCTCCTTCCTTCCCGTAATTTCCTGAGAGAGCGAGCAACACTACTTTTAGAAACACCGAATGTGTTTATAATATCGACTTGTCGACACCTGCCGGAATCGATTAAGTGTGAAGTGAAAAAACGAAATTGCTGCAGATCGTCAGGCGGATGTGTGAAGATCGGATAGCAACCAAGATAATACGTCCAGCGCAGCTCATCACGCCAAACTGCAGTAAGCCCATTTATTTCTGTTGCACCAATGGGAATAGTAGGTAGAATAAGTTGTTGCATGACGGCACCTTTTTTCTGTGATTTTTGTGGTGAAAATAAAGAAAGAAGGTGCCACTTTTGTTTTCCCGTTGCAAGAAAATAATTATCTTATCGTGAAATTGTTAACACATTGGTTTTACGAGAGTTGTTACAGAAAAGTGTGTTTGATGCTATGTTACCAAGTAAGGTGTTCTGAACGTAGATTAAATCATTTTATCGGGTTAAAAACAAAAAAAGCCCGATGAATATTATAAAATATTCATCGGGCTTTTTCAAAACCTGGTGGCGATGCAGGGAATTGAACCCCGGACACTACGGATATGAGCCGTATGCTCTAACCATCTGAG
>JAFLJO010000095.1 GCA_022712975.1 Desulfocapsa sp.
GTCAAGCAGTGCCCATGCAAAGCAATCAGTACTGGTCTCTTCAAGCAGAGCCGAGAATCTGTTAATAAAAATCTTGCGGTCACTATCATTGAGGAAAATATCTCTTCTCTCAATGCCCCGTACAATCACATGTTGTAATAATCCCGGTATATCTATTCTGGCTTTTCTAGGCATGCTACTGACTATAACATAATTCCTCGTTAAGTCAATAAATCAACAACGTCCCCTTTCCTTCCCTTTCCTTCCCCCTACTGGAAAAACAGGAGTAGCGTTTGGTTTAATTGTTGCTCGTAAAGGTGGACAAATCCTGGTGATTGATCGTAACATCTCAAAGGATGACAATATTTGTTTCAAATATTATCTGGGAAACAACCGGAAGAACCAGTTGAAGGTATTACTGCATAGGAATACCGAGTTTGATAAATGGGTCAGGTTTCTAGATGCCTCAGAAGATATCTTCGAGGTATTTTATAGTGCACAATCCAGTGTCAGCACCAACAAGAGTTCAATTCATGACAGCAGTATAAAAAAAATGCGCTTAAAGACAGATATTGCTGATGAAGATGCGTTTATTTATTTGAGAATTATTTCTCCAACAAGCTTTGAGTATGTTGTCGCCGGCGAAGAGGGTATTCTTACAGACCATTATCTGTCTATAATCAAAACAGTTACTATTTAGGAGCCAATATGTCCGACGATACATCACTGGTAAGTATGCTGACCCGGAAAACATCTTTACGAGATGAGGTATATTCAAATATTGGCAGGATGGAAAAAGCAAAAGAGCTTCTACTTCAAGATTTTGTGCTTTTTCATATCGAGGAGTTGACCTTCGAGGAGGACAACCCGCGAAAAGAGGCTCTGGAAAATGTTATTAGTGCTCTCAGGGTGGACGGGATTAATTTTGTTTATATTTTGATGGGAGACAGGAAAGGAGTTTCTTTTTATTTTGGCATTGTCAAAGATCAAAATAAAACAGTAGATCTGCAACTGGATGTGGATGATATTGGCCGCTATATTCTGAAGTCGAATATGGAAGGAAATTTCAGAGGCAGTAAAATTACGGAGCAAAGCAGTAAAAAAGAAACTATTCTGGCAAATATCAAAGCCATGAAACGAGTCGCCAGGATAGATGGTGTGCCAAGTGTGAATACCGACAATGAAGATTTTCAGGGTGTTGACAGGTTGGTTGATGTGATGATGGGGGATGATTTTGCGGTTATTGTATTGGCAAGTCCTTTATCAAACATAGAAATGAACACCATTGAAGATACCTTATGTGATTTTTACAACAAGCTTTCTCCCCTGGCGAAAGTGTCTGTACAGGAGAGTAAGGGGAGTTCGGATACCACAGGGTCATCGGTGAGCAGAAATGATTCGAAAACGGAAGGAACGAACTCTGGTGATTCTACAGCAGATGCCAAAGGGCAATCAAAGGGTGCTTCAAAAACAAATAATGAATCGTCAGGAAACTCAATTAAGACCAGCACCAGTACGGCAGCGACTCAGGGGGCATCAGATACTCGTACGGAAACTTTTACAAATGGTAAGAGCGTCTCGAAAACAGATGGAACTTCAGAAAGTAGCAATAAGTTGCGTACACACAGTGCAGGGACAAACAAAAGTCGCGAGTTTGCAAATAAAGTGGTCAGCGAGTGGATGGAATATATTGATGAGGTTCTGCTTAAGCGTATGGAGTATGGACGAAACAAGGGGTTGTTCAGCACCAGTATTTACCTGCTCGCCCATGAAAAAGGTACTTTGTTAAAAATGGGCAATACAATCAGTGCCTTGTTTTCCGGGGTTGAGACGAATAAAGCTCCGTTGAAACTTTCTTATTTGAGCAATGAACAGGAAATCACCGCAATTAAAAACTTGCAGCAGCCCAAATATCAGCAGCAAAGCACCCCCAATATGGAACAGATGCAAATACTCTTTTCCAAAAGTCCCGGTAAACTTTCCAGTTGGTTATCAACAAATGAGTTATGTGTTATCGCCGGATTACCACAAAAAGAAGTCGTTGGTCTTCCGCTGAAAGAGGAGGTCGAATTTGGCTTAAACATCAAAAAACAAGAAATCGAATCAGCGAATCTTCTGTTGCTGGGTAATCTTGTCAGGAGTGGCTCGGTTTTGGATATAGATGTTTCCATTGATCGCCAGGTCCTAAACAAGCATATTTTTATTACTGGAGTTACGGGCAGTGGGAAAACAACGACCTGTCAACGCATACTAGAGTCTGCAAACATGCCCTTTCTGGTTATAGAACCGGCTAAAACGGAATATCGGATTCTCACTAAACGCCATAAGGATATTCTCATTTTTACCTTGGGAGACGACAGTGTTGCTCCTTTCAGATTAAATCCTTTTGAGTTTCTGGAGGGAGAAAATATTACCGCCAGGGTGGACATGATAAAAGCCAATATTGAGGCGGCTTTTGATATGGAAGCGGCCATCCCGCAGATAATAGAGGCGGCACTTTATAAATGTTATGAAGACTACGGATGGGATATCGCAACTTCTCAAAACAGTGTGTATGAAACTCCGTTTGCCGATGGAGTGTATGCTTTTCCCACCCTTGACGACCTGATCAAACAAACCCAAAATGTGGTTGAGCAACAGGGTTTTGATGATCGTCTTAAAAATGACTATATCGGCTCCATCAAAGCACGACTCCAGGGATTGCTGGTTGGTTCTAAAGGCTTTATGTTGAACACACCAAGGTCCATCGATTTTAAAAAATTAGTCGAAAGAAATGTTATTCTGGAGCTTGATGAGATCAAAAGTGGTGCTGAAAAATCCTTAATTATGGGGTTTGTTTTGATTAACTTGAATGAGGCAATCAAGGCAAAGTACAAGGAATATAAAAATCAGGAAGACAGGCAATCCTTTAAGCATATAACATTAATAGAGGAGGCTCACCGACTTTTAGCCAAACATATCCCAGGGGACAGCCCAAGTAAAAAACTCGGGGTGGAAACTTTTGCCGATATGCTGGCTGAAGTAAGAAAATATGGAGAGTCACTGATTATTGTTGATCAGATTCCCGATAAACTTACGCCGGAAGTGTTGAAAAATACCAACACCAAAATTGTCCATAAGCTCTTTGCCAGTGATGATAAAAATGCCATTGGGAACACCATGTCATTAAGTGATGAACAGAAAGCATTTTTATCAAATCTTGAGGTTGGTCGTGCCATCGTGTCAAACCAGGATTTTGCAAAACCCATACAGGTGCAGATTAAACAACTTAACAATGTGAGCACAACCGAATCTGCGCTGATAGAGGACAGTAAAATCAGGGAGCTGGCACTGACCTATTATCAGAAAAACTACAAATCTGGGATTATACAGGGGTTGGAAGTGTATAATACCGAACCCACACTGGAGCAGGTTGAAGAGTTGTTGAGCATGAATGTGAAAGGACTATTGCAGTGTTGGAGAAAGCTCTGTGAAGCAGATAAGGAACAGCCCTTTGGCAGCTTCAGGGTTGATGTAAAGTCCTATATTGAAGAGAACAGACTTACAATGAATTTGGATTTTCTCGCAGGGTATCTACATAAAAAATTTTATCGGAAACGGAAGTGCACAGTTGATGATCTGCGTTTCTTTCTGTCTGACATTATGAGTGGCCTCGATAGGTTTGACAGAAAAAACAGAGCAAGGTTTAAACTATGATGACCGTTAGGTTTTATAAAAAGCACAACATCAAGGAGAGATAGCATGGGACTTTTGGATTCGTTTTGCAGTTTTGTCAGTAGTGCAGTCAGTGTAATCAGTAGTGCTTTGGGTTCTGCTATAGGAAGTATTGGAGATGTTGCTGCTAAACTGCTCAAAGTGGCTGGCCCCTGGCTGGGGGCGGTGGGGCAGGTTGTCAGTATTGTGGCTACCCTTATTGGGGTTTTAAAAGAGGGTGATAATATTGAGGAATTAGGTGCAAAAGCTTTGGATTCCGACAAAAAGCCTGAAGACTTTGACAGCAATGCAAAGTATATTGCCTATTTGCGCAATGAAGTGGTCATGGATAGAGAGAAGTTTGACAGGGCAGGCGATATGGAAAAAGCTGTGCGGACTGCCGTGGGAGTATCGGTTGCTGCCAAGGGAGTTGAAGAAAAGAAAGGTTTTGATATCCCGATGGAGGCATGGATTGCCATGGCAAAACTTGGTTTTGAGGAAAAAGCTAAAGAAGTGGACACAATCCTCGAAACCTTTAAAGGTGATGGATTAAAGGATTTTGCCGATTACGTAGATGGCAAACTTGATGAAGACAAGGAACTGCAAGTTGGCGATACATTGGTGGAAATGTATAAGGAGTTGGATCCTGCGGCAAGACCTGATGATTTGGAAAATAAAGTTGGCAATATGGTGACAGGGTAATATGGTGACGGAAGATATGAAATTTTCAAAGGACAAAATACTAAGGATACGAGCTGTACCACAAATAGACAGCGCTCGAAGATTGCTTAGCTTTGCCTGATTTTTGTCTTGACTGTGGGTCACTTTACTTCTGCTTGATATAAATTATCATGAAACCCACTAAATCCCAAATGGAGGAAATAACATGTTAACGCTTCCACTTGAACAAATGACGGTAGAGGAGAAGCTACAAGTCATGGAAGAGCTTTGGAGTGATCTTTGTTGTAATCAAAGCCAGGTTCCGGTTCCTCAATGGCACAAAGACATACTAGACAGACGAGAAAAGCTGATTAAAAAAGGCAAGGTAGCATTGGTGGACTGGGAAGCTGCAAAAAAACGGATAGCTGATAGAATTTCATGAAAATTCAGATCATAGGGCAAGCAGAAGATGACCTTGTTGATGGGTATAATTTCTATGATGCTCAAGCCCCCGGGCTTGGTACTTATTTTTTGAATTGCATCTATTCGGACATTGAGTCGCTTGCGTTGTATGCTGGTATACATCGGGTCGTCCATAAAAATTACCGGCGGATGTTGTCGGAAAGATTTCCTTTTGCAATTTATTCCTGACCATGTCAGGAAATCAGATAAGGATTCTCGCGATTATTGACTGCCGCCGAGACCCTGCATGGATTCGAGACCGTTTGAATATGTAGCGAAACCTTAGGATTTGGAAAATAAAGTTGGCAATATGGTGAGTGGTGAACTCTAGAGAAACACTATGGTATATTCTTATTTTATTAAATACATACATAACGAAATATCTGTTCAGGAAAGAAGAGACGACAAATTTCACTATATAAAAAAAAATGGTGAGAAAGATTTTCCCTTTGAGTCGGATATATTTTGGCGGTGGTTTAAGGAAAAAATCGCTTACAGGGAAGAGCTTGAACTCAGTTTCGTTGTGTTGACGGATCAAGATGATTTTGCAATTGATGATACGATCAGTTTAGCGAAAAAAAATCACTTCTTAACGGACAGCTTGGCTATTGAGGAAATTCAGGAGCAGTCCGCTGGCCTGAAAATCCATACTTTTCCCAAAATGGCTGATTTTACGGCCATTGAGGCTTCGAATGCCGGGAGAAAACCCGACAAAACGCATGACAACACAGGTGAAGGCACCCTCGCTGAATATTTTAGAAAAGAAACAAAAACATATCGGTCAAAATGAAAAAAAAAGATTTGTTATCTCTGCTGGATGATCCGGATGTACAGGCTAAATTACAAAAGATTCTTGTACCCACAGCGGATGTAACTGAACAGACTGATAAAAGTATCAGTGAGATAGAAGACTCAAATGCCTCTGAACCCGACAAGAGGATGGAACCTTCCCCTGAACAAGAAGAAATCAAAATGTTAAAAGAAATAATTGATAAATTGAAGAAACGTTTTAGGGCGGAAAAGAGCGCAAACGATCAGATCCACCAGGAGAAACTGGGTCTGGAACAGGCGAAGTCGCTACTGAGTCGAGAAATCCGGGGACATCGTCAGGTAATTGAGCAGAAACAGGCAGAGCTGGAAAAATTGCAGGCTAAGTCTAGCCAAAAGTTGGAGCAAGTCAACCATGAAAAGAAAACACTCCAGACTGAAATCAATGATTACAAGGAAAGGTTTGCTGGTGATTTGAAAATATTTCAGCTCTACAACAGTTTGTCAAGCACCACCAGGACATCTCTAAAAGGCATCTTTAAAGATGATTCTCTTGAAGGGTTTATTGCTTGTGGTGTACAGGAAAAAAACATTACAAGCCTATGGGACTACATTAAGGGTGAGTTAATTGAAGACACCAATAAAGACAATGATAAATTGGTGGCGATATTTAATTTCTTTTTTTCACGCTATGTAATGGCTTACCCTATGTATCAAAAACAGAAGGTTACTGTTGGTGAGGAATTTAATACAGAACTGCACATTAAGGATGGTCAATCTCTCCCAAGTAGTATAATCAAGGATGTTTTGCTGCTGGGATGGATAAACATTAAGACCGGCAAGATTATAAGAAAAACCATCGTCAGATGTTAATGGGGGGTATGTGACAAATAAAGCGTCCAATTTTTACCTGTTGTTGTCGTGTTCTTTATTTCACCGGACATTGACCACAATACAATATACACATTTTGTCTAAAATCTGAGAATGTCGCACCACGTTTAAAATCAACATGAATATCAAGTCGTTTATTCGCTGCTTCAAACTCGATTGATTTTACAAACCAAGGAGATTCAATTCCAAGAGCCTTCTGAAATAATTCTTCCATCATATCATCCTTTGTAGAGTGTTTTTCGCTTGATCCTACAAAGGATGATCTTAATTTACCCACCCAAATTTCAAAAGAGCCAGATTGTT
>JAFLJO010000016.1 GCA_022712975.1 Desulfocapsa sp.
ATTTTGCCTATGCAATCCACACGGAAGTCGGGGATCATTGTGTCGGGGCTAAGGTGAATGGCAGGCTTGTTCCTCTAAAATACGCTATTCAGAATGGTGATATTCTGGAAATTGTAACTTCCAGTAATCAGCGTCCTCGGAGGGGCTGGCTTGAGCTGGTAAAGACCGGCCGTGCCAGGTCTCAAATACGTTCCTGGTTACGTAGAGCAGATCGGGAAAAAGCACTCAATCTTGGTCGTGAGATATGTGAAAAAGAGCTGAAAAAACACAAGACCACTCTGAAGAAAATGGTCAAAAGTGGTCACGTAAGACATCTTTTAAAGGATTTACACTGTAATTCTCTTGAAGATATGCTGGCTAAAGTGGGTAGTGGAGTGATTACTATTCCACATCTTGTACGAACTCTTCAGCCTTCGGAAATTCGTCAGGAAGAGGAAAATAAAAAAATCAGTGCTGAAGATTCCGTTGCAGCTAGACAGGCACGCCTTGAAACTGCCCAAAAAAAAGTAAAATCGGGTTCCGCCATTCATATTGATGGAGTCGATGATATGCTGGTCAAGATAAGCAGGTGCTGTAATCCTGTGCCCGGTGATGCCATTATGGGTTTTATTACCATGGGGCGCGGTATTTCAGTACACAAGGCAGAGTGTGTGAATCTGCAGGCAACAGATCCGCAGCGTTGGATTGATGTTGAATGGGCAACTTCTCAGGAAGCGAGCCATAGAGTAGAAATCCAAGTGAGTGCAGAAAACAGGAAAGGTGTTTTTGCTGCCATTAGTAGTGTTATCAGCACAGATGATGCGGATATTGTCGAGATTTCAGCACGTACGATGTCCGATGACACTGCGGATTTCCATATCATTGTGGAAGTGGAAGGTCTGGAGCATCTGCAACTTCTTCTTCAACATCTTCGTCAGATGGAACAGGTGATTAGTGCCAGAAGGGTATGATCGTTTTAGAGTAATAATTTTTTTCGCAGGGGGAAAAGAGTGTGAAAGAGAATATCACCACAATACATGCCAGAAAGAACTTTGGACGACCGTTGGGTAAAACAACACTTCCAGGCAAGTTCTATGCTCTTGGGTGTGCTGGCAGACCCATGGCTGTTCCAGTGTTCGTTGATTGTCTTCTTGAGAAGCAGCAAATAAACTTTTGTTGTAGTTGACGTATCCACCCCATGCAAGCCTGTCAGATTTGCGGCAATGAAATTGATTTCCGAAGTTCTCGCTGCCCCTATTGTGGAAGTGATCAAAAGGGTGAGGAACAGAGTGAATCAAAGCCCAGGAAAATAGAATTTCATCAGAAAACCATCAACCTTGAACAGGGGCTTCCCACGGTTCACCAGGCCCTTATAAAGCTTGAGCAGGAGATAACAACTGCGCGTCTCGAAAAAATTCGTGTGCTTACCCTGATCCATGGATATGGATCCACTGGAAAAGGTGGCGCCATTCGTCTTGAATGTCGAAGAACCCTTGATTATCTCCGCAGCAAAGGTGAAATAGCTCAGGTGATTTATGGCGAAGATTTTAGCCGCCGTCATGGATCTGTGAAACAACTCCTGAGCCGGTTTCCGGGTCTTTCCCGACATCCCCATTTGAATAACCATAATAAAGGGATCAGTATTGTAGTATTATTCTGATATTTTAGTTCTTGCAGGATGACGAAGAGTGCTTATATGTTGGTAAGTTAACATCATCGATGCTGTTTTAATAATACAACTTAAGGAGTTTTAAATGAAACGAATTGCAGGGATCGCCCTTGTTGCATGCCTTAGTTTTCCCGGTGTAGTATTTGCTGTAGATGCTGAAAAGTCGGTTGAACTAAAAACGTTTAAAGATAAGCTCAGTTATAGTATGGGGCTTGATATGGGAAAATATCTTAATGGGATTGGAGAAGAACTTGACTATGAACGTTTAGTGCTTGGATTGAAAAGTGGTTTTGAAGGTACTGATGCTCTTATGAGTATGGAAGAGGTGCAGAGCATACAGCAAGAATTTGCCGAGAAGATGAAGGTAAAACAGGAAGCTGAAATGAAAGTCCTTCAGGAGGAGAATCAGAAAGCTGGAGAAGCATATCTTGCAGAAAATAAAGCGAAAAAAGGTGTTGTTGTAACCGAAAGTGGTTTGCAGTATGAAATTGTAAAAGAAGGAACCGGTGCTAAACCGGTTGCCGAAGATACTGTTAAGGTTCACTACAAGGGAACAAAAATTGATGGAACCGTTTTCGACGATTCCAATACGCGTGGAGAACCGGCAACTTTTGGTGTGACTCAGGTGATTCCCGGTTGGAGTGAGGTGTTGCAGCTTATGAAGGAAGGTGCCAGTTATCGGGTTGTTATTCCACCATCTCTTGCCTATGGGGAGCAGGGTGTTCCACCAATGATTGAACCTAATTCTGTGCTTGTTTTTGAAGTGGATCTTCTGTCCATTGAGAAAGCAGTGGGGAAGTGATTTATGTCCTGTGAATACAGTGCATTGGAGGCTGTGTAATGACTAAAAAAAAATGTTGCAAAAAAATAGAAAAGAAAGGGAAATGTTGCAAGAGTTGTCCCTTGTTTGAAAAGTTCCAAAAGAAGAAATCCCAAAAAGAAAAAAATAAGTAGAAGGGAAAAGAGAGTAAGAAGTAATGCTTCTTTTGACAGATGTGTTAAGGCTCTGGAGCATATGTTCCGGGGCTTTTTTTTGCCGGGAAGAAAGAGGCTGTATTCGATTGGGGTAGAAAGTGAGATGTTGGTAATCGTTCTTTGTGGTGACGCCGATATGTCGGGAAATACAAGTAGTTTGTGTTTGCCGATTGAGTTCATTGAATTTTTTAGGGAGTTACTCTCTTTACAGATGCTTTGTTTTTTGTATTATAATATAAGCAGATTGTTCAATACAACGAAATTAAAGTTCCCCGTTTGGAGTTTTTATGAAAATCAGTCTCAGTGTAGACCATGAATTATGTATAAAATGTTATTCCTGCATCTTAGAGTGTCCCTTTGAACTCATCAATAAAGATAACGGAGGTTTTCCTCAGCTGCGAAAAGCTGCGGCGAGGATGTGTATACGGTGTGGACACTGTATGGCGGTTTGTAATGCCGATGCGTTGGAGATTTCAATCTCACCCCTTGAAGTAAGTCCAACGGTGGATAAGACCCTGCTACCAAGTCCTGAATCTGTGAAACATTTTCTGGCAAGTAGACGTTCCATTCGAACATATAAGAAGAAATCTGCGGATCATTCCGTTTTGGAAAGTATCCTTGCTGTCTCCTGCTATGCCCCTAGCGCCCACAATAAACAGCCAGTACACTGGATAGTAGTGGAAGACCCAGACGAAGTTCGGCGGCTTGCTGGGCTGGTGGTGGCTTATATGGCTGAGCTTAAAGTATTTCCGGGGCTACTTCGTGCCTGGGATCAGGGAGTTGATAAAGTTCTTCGTGGAGCGCCACACCTGGTGATTGCCCATGCCGATCCCAAGTTTAGCGAACATCCCATGGAAGACTGCACGCTGGCTACCGCATATCTTGACCTTGCAGCAAACAGTTATGGGATGGGGAGTTGTTGGGCAGGTTTTCTTGTTCAGGCAGCAGCTAGGTATCAGCCGCTGATAGACGCATTTAACCTTCCCGAAGGTCATGAGGTGTATACGGCACTAATGCTTGGATATCCAAAATTTCACTATCGCCGCATTCCGCAACGGGATAAGCCAAAAGTTACTTGGAAATAAGGTAACTTGTATGATGATTGAGTGGAACGATTTAAAGATTCATCATACAAGTTACGAAATTGGTTTGAATATCTCCGATCTAAAAATCAGACAATTCCAAGGATGCCTGCAAGCCTTCCAAAAGTACAAACCGGCCAAGAGAAATAACAGGGCAGGGAAGCGATCCCACAAATAATGGATTGTCACACAGCCCGCCTGAAAGGTATAGTTTGCTGGGGCGTTTAGCAAAGTCGTAGGCATTCAGCGCAATTCCCTTCACAAATTTCGCCACAGCTTCTGCCTCACTTTCACCACTAACCACGGCATCAAAAATATGGCTCATTCCCAGTACTCCGCAAGTAATCGAAAAGGAGCTTTTAGGGATTGCCATGTCTGAAAAATCAAGGTCGTAGTATTTCTCAAGCAGTTCGATGGTAAAACCCATGGAAGCACCACATTCAGCGTTCCACCCCATATCTTTTATCTTTCCATCAATGTAGGTCACGTACTTAATGTCGCGGCTGCCGCAATCAAGCAGGGTGAAAGCCTGTTCTTCTATCAGGCTGAGTCCGCCTCGTGCCAGGGCTGTGAGTTCATTGATATAATGTGCAGCATATCGCTTCCCGTTGTGGCCGGTGGCAAGATCTACTTTCGTGTTTTTTCGATCTATTGTATTTGTGGCAATCAGGCGTGGAGAATCGGCGGACCCGGTGTCGAGTAGTTTACAGTAAGATGTTCCAAAATCGGCAAGTAACATAGTTTTGATACCTGATTACATTCCTGAGAGTTCAAGAAATGCCTGTATTTTTGCTTTGACACTATTCCCGGCTGTTACATCGCAATCGAGAAAGAGACCGTATGGATGTTTGCTTGTCAGGTGACGCGCGAGTGCAGTTTTTGCACAAAATGATTGAGCAAAGAATACCGTCGGGATGTCAGGATTAAAATGCATTTCAAGATCCAGGTTATCCGGTGTCTTGTTTTCCATGCAGCGTGTCCATCCATAAATATGGGTGGTATCCGGAAAGAATTTCAACAGTGAAAAATCCCGTGGTGGAACTCCCCAGAACCCGGCGGTTGGGTGACATGCCGGGATGTTTTCATAAGGAAGAGGATTCTGGACAGAGGCAGTAATTGCAGCCATCTTATCCAAAAGGTTCATACGTGCTCGGCACAGGGGATTGCCAAAACCTGTGGAATCATTGTTTCTGGTTCTTACTATGCGACAATCAGGAAGGATGTCTTCAAGTATAGTTGCTGTATGTACCGCACAATCGCATTTGCCGGAACCTGTGTCTATATATATAATGTCCGGCTGGATTGACAGACTGTTTGCAATCACCGTACGCAAAATCCCGCAGTAAACTCTGGGAAGGAATGGAGAGGCGGTTTCAATGTCTATCCTGCCCTGTGGCTCATCAAGATCAAATATTGCATATTCTGGTGTGGCGAGAAGCTCCATAACTGAGAGGGGTGGAACTCCCACAATACCTGCCCTCTGTTTTTTCCGTGATGGCATCAGCTTCTCTGCTTGTGTAAAAGAAAAAATCCGCTAAGTCCAAATATGATGTGAATAAGCGATGCAGCAAGAAGAGGTGAAATATAATCCACTCTAGCCAGTGATTGTAAGGCACCCCATATGCCCCAGGCCAGGAATGCCATGCCGCAACTTGCCGGGATGGCAATGGAGAGATTTTTCCCCCATTTTCTATAAGAGATCAGGAGCACCGGCAGGCCAAGAAAAAGCAGAGGAATCCCCAATAAGGTATAAGAAATTCTACCGTAAAAGTTGGTTTGAGCAAGCACAGTTTCACCATGGGTATCCTGTTTGTGCATGGCTTGAAATAATTGCGTTAAAGAGCGTTCTGCAGACTGATATTCCGGGACAAAAAAGAAACTGGGGTTTTCCGGAAAGGGAAATGTCTTCTTGTCAAAGAGTCTGGTAAGGTATTTTTCCTGACTAATAGTAATTTGAATCTGACCATTTGTTAAATGCCATTCCCCTTCATTCCACTCTGCTTTCCTGGCTGAAACAAGAGTCTCCAGTTTGTGATCAGGGCGCCAGCTGGAGTAGGAAAAGTTGTGAAAGATGTTTTTACCAGGCCAGGGTCTGGCAAAGGAGTAGAATCCCTCTTTTCCCTTGTAATAATAGCGACCATTTCGATAAATTCCGAGTGGGATCTTACCTTTTACTTCTTCGTACCAGATGGTGTTGGTAGCTGCAATTGTTCGTGGCAGGAGCCATTGGGCCATGGCGAGAAAGAGCATTGTGAAAATCAGTGCCCCAATGAGAATGGGGCTTATGATGCTGCGTATGTGAATTCCACAGGACATCATCGCAGTAAGTTCGTTGTTGTGACTGAGAATTCCAAGGCTGATAATCCCGGCAAGCAGGATCAGGATCGGTCCTAGCATATCAATGATGAAAGGGATACTGAGAATGAAAAACTGAAGGATCAGGCCAAAGGATTTGCCTGCCGCCATAAAATTGTCAACTTTTTCAAAGAAATCGATGAGGATATAAAGGGAAAGAAAGGTTGCTGCCACAATGAAAAAAGTGCGAATAAATTGAGAAAGAATATATCGATTAAGGATTGTCACAGGCGATCACCAGCGGATGAGACATTTTTCCCATCCCGTTTGAGAGTTTGCTTATTTTCTTTTTTGTTTTAATAGAGCCTGTTTTTCGTTATTGTGCTTGGCAGAGGTACCATCATAGGCGTAGGACGTCAAGGATAAGGCGTAGTTTAGGAAGGAAGAGGTGTCAGAATTATGAACCCCATAGTATGTTCTGTGTTTGTCGCAGCTACAGTGCCAAGTTTGCAAGATAATACTGCAGATCTTGATAGATTGCAGCAGGCACTTTTTATAAGCCTTGGAGATAATCGTTCAATTACAGTTTCTTACGAATGTATGACCACTGTTGCAAGAGAGTTCCGAGCGGCGGGATTTACAGGATATGCTTTGTTAAATAATCTCGAATCCATCTGGGTGGTGGTGGGTTTCTCGGCTGAAAAACCAGACATTATAGCCGGGATGGCACTTGATCTTGGGACAACACATCTTGAAGCAACTCTTCTCAATCTTCAAAATGGCGACATACTGTCTGAGGGAAATCTTGAGAATACTCAAATCAGCTTTGGTGCAGATATCCTTAGTCGTATCCATCATGCAACAGCAATGCGGCGTCAGCAAAAGATACTGGCAGCTGATTTTGAGGATCCGGGGCTTGATGAACTCAAACGTGTAATTATTTCTGCGGTTAATGAACTTGCAGAACTTCTGACTGCACGTGCAGATATGAAAACGGCCGATATCCGTGCTCTCTCGGTATCCGGGAACACAACCATGGTTCATCTCTTCCTTGGTCTTGATCCTTTTCATATTTGTCGGGAACCCTATATTCCCCTTTTTAATCGCGTGCCTATTCTTAATGGAAGTCAATTAAAACTGATTATTCATCCCATGGCTCCTGTCTGGATTATGCCATCGGTTGGAAGCTATTTTGGAGGCGATTTGATTTCCGGAATTCTCGCATCAGGCATGGCTCAATCTGAGAAAACCCGAATGCTCATTGATGTGGGCACCAATGCAGAAGTGGTACTTGGTAACAGTGAATGGCTGATAGCGTGTGCCGGTGCAGCAGGTCCTGCGCTTGAAGGAGGAGTCGCACGTATGGGGATGCGGGCAGGACCTGGTGCCATAGAATACGTTTCCATTCATCCTGAAAAATACGAACTGAACTACCGAACAATTGGTGACGTTGCTCCAGTGGGAATTTGTGGTTCCGGTCTAATTGATCTGGTTGCTGCATTATACCTTACCAGGATGATAGATATTCGAGGGAAATTCAGAGATCCTGCTGTTGAAAAAGACGTGGCAAGAGCAGCATTTATGAAAGAGCATCTTGTGAAGCGTGATGGTGATCTTTGTTTTGTGGTGACTAGTATCAGCACCACAGATGACTGTGATGAGATTGTGCTGGAACAGATGGATCTTGATGCAATGATACGATCCAAAGCTGCCATGTATGCCATCCTCACCACGCTTATTAATCAGGTGGGACTTGAATTCTCCGAGCTTGAAGAGATCGCGGTGGCCGGAGCTTTTGGACGTCATATCAACCCACAGCATGCAATGACACTTGGAATGCTTCCCGATCTTCCCCTTTCTGTATATCGGGCGATTGGAAATAGTTCGCTTCGTGGTGCAGAAAAAGTGTTGCTTGATGATAGAGCAAGGAAAGATTGTGAAAAAATTGTCTCTAGCGTCACCTATCTTGAATTGAATGTGAATCAGGAGTTTATGATTCGTTTTTCAGGCGCACGCTTCATTCCACATACGGATCCCTCTCTTTTTCCATCTGTCCCATTTTTTAAAACAGAGGGACGCTAACTTTCCTGACTACTCTATAGACTTGCAATTGCATAAAATGATGTGCTATACTTTCACCGTCGTTTCCTGATTTCTGATTTTATATAGAATATTGACAGGAGACTGAATGTTTTATCAGGTTTTTGCCAACATAGGGAAGTTCTCGGATAAAAGCAATGACAGGAACTGATTACACCTGTTCTTTTTAGTGACTTATACCCCTCAAGGGGGTACTGAAAATAGTACTCGGCTTACTTACTGTCCACCAGTACTAGATCTGCAAAATAGCTTGTAACGGTGCTTTACATGACAAAAAAAAGACAAAAGAATTGTCAAAACGGGGGCAGAAAAAGTGCCCGTGAACGTTTACATGGATTTTGGGATATTTTTAAGAAGGAGGATACGGTTCTTGTCTGTATCAACGCTGATCCCGACGCCTTGGCCTGCGCAGTTGCGATTAAACGTTTGCTTCGCTACCGCGTAAAGCGCATATTGATCGCTCATCCCAATGAAATTCGCCGTTTAAATAATGTCTCAATGGTTGAGCGGCTTAAAATCCCACTGGAACGTCTTGGCAATGTTAAGATCCAAGAATTCACCAAAAAAGTAATCGTTGATTCCCAGCCGACTCACCTGCCCGTATTTGAAAAAATTGAATTTGATGCTATTATTGATCATCATCCCATTGTTAATGGTGGCTACTCAGCCTCTTTTGTAGATATCCGTCCTGGGTATGGTTCCTGTTCAACCATGCTGGTTGAGTATTTGCGAGCCGCAAATATGAAGCCATCCGTTGCATTGGCCACTGCTCTGTTTTATGCAATTAAAGTGGATACACAGGATTTTTCCAGGCGTGCTCTTCTGGCAGATGGTATTTCTTTTCGCTATCTTTTTGATATTGCCAACCGAAACCTTGTGAAAAAATTTGAGCTTGCCGACATGCGGCGATCCGAGCTCAAGTATTTTAATGTCGCATTAAACAATCTTACTTATTCTAAAGGACGGTTGTATACCCATGTTGGCAAGGTAAGAAGCCCTGATATTCTTGTTAACATAGCTGACTTCTTAAATCATGTTGATAAGATAGATTGGGTTTTCGTTTCCGGAATTCACGGTGAAAAGCTGGTCGTTATCTTTCGGTGCGATGGATATCGCAAAAGTGCAGGAAAACTTGCGATACGAATTTTTGCTGAAGTAGGCTCTGCCGGAGGCCATAAAGAAGCAGCACGGGCAGAAGTGCCCTTGAAAAATCTGTCATTAGGGGGTAGAGAATTTTCTACGAATACCTTGAAACGTTTAACAACCAGATATATGAAATAAAGATATATTAACACTGGTGAACAGTAAGTAAGTCAGTACTCTTTTTAGTACCCCCTTGAGGGGTGCTCTTTTCAGTACCCCCTTGAGGGGTGAAAGTGCCTTGGTGGTATTTATAACTTGCTGATTTCAATTCACTCTTCATTTTTCTCGGAGTCTGCGCTTAGGAACGAGGCCTAAATAACTTGAACATTCACATCTCATCTTCAGGCCATCTTTGACCGATCACCAACCACAAAGTCCTCAACGTAGCCAGCTACGCCTGCGGCTTTGTGGTTGGTGATCGGTCAAACCTGACCTAAATTTGAGCGCGACTTTGTTCAAGTTATTTAAGCCTCGTTCCTTACCTGTTTTTTATTACGAGTTTTATGGAGTAAGACACTAAAATTCAAAATTAGGAATGGGAATGAAATATGCTCAAATTATTTCGTTCCTGTTCCTTGGATGGTGACTGATGCTGAAGCCCTCAACGCTTGCAATGATTCTTGCCGGAAGTCGTGTCGATGAACTAAACGTCCTAACCTATTATCGTCCGAAATCAGCTGTTCCTTTTGGTGGTTTTGCCAGGGTGATAGATTTTCCCCTTAGCAATCTGCTCCACTCCGGTATCGAACAGATTGCTATCCTCTCTCAATACAGAAGTTATTCCCTGATTAACCATATTGGCACAGGAGCTGCCTGGGATATGATTGGCCGTGATCGTGGTATTTCTATCCTTCCGCCTTCAAAAAATAATGGTGATAGTATGGATAGTACAGACTGGTATCGCGGTACAGCAGATGCTGTCTATAAAAATCTTGATTTTGTAAGATATCATGAACCGGAAGAAATTCTGATTCTATCAGGGGATCACATCTATAAGATGGATTATCAGGATATGATTGCCTACCATCATCAAAAAGATGCTGATATGACTATCGGTTTTGTCCAGGTAGACCAAGCAAAAGCACATCGGTTTGGCATTGCTGATCTTGACAATGAGGATGGAAATCTGGGTGGTCGGGTAAAGGCATACTGGGAAAAACCTGAAAACCCGGAAGCAGACTGGGCCTCACTTACCGTACTTATTTTTAAACCGGAAATTCTCTATAAGGCTCTGCATGAGAACCAGGTATCGGGTTCCTTCGAGTTCGGTAGGGATATTATTCCTCAGCTTATGGAACAGGGAAAGAAAATTTACGGTTACAAGTACAAAGGGTATTGGGGCTACACAGGAACAATTGAAGAGTATTGGCAGTCTAATATGGATCTTCTTGGTGACAATCCGCCAATCGATATGGAGGCTTGGGGGCTTCGTACCAATATGGAGCATCGCGGGATCAGAGATGCTCAACCTGCATTACTGTATGAAGATGCAATAGTTCATAATAGTCTGGTTTATAATGGTTGTGTGGTAGAAGGAACGGTTAAAAATTCGGTTCTGTTTCCCGGGGTGCATGTGGGGAAGGGAACAGTTGTTGAAAATTCTGTTCTCTTTTATAATAACCACATTGGTGCAAATTGCAGGCTGAATAAGGTTATTGCAGATGTCGATTCTGTTTTTGGGGAGGGAGTTTTTATTGGTCCTGAAAGTGGTGTGGATGCAGAAAAAATCACGGTCATTGGTTGGAATAGCAGTGTTCCTGATGGGGTACGCATTGGGGAAGGGGCAACGATTTATCCAAATATCCATTTAGAACAATGGCCGGAGGAAATAAAACCTGGGGAGGTGCTGAAATGAGAGCAAAAAAAGAGACCTTGGTTTTGCTTCTTGCCGGCGGGGTTGGCAGTCGTTTAAATATTTTGGTACAGAGTCGTGCAAAACCGGCTGTTCCTTTTGCCGGGATATACCGCATTATTGATTTCAGCCTCAGCAATGTGATGAATTCCGGTCTTACTAAAGTTGGGGTGTTAACTCAGTACAAACCGCTTTCGCTCATGCGTCATCTTGGTATGGGAGAGGCATGGGATTTTACCGGTCGCAGCAGGGGGGTGAAAATCCTGCCACCCCATACAGGATTTGAAGATTCGGACTGGTATAAAGGCACGGCCGATGCAGTACGTCAGAATATTGATTTTCTCGAAAAAAATCCGGCAGATGAAGTAATTCTTTTATCAGGTGATCATATCTATTATATGGATTTTGATGCCATGTTGGCGTTCCATCGCTTCAAAAAAGCTGATGTCACCATTGGAATGATGGTGGTTCCCATGAGCGAGATTCATCAGTTTGGCGCAGGGATTATTGACGATGATAATCGTATCATAGATTGGGAGGAGAAACCGGAACATCCTAAAACCAATCTTGCCTCTATGGGAATTTACGTCTTTGATTATAAATATTTACTCGATTCTCTCTATAGAGATCGGGAGGAAGTGGATTTTGGCATGCATATACTGCCAAGGGCTATTGACAATGACAATGTATTTGCCTATCCATTCTATGGGTACTGGCGTGATGTTGGAACTATCCAGTCCTACTGGCAGGCCAACATGGATGTGATCCGGCGGAATAGTGGTATATCGCCATCTGAATGGGGAATCCGGACAAACATTGAGGCAGACGGCAGACCGGCTGATAGACCACCCGCACGCTTTGGTAATAGTGCCAAGGTAAGCACATCAATGATTTCTGCAGGCTGTGTGATCAAAGGAACAGTACAGAACTCTGTTTTAGCTCCCGGCGTGATAGTTGAGGAGGGTGCTGTAATCCGGGATTCCATCCTTTTTGCCGATTGTATTGTCGGAAAAAACAGCATAATCGACCTGACCATCTGTGATAAACGGGCACAGATTTTAGATCATTCCCTGGTGGGATCCGGCAGGAATCACGATATTCCCAATGTTCTGCAACCCAAACATCTTTATACTGGGATAACCCTTGTGGGTAAAGAAGCAATTATTCCTTCCGAAGTTGTCATTGGCCGCAATTGTGTAATTAATTCGCACACGGATGAAAGTGTATACCCTGCAAAGATTGTAGCTGACGGTGAAACGCTTTGATTGAATGATACCTTAAAGTCGTTAGCGGTTCATTTTTTCATGTGGAAGTTTTGTGAAAAGATAAAAAATGGTGATCCCGGCGCGATTCGAACGCGCGACACCCAGATTAGGAATCTGGTGCTCTATCCTACTGAGCTACGGGACCATCTATGATCAACGACGAATTATACCAATAAATTGATGCGAATACCATTAAATTTTCTACAGAAGTTGTTTCAATAGAAAACAATAGGGTCAGACCCCAATTAAAACAATCGTGATTTCATTTGCTGTAGTTCTGTAAATAAGGCAACGCATAGAAGCCTGTGGTAGGGGGGTATTGTGGTCTGACCCCTGTTGCTGTTTTAGACTGTTTTAGTTTTATATATGGCTACCGTTAAGCAGTTTGCGTTTCATTCTTTTAAGAAAGATTACTATTTCGACAGCAATCATCCTATGATTTTGCTTTTTTTCAAGCGACAGCCAGTTTACAGCCAAGGGCTTTGGTGACTTTGCTGATAGTGGTAAATTTGGGATTGCCGCCATCGGCCAAGGACTTATAGAGACTGGCTCTGGTAACACCGGCTTTTTTGGCAACCTCGGTCATGCCCATGGCTCGTGCAGCCGTGTTCAGTGCGTGGACAAGGTCGGAGTCGTCACCGACATTAGCAACCTCTTGGAGAAAAATACGGATATCTTCAGGGGTGTTCAGGTGTTCTGCTACATCAAAAGGTTTTGTTTTAAGTACCATTGTTTAATCCTCCAGTTCAGCCAAGAGCTCTTTTGCCTTGGCGATATTGTTTTTCTGTGTCGATTTGTTGCCGCCCACTAACAGGCAGACGATCTTGTTGTTTTGGATAGTGTAATAAATACGCAGACCTGCGCCAAAGAAAAATCGTAACTCAAAAAGGTCAGAACTGATTTGCTTGAAGTCACCAAAATGACCGTTTTCAGCCATCGCCAATCGAGCCAAAACTCTGAGTTTAAGAGAGTTTTCTTTCAGCTTGGCAAGCCATTTGTCGTATTGTTTTGTGCTTCGTAGCTCGTATTTCATGTCTTTAATGTATCTCATGGGATACGAAGTGTCAAGCTATCGGAGGGGGAAAGTCTTAAGAGATCTCAAGGGCCAAGTCTCACTTTGACTCGGGTGCAATACAATAAAGTGACAAATTGAGTATGTGTATTTTGTAGTGATTTAGGTAAGCGAGCTTGCGAGACATCCGTGATGTAAATTGAATATCGAATGTCGAACAAGGAGGTAAGCGCAGACTCCTTGTTTGACATTCGACATTCTGTTTTTAAATTAGAGCATTAAATCAACTGATTAACAATATGTAAAGCGTATCACTTTTTTGTATTGCACCCCTTTGACTCTTTGTGAAAAGAAAAATAAAGGCCAAAGTGAGACTTGACCCCTGTTTGTGACTGTTTTCCTGACAACTAAAGTGGACCCATAATGGTGTTGTTATACAAAACCACTATGGGTTTGAAAGGGAAACGTTAGATTTTAAATCTCGTTACTAGTCCAGAGAGAGTTTCTGCTAATCTTGATAGGTCATCGGCAGCGGTTTGGACATTCTCACTATTCTGTTTTACATCAAGTGAGCGTTCTTTAACTTGCTCAACACCGCTGGTTACTTCGTTAGTCATTTGGCTGTTACTTGCAATGTTTTCATTAACCTCACCTATACCAGTAGAGGCCTGGGTGACGTTTTGCGCAATTTCATTAGTGGTGACGGATTGTTCTTCAACGGCGGTTACAATACCTTGGACAACCTCATTTACACTGGAAATAACTTCAGCTATCCCACTGATATCTGAAATGGTAGAGCCTGTTTGCGTTTGAATCTCATCAATTGCCTGGCGGATACTTCCTGTTGCGTTTGCGGTTTCTTTAGCAAGCTCTTTAATTTCGTTGGCTACAACCGCAAAGCCCTTGCCAGCTTCACCTGCTCTTGCAGCTTCAATGGTAGCATTTAGTGCAAGCAGGTTGGTTTGCGCAGAGATTTCGGTAATGGTTTCTGTGACCTTACCGATGGAATTTGCTGCGCTCCCAAGAGATTCGACAGATTCTTGTGCTCTTTGAGTCGTATGAACTGCCTCGGCTGTGGCCGTGCTTGCTCGTGCACTGTTTTCAGCAATTTCCTGAATAGTGCTGCCCATTTCTTCAGTTGCAGTAGCAATTATATTAAGATTAGTGGCAGACTCCTCCGATGCAGCTGCTATCGAATCCATATTGGTAGACATTTCACTTGCGCTATTTGCAGACTGGGTGGCTACTGTATTTGTTTGATCAGCATTGCTTACCAGTTGATCGGCAATAGCGGCAAGCTCTGTAGCGGCAGAAGCTAGCAATTCAGAAGAAGAGTTTATTTCGCCTAGAACGTTGCTGGAATTTAAAACCATCTCATTTAATGAATTTGACAGGTCACCTAGGGCATCTTTGGATTGGATGTCGAATGTTACTCTGTAGTCACCTTCACCTACTTTTGCTGCTGTGTCAGCAATAGATTGAACTCGGCCGTTGATGATTTTAACAAGAATGAAGTTAAGGAGTATGCCAAAACTTAGCATAATTATTCCAACAAGAATTGCTTGGTTTCTAAGTTCTTTATCAACTCCGTGAATAATGTCTTCGTGATTCATGCCTATTGCAACCCAGATGCCCCACTCTTCAAATTTTTCAGCTATGGCAATTTTATCAACACCTTTTGACGAGGTGTATTCAATAAACCCGCCTTTATGATCTCTAAATTTAGGGACTGTATCAAAGATACTTTTATCTGAGCCATGGGTCGGATGGATGAGGAATTCACCCTTGAGGCCGTAAACAAAGAAATACCCGTTGCCCATTTTCGTGCTACCGATGAGTTTTTTTATATTTTCATTAAGCAGTACATTACCAACAAATGTCGCGCCTATAATTTTTTTGTTGCTGTCATAAAGAGGGGAGTATGCAGTAAGGTACCAGCCGTCTACAACATAAGCTTTCCCAAGGAAGGTGTCACCGCGCATAATCGTTTTGTATACAGGGCTGTCAGAGCTAATAAAGGTGCCGGTTGCACGATTACCATCTTTTTTGATAACTGAAGTGGAAATGCGGAGTAACTTATTATCAATAAGCTGAAAGATAGTTGCTTTAGCGCCAGTTTCCCTTGTTATGGTGTCAACATAATGAGTGTCAGCATGGACTTCATCACTACCTTTTATCATAACTGGAAGTGAAAAATCGCCAATTCTTGTTGTGTTGCTCCCTAGGTATAAGTCCTCTCCTTCCATCATCGTGAACTCAAGGATCTTGAGATCACTTTTTAGCTTGCTCGTACTCTCAGCGCTTAATGCCGCAAGCGAGTTCATCATTGAGATATGAACGCCCTCTAGTGCTTCTTCACCCAGCCCATATAAAGCCTTTGTAGCAGATCTCGTTGCTGTGAACGAAAGGATTAAAATTGTAAGTATTGAGATTGAAAGTATAACGGTGAACATCATCGTTGTATATTTTACATTTTTCAGATTTCCTAGCATAAACACACCTCACTTGTTGGTTAGGAAGTTATTACTTCATTACCCGAAGTAATAACACGTATATATATCGTATCGTTTTTCAACTGAAAAAGTAAATAATAATTATAAAAATATTCGGACTGCTTATCCATAGCTCAAGTTTTCAGGATATGTTGGAAATCCCTGGCAGGAGGACACACCCAAACACGTTACGTATTGCTTCATAAAAACGTGTTGTTAGCGATATGACAAGGTTACATAAAAAAAGCCTCTGTGAAAACACAGAGGCTTTAATGGGGCTTATTTGAAAGAGACTATTGCTTTTACTGTTTTGAACCAAAGTAACGTTCCAGAAGACCTTTGAAAGCCATACCGTGACGAGCTTCATCTTTACACATCTCATGAACAGTATCGTGAATAGCATCAAGATTTTGTTTCTTAGCCTCTACTGCGAGATCTTTTTTACCCTGACATGCTCCATACTCTGCAGCAACACGGGCTTCAAGGTTAGTTTTGGTGTCAGCAACAACAACTTCTCCAAGCATCTCAGCAAATTTTGCGGCATGTTCTGCCTCTTCCCATGCAATACGTTTATACGCTTCAGCGACTTCAGGATATCCTTCCCGGTCAGCCTGACGGCTCATGGCAAGATACATTCCTACTTCAGTACATTCGCCGGTAAAATTGGCGCGCAGTTCTTCAACAATGGCAGGATCCACATCTTTGGCAACACCGATGACATGCTCATCTGCCCATGACATTTCACCTTCCGCTGCTTCTTTGAATTTTTCGGATGTAGCGCCACATTGTGGACATTTCTTAGGGACACTATCACCTTCATAGGCATAACCACATACAGAACAAGTAAACTTTTTCATAATAATTCTCCATTTATTGATTAAAGGTGTTCGTCGTAAGTAACGATTCCCACATAGTAATGATTAGCAAAAATAAAAGCAAGCAAATACTTTGTTTTTTTACGAGTTCATTCGTCAGGGAAGAATCACTTTTAAAAACAATTTTAAAAGATATTAAGAAAAACTGGTTTTTTCAGAATAGTTGTTGCTCAAAACAGGTTTGACCTGCTGAAAAAGGTCAGATGCCGCTTTCCCTCCTTCTGTGTCAGGGAATGAATCTCCAAGTATTGAAGCAACAATTTCCCGGTATTGCAGTTTGTCCTCCGGCCCATTTGGAAGGAGACGTCCTTTTTGGGTGCTGACAAGCAATTGTGAAGCAATAAGTTTTTGTAAGCTGTCAAAAAGAAGAGCAGCAGAATATGCAGGACAGTATGCAGGGAGCTCGTTTTTTTTGAGTTTGAGTTTGTTTGTATATGAGCTGTAGGTGATGTTCAGGATATCAAAAGCAGCACTCAGTTGTTCCAGCGGCGAATGGTGCAGGTTTTTTAATTGATAACTGTGTCGTTTCTGGCAGGCAAATGCCAGTTGTGCCCCTCCCAGAATAAAAACCCAACCGAGAAACATCCAGACAAGAAAGAGTGGCAGGGTAGCGAATGAGCCATAAATTGCATTGTATTTTGAGACCCCTATCTGCATGCCGATATACAGATTCTGGGCGATAAACCAGAGTGTCCCGGCAAAAAGCGCACCGATAAGAGCTGGACCCGGCTTAACTTTGGTATTTGGAAAAAAAATGTAAATTAAAAACAGGGTTAGAGTAATAAAAAAGATAGGAATAACAAACAGTAGACCGGTTTGAACCAGGGGGCCTGGAAGTATCTCCATTACTTTGTTTAGCAACTTATCATTTTTGAGTACTGCGTTTGCGGCAAAACCAAAGTTGATGGATAGGGGCATAAGGATTAGAAAGGTGAGGTAATCTGTCACTTTCCGCAATATAGATCTCCCGGCAGGAACATGCCATATGGCATTCATTGAGATCTCAATGTTGCTCAGCACAAGGATTGCACTAAAGAGTACTCCCAGCACACCAAAGGTTCCAAGAGCTGCGAAGTCTGTTTTGTCAACATAATTAAAAATCTGATCGGCTGCCAGTCGAAATTCTGCTGTGATCGCCGCTTGTGTTTGCGAAGATTCGCTGTCTGTATCGGGTGACGTTAGCTCCCCGGTTTTGAAACTGTCAGGGAATCCAAGATGAGTCAGGGGGGAGGTTTCTTCAAGGGTGTCCAGATAGCTGTAAACCACCTGCTTTAACTCATTTCCACCGCCAAGTCCTTTTATCACAGCCGTACTCATGGCGAGCATGGGAATTAGTGATAAGAGAATGGTATAGGTGAGAGCACTAGCCCGAATATTGAGGGAATTTTTAGCAAATTCTTTGAGGCTAATAAGGACAATCCGAGTAAGGGTATGAATCTTTTTCAGCAATAGCTGCTCATCATGACAGGGAGTATCTGCCCAGTTGATAAGCCGTTCCGGGAACGTTTTTTTTTCTGTTTTCTGTTGTGTCATGACGAAGGATATAACCATTTATCAAGCATATTGAAAACAATATCTCTTTTGATGGGTTTGCTAATATAATCATTCATGCCGGCATCAAGACAGAGTTCTCTGTCACCCTTCATGGCATTTGCTGTCATGGCAAGGATCGGGATATCTGTGAAACCAAGCTCTCGTAATTGTCTGGTGGCTGCATAGCCGTCCATTTCAGGCATTTGTACATCCATAAGAATGATGTCAAACTCCTCAGGTCTTGCGCTGAACATTTCCACTGCGATCTTTCCATGCCCCGCAACTTCCACATTGTATCCGGCTTTTGTCAGAATCATAGATGCAAGTTTTTGATTTACCAGATTATCTTCGACCAGCAGGATGCGGATGGATTGTTTAATTTCTTCTCTTACCGAGTATTGAGTTACCAGATTTTTCTCTGATTTGGTGTCAGTTTCTTCTTTTCCGTTGCCAAGGGTTTTTGAAATGGTTCGAAGTAAGATTTCTCTTCTTGCCGGTTTGTTTAAAAATGCTGTGAAACCGGCATCTTTACATTTTTTTGCAATTTTTTCTGTGGCTGAGGTGTAAGCAAGAAAAGGGATGTTTTTGCTTTTAAGATCGCAATTCCTTATCATCCTGGCTAGTTCAAATCCTGAAAGAACGGGCATCTGTAAATCGATGATAGCCATATCGAAGGCCTTTCCCTCTTCTTCTGCTTCCTTTAGGGAGGCTATGGTCATGGTTGCATCCTGCAGGGCAGTGGCTTTGACTCCGGCGTTTGCAAGAAGATGCAGGAGGATGTCATTGTTGGCAGCGTTGTCATCGATAATGAGAATCCTGGTTCCTTCCAGATCAAGCTGTTTCAAGGCTTTTACATGGGAGACAGAAGATTTGTGCATCATTGCGGTGAAATGGAATGTGGAACCTTCTCCCTGAACACTTTCCACCCACACTTTGCCATTCATGAGATGTGCAATTTTGCGGCAAATGGAGAGACCAAGTCCGGTTCCGCCATATTTTCTGGTTGTTGTGCCATCCTCCTGTTTAAAAGCTTCAAAAATAGATTCATGCTTCGATGCGTCTATCCCGATTCCAGTGTCCCGGATAAGGCAATGAAGCTTGATGTTTTTCTCATCTTCCTCTTCAACATTGATGGTGAGTTCCAGTTCGCCCTTTTCTGTGAATTTGGCTGAGTTACCAAGAAGATTAATAAGTACCTGACGGAATCTGCCAGGATCACCACTTATATTGGCGGGAAGGTTGTCATCAATTCGACAGAGTACTTCAATGGGCTTTCCGGAAACACGGGGACGCACAAGCTCACAGACATCATGGGCCGTGATTTCAGGATCAAAATCGATATATTCAAGACTCATCTGTCCTGCTTCAACCTTTGAAAAATCGAGAATATCATTAATTAATCCGAGTAAGGCTTCACCACTTTTTTTGATCGTTTCTGCGCTGTCTCTCTGTTCTTCATCAAGCTCTGTGGAAAGGATCATTTCAGTAAAACCAATAACACCATTCATCGGAGTTCTGATTTCATGGCTCATGGAAGCAAGGAACTGACTTTTCGCTACAGATGCAGTTTCTGCAGCAACTTTTGCTTCCCGTAGCTGTTTGGTCTGAATTCCGATTTCGGTTTGCAGAGTCTTTGAGTAATTTTCCTGCTGTTCCTGAATGATCCGATAACTTTTTTCATTATCTTCCAGAGTGGCCTGGTATTTCTTTTCGAGTACTGAAAATTTACGATGGAACTGTTTTTTTTGGATGTCAAGTTTCTTGTAAGCAGCGGCTGTTTTCTGACGACTCGAAAACAGTGTACAGCAGAGTCTAATGCTTGTCTTGGCGAATGGTTTTGCAGTTTCAGAAGGCCAACTGAAGTAAAGGGTCGATTTGATTTCAGCAAGAGAAATAGCCGACCAGAGTGTATCTCTAGTGCTGACAACTGTATACTCGCCTTTATCATCTGTAAGGAGGCTTTGGAGCTCTTGAATAACTGAATGAGGTGGAGGAGGTTCTTTGCTCTTACTGTGTTGCTTGCCATCGCTATCAATACAGACACAAAAACAGTTGGGAACAGAATCCTGGAGTAATTGCAGCAGTTCGTCAATCTCCTGCTGAAATGAGGTTATCGCATCTATCGCATCAAAAATTGCAAAACTGTCTACCATTGGATCGTCTAGCCTCCGTATAGATCTTGGGCGTTACTCATTTCTTTCGGAAGATCTTCGGACACTACTTTGTATTCATCCATATTTTCCTGCATGTGGGCAACAAGGTGATCCGGAAGACTGGATGTGACATCTACAAGTGCTGTGTAGCCAAGTTGTCCGGTGATATATTCTGCAATCTGGACTATTCCGGTCAGACTTTCCGGTTCACAATCACCATTTTCAAGATGATGGTCCCTGATTGCTTCTTGAATGGTTTCAGGTCTATTCAAGTCTACGGTCATCAAATAACCAATTTCACAATGATCTGTGCCCAGGTATTCCCGTTCCAGTGCAGTAAAAGACATTCCGGTTTCGCAGACAAACAGTACAGGTGGTGGAACAAGGGGCAAGTAGTAGGTAAGCGCAGACTTCGAGATATTCAAGTAACTTAACGTACGTTCCTAAGCCATAGTTTCCTTCTTTGTGAGCGCTTCTGATTTGACCCGATCGAGCAGTTCAGCAAGTACGGATTTTACATTTTCACGAAGATCACCTGCTACAATGAGAAAGAGCACATCATCACCCGGTTGGAATATCCCTGAGTTCGCTTCTGCAATGATCTCAAAAATCCCGTCACGCTTCTTTAGTTCCTGGCAAATGGCCTCAATTTTCGCACGATCCGGGGTGACTTCCAATGTCGTTACAGTTTCTTTTGTGTTTCGTGACCAGCCGCGAGCAATGCCATTATGAATGAGGATCATTCCTACATTATCTGCAAAACCGGGTTGCTTTTTCAATTCTGCAATACGTTTTGAAATATCCATTTAAAACTCCTTTAATTATTTAGTGTACGTTCCTGAAGATGATTTGTTTGTAGTATCTTATACCCCTCAAAGGGGTACTAAAAGAGTATCGGCTTACCGTTCACCAACAGATGTTAGATAGCCTTGACGATGGGAATTGTCAGCCATTGTGAAGAGCAGAGGCTACTGAAATCAAGTTTGGCATTATACTTTTTCAACAACCAGAGTGGAAGGTCAAATTTATTTTTGGAAATCTCCCATATTGTATCTCCCCGTTTGACTTTATACGAACGTACTCCTACGATTGTATATGCATTGAAGAAATCTTCTTTAGTTTCAAGGTGATAATCAAATCGTTTCCCTTCAAATTTTTTGGCGGAAACCTGATTAAGAGGGATACGGATTTTTTCGTCAAGATGTAGTTTGCGGGCCGAGGAAAAGTTGTTCATCCTTCTAAGGATATTTGACTTTACCTTCAACCAGCCTGCAATAAGTTCCAGCGATTCTTCGGGTTGAATAGTTATAGTTCCCTGCTTACTATTTTTTATTCCTGATATATTACGAACACCGAGTTCTCCCATAACCACGCTTCTTGCTGTCTGGATGTTTTTCCATTCAGGTTTGCTTTTTTTGCTACCTGCAAGTGTTGGAAGGCCTTTTTTGCCTGCGCTTGACAGTGAAGTTTTTACAGGAAGTTTGTTGACCTTGAGCTTATGCTGGTTTGAAGAGATTGTCTTTGCTTTGCCTGTCTTGTCAGTGATACCAGGGATGCGCAGGTTCTGTCCAGTAAAGATTACAGCATCTTTGTTAAGGTTGTTTGCACGGTATAATGATTTAAGACTGACTTTGTGGGCGAGCGCCACTTTTCCTGCAGTATCTCCTCTTTTTACCCGATAAAATTGTGTAGTTTTTTGTTTGTTGTGATAAAGATATCCGGGGACTTTAGAGAATAATTCTTTTTGCCTGTGGGTTGAAGGGAGACGCAGGGCATAGCCTTTTGGAATATATTTCCCTCCCTGGAACACAGAGCGTCTAAGAGCCGGGTTAAGTGTCTTTAAGGTATGGGGCGAAATGTCGAAGTGTTTGCACAAATCCTGGGCGGCAATATAGCCAGGGAGGGGAAATAGGAGGGTACGCCGCGGCTTGTCTTGTTTAATGGAAGGATCTTTCTCAAGTCTTTTGGCCACACTCTTTGCGGCTAAAAATGATGAATAAAAATTGCGGGAAGCAAATTTGAAATGCCCCTCTTCATAGTGGGAAAAAATTTCTTCGTAACTCCTATGTGCTTTTTGGGCGCGTAGCATCCCTGAAGGGCCATAGTTGTAAGCTGTGAGAGCAAGGGGCCAGCTGTTGAGCAGTCTGTAATTATTTTTTAAAAACATGGCCGCTGCATGGCTTGCAAGGATGGGGTCCTGCCTCTCATCAATAGCGTAGTTGATTGTGAGAAATTGTTTTCCTGTGGATCTGATGAATTGCCAGATACCAGAGGCACCAGCTTTTGAATATGCTTTTAGATTAAACGAAGATTCAACGTGGGGAAGATAGGCCAGACCCTCAGGAAGTCCCTGCTTTTTAAAAATTATTTTGATTTCTTCCATATATGCCCCGGATCGTATAACACCTTCTAAAAAGCGATCTTTTTGACCAACCTGAACACGGACAGAATCAGCAGCTTTTTTGAAACGATTATGACTGACTTTTCCAAAGAGTGCTGCAACTCGTTTTTCTTCAGTGCTGTGAGGGGCTATGCCTTTAGCAAGTTTGTTCAAAATTCGCGAATATTTATTTTTGATTCCTTTCATAAGCGGCTTGTTAAACGTTGAAGCACCGGGAATCCGATGATTGAATATGGGGATAACCTCATATACTATTCCAAGGTTGTTTGAATCATGTACCACACCCTGGCTCGTTGAATATCGGCTGTAGATTGTTTCCCAGAATCGTACATTATTGTCAATAACCGAGTAGCGGGGAAAGGAATTTGCTGCAATAGCTGAATCAGTATGGAGAAGAACAGGGAGAAGGAAAATGAAAGCAAAGCCCAATCTTGCCAGAGTCGGGACGATTAAAGAGAAAGATTTTACAGACATGACCCCTTGCAACGCAACGATTAGTTTTTTAAGTAAATTAAAGTGGTGAGTAGAAAAAAGTAATTTCATAGTATATAAGCTTAATAAACAATTGTACTGTTACTATTTCTATTAAATCATAAGGAGTAGTCGATGTATACACCTATCTTGGCAACGCTGGGTTTTGTCCTTTCCAGAGATAAGAAATCTGTTTTATTAATTCACAGAAATAAAAGGTCAGATGATCAGCATTTAGGTAAATATAATGGCCTTGGCGGAAAAATGGAAGCAGGAGAAGATGCCTTGGCGTGTTTAAAACGTGAAATTGTTGAAGAGGCAGGTATTCATTGCACGCAGACTGAGTTGCGGGGAACAGTCAGCTGGCCCGGGTTTGGGAAAAATGGTGAAGATTGGTTTGGCTTTATTTTTTTGGTGAAAAACTATCGGGGAGAACCCCGGATAACAAATGAGGAGGGCGATCTACATTGGAAGTTGATTTCAGATCTTGGATCATTGCCAATGTGGGAAGGGGATAAATACTTTACGCCAATGGTTTTTGATGGTAATCCTAGGCTTTTTCATGGACATATGCCCTATGCTGATGGTCATCCTATCAGTTGGAAATATTCAAGAAGCTAGCTGGGCTTGCAATAAAACCAATCAAGGGTATAATTGTCTATTGTTAAATAACCAAAATGTTTTGTTAATAGTATATTTATTATTGGAGTAATTGAAATGACTGAAGAAAATGAGCTTGTACGTCTTGAAGGTTTTGTTGCTAGTCTGCTGGAGAAATTTAACGCTTTGCAGGCTGAAAATGCAGATTTGACTGAGTGTTTGGGAAGAAGGGAAGAAACAATTGTGAATCTTCAGGATGATCTTGCCTCCATGAAGGATGCGCGCGGAGAGGTATCATCGCGGGTAAGTAGTCTTATTGGTCAAATCGAAGACTGGGAGGTCAGTAGCAATGTTTCCGTGGGTGAGTCCGATGGGGAAAATTCGGATGAAAATGATTCTGAGGGTGAATCTTCTGAGTCCGGTGTACAAGGGGACTTGTTCACAGGTGATGACGAGAAAGAACAGTATTAGTACCGGATTACCTTTCATCACCAGTGTTAGGAATATTGGACTCACAAGCGAGTATACGGGATTATTTTAATCCCCATTAACAGGAAAGAGGGAATTTCTTGGAACGACTGGTCCGTTTTGAACTCATAGGAATCGAATTTGCCTTTTACACTGGTGCCCCCGAAGAGGAAGTCGAGGAAATCATCGCCTTGGTGACGGATCTTGTTGAGGAAAACAGCTCTCCCGGATCTAAGGGAAGTGTTGCGGTGGGGAAGGTAGCAGTACTTGCAAGTCTTAATGTTGCCTCGAAATATGTTGAATTGAAACGGGATTTTAAGGCCTATAAACAGGAAACTGAAGAACGACTTTCCAGTCTTGGGAAACAGATTGGTGAGGAATTGGCGGAAGAAAAAAGAACAACAGGAAGATAATCCATTTTTTTTCCTGAAATTTTGCTATACTGTACTTCTAATGCTAAGATTTACAGTTTTCCCTGGCCTGTTTGTGATTGTCAGTGTTGTTGAGCCAACTCTCTTAAAAAGGACAACTCCGCTGGCTCTGAATGGAAAATCGCTAGCGAATTACCTGATGGAGTTATGAGTCTGACCACCTATACTATAGGTTTAACTTTCATGGCGACACGGCAGGGTGGGGAATTTTGATTTTCTCAGAGCAGCAAGTCGATGATATTCGACATCTGTTCTGTTTTCATATTCCAGGATGGGCCGTAATGCCCTGCCTGGTAATAACCGGCAGGATTGACTGCAGGTGGAACAAATAGGTTCCTTGAAGGAAGACGGAAGAAAAAAGAAAAGTCTGTTTATAGCGATTGTCTGTCGGTTAAGAAAATATTTTTAATCGTCTTTACATATTAAAAAAAGAAATTACTTATTATCACAATAATATATGTGGGTACTTTGAAATAGTAAACAGATTATACAAGTAAAGTCGGCTGACTTTACTGCTGACATGCTTGCGATTTAGTAGTGTTTTTTTATAAACAGTCTATTCTCAGGGTAGTTTCGTACTGAATTCCTTAATTGTTAGGAAATCGGTCTGGCTAGCCATTTTCTTGTTTTTTCGTTTTTCCTCTTTGCGGGCTTTTCGCCCCTGTCTATTTCGTTTCTCTGTATGTTCCATCTTGTTTTTACGGGGAGGGTTTTGTGGATTTTCAATCAATTGCCTATCTGGTGGGAGGTGTGCTGGCTGGTATTATTGCTGGCGTCCTGCTTAGAAAGCGTCTCGTCGAAGGCCATCTGGCTCATATCGACATGCAGGCTAAAAAAATCATTGAAACAGCCATATCTCAGGCTGAGCAGATAAAGAAAGAATCGCATTTAAAGAGTAAAGAGGACGCTTATAAGCAGAAACAGGCTGCCCACGAAGAGATTCGCAAGGAAAAAACGGATCTTAAAGAAGAATTACAGCGTCTTGGTCAGAAAAAAAACCAGTTAAAACAGGAATGGTTAGCTCTTGACAAGAGGCAGGAGGATCAGGATATACATGCTGGTCAGCTCAAAGAGCAGGAAAATGAACTGATTGAAAAAAACAGGGAGATTGATCTTCTTATTGGCAAACAACGCTATAAGCTGGAAAATCTTTCTGGTCTCAGCCAGACTGAAGCTAAAAAAATGCTCATGGAGTCGCTGGAAAGCGAAGCTCGCATGGATGCTGCCAAGCGTCTTGCCCGCATAGAAAATGAGATGAAAATGGAGGCGGATCGGAAAGGTAAACAGATCCTGGCTCTGGCAATCTCAAGGTATGCGGGTGATTATGTTGCAGATAAAACCGTTTCCATGGTTCCTCTGCCAAATGATGAGATGAAAGGGCGGATAATTGGTCGTGAAGGGCGAAATATTCGAGCAATTGAGGCTGCAACCGGTATTGATATCATCATTGATGATACTCCGGAAGCAGTGATTCTCTCAGGCTTTAATCCAGTCCGTCGTGAAGTGGCTCGTTTAGCACTGATTCAGCTTATTAATGACGGTCGTATTCATCCAGCCCGTATTGAAGAGGTTGTGGGGAAGGTCACCAAGGAGCTTGATCTTGTAATGAGAGAAGCTGGTGAACAGGCTACATTTGATGTCGGCTGCCATGGTGTACATCTGGAGCTGATTAATACCCTGGGGCGTTTGAAATTTCGAACCAGTTATGGACAAAATGTTCTGCAGCATTCTTTAGAAGTTGCCTTTCTTTGCGGAATTATGGCGGCTGAGCTTGGAATTGATGTGAAGATGGCCAAACGTGCCGGCTTACTCCATGATATCGGAAAGGCTGTCGATCATGAAGTGGAAGGGTCGCATGCCATTATCGGTAGGGATCTTGCCAGGAAGTATGGTGAGTCTGAGGAAGTAGTTTATGCCATTGGTGCTCATCATGAAGACGAGCCCCCTCAATCGGTTCTTGATGTGTTGGTTCAAGCCGCAGATGCTCTCTCTGGTGCCAGGCCAGGAGCTCGCAAGGAGATGCTTCAATCCTATGTGAAGCGCCTTGAGAACCTGGAAGCAATAGCATGTGCTTTTGATGGGGTTGAAAAGTGCTATGCAATTCAGGCTGGTCGTGATCTGCGAATTATTGTTGATTCGCAGAAGGTAAAGGATGGCGAGGCTATTCTCCTTAGCCAGGATATCGCAAAATCAATAGAAGAAAAACTGACATATCCCGGTCAGATTCGAGTGACTGTTATTCGTGAGACCAGGGCAGTGCACTACGCAAAATAAATATTCGGTTAGGAACGGGAAATAAATAACTTGGACAATAATTAATAGGATTTTTTGTTGTATTCGAGGCGCGAGGAGCGAGCGTAGCGGGTTACGTGAGCGACGAGCAACGAAGAAGACAACGGAAAAGGCATTAATTTGTTCAAGTTATTTATTGTACGTTCCTTAGCACCCATCTCGTTCATTTTGGTCTGCCTGCAGGGACAATCCTCCTGCGGTTTTGTTGTTTAACCCTAATTACAGACAGTTAAGATGCCAAGTATAGAAGAACAGATAGCCCTGCTGGAAAGGGGAATTGTTGACTGCATAAGCCATGATGAGCTTGTTAAAAAACTCAAAAAATCTGAAGAGACTGGTGTACCGCTTCGGATCAAGGCCGGGTTTGATCCCACAGCACCGGACATTCATCTGGGCCATACGGTTTTACTGCAAAAACTAAAACATTTTCAGGACTTAGGACACGACATCTATTTTTTGATTGGAGATTTTACCGGGATGATTGGTGATCCAACGGGGAAATCGGAAACCAGAAAATCACTTACCAGAGAAGATGTGGCCGCAAACGCAGAGAGTTATAAGACGCAGGTCTTTAAAATTCTGGACCCTGAAAAAACAAAGGTTGTTTTTAACTCTGAATGGCTGTCTAAGCTGGATTCATTTGATATGATTCGCCTTGCTTCCGAGCTTACTGTTGCAAGAATGCTTGAGCGGGAAGACTTCAAAGTACGTTTTCGTGAGGGGAATCCAATATCTATCCATGAATTTATGTATCCTCTTATACAGGGCTATGACTCAGTTGCGCTTGAAGCTGACGTTGAGTTGGGCGGTACCGATCAACTCTTTAATCTGCTTATGGGGCGTGATCTACAGCGATCCAGAGGGCAGGCTCCGCAGGTAGTACTTACCCTTCCCCTTTTAGAAGGTCTGGATGGTGTAAATAAGATGAGTAAATCCCTTGGGAATTACATAGGAGTATCAGAATCTCCAAATGATATTTATGGTAAAGTGCTCTCTGCCTCCGATGAGCTCATGTTTCGATACTACGAGCTGTTGAGTGATCTCAGCAGTGAGGAAATTGGAATTTTGAGGGCAGGTATGGAGTCGGGCAAGCTGCACCCTAAAGAGATTAAAAAACAGCTTGCAAGGGAGCTGACGGCTCGCTATCATACTGAAGAAGCTGCAATCCAGGCAGAACAGAATTTTGAGAAAGTTTTTCGTAAAGGCGGAGTGCCGGATGATATCCCTGAAAAGAGAATTCAATCCGAAGAAGATATCTGGTTGCCCCAGCTTATGATGGATCTGGAGATGGTTAAATCAACCTCTGATGGTCGTCGTATGATTAAGCAGGGCGCGGTATCCCTTGACGGTGAGAAAGTGAAGGATGTGAAAACGAATGTTTCCCCAGAAGGAGATGTGCTGATTAAGGTTGGTAAGCGTCGTTTCTGCAAGGTGATTTTTGAGTAGCAGGTTTGTAGCCTGTTCTTTGTTGCTGGAAGATACAAGGTTCACAATCTACATAGATTGAACCATTAATAAAAGGCTTGCCGAGATTACCCGACAGGCCTTTATGATTGCCACTGGTCAAATCTGCAAAAGAACTTCAACAACAAATACGCTGGATAAATACTTGAAAATCAGTTAACCAGCGTCTCCTCCTCTTCAGTGGGGTTACTGCAGGACCAGCAAACACCTGAAAATTCAATATGATGCCCAAGAACTTGATACTGGCTGATTTCAGCAGCAGTTTTGTCAATCTCTGCCATAACAGGGATATCGATATCATCCACTTTTCCACAGCTGACACAGCGGATGTGGTAATGAGGAGCAATAGTGGCGTCAAAACGTTTCTGTGTTCCACCGACCTCTAGTTTTAAAATGATTCCTGTTTCTGCCATGAGTTCAAGGTTTCTGTAAACTGTGCCAAGGCCGATGCGAGGAAGACGTTTCCTTACCATGTCATATACTTCATTGGCAGTAGGGTGGGAAGTAACTTTTTCCAGCTCTTCGAGTATGATTTGACGCTGTGTTGTCAAACGCATCTGTGGAGGAAGTTGCATTTGTTTCTCCTTAAAGGTGAGTGGTAATTATTATTAATCTGATATGATAGAACATTTTTTTGAAAGATCAAGGGAAAAAATACAAAAAAACTGGCACGCCACAGGAATCCTAACGTATTGAAGGGTTGTAGTAACCAAGTTGTAATTTGGGAAATTTGGTTTTTATTTTTGCAAGCCATTCCTTCATGCCCATTGATATAACAGGGTGATCGAATTGTATGCTTTGTAGATAATGCTCGGGATCCATGTTTAAATTACGCAATTGAATACGGTCAGGCTTAACGGTGGTAAGGAGTGAGCAAAGAGCATCATATTCGTGTGAGGAATTTGTGAACCCAGGAAGAATGAAATAGTTTAATGAGACAAACTTTCCTTCTTTTTTCATCACCTTGATTGATTCGAGCACATCTGAAAGGGAAAAATTTTGTGGCCTGTAGTAGTTGTGGTGATACTTTTCCTGGGCAGAATTTATGCTTACACGAAGACTGTCGAGTCCGGCATCAGCAAGACGCTTGACACTTTGCGGAAGGCTTGCATTTGAGTTGAGGTTGATAGTCCCTCGCTCTGTTTTTTTTCGAATAGCTATAATTGCTTTTTCGATGGTATCAGTTTGCAGCAGAGGTTCTCCTTCGCATCCCTGGCCAAAACTGACAATGGCATCTTCGGCATTTTGTAAATGAGGGATTGCAACCTGGCTTATTTCAGCAGGAGTCGGCACGAACTGAATTCTATCCTGAGTAGCAGAACATTTACCCGATGTTTGCAGTGAAATACAGCCGACACATCTGGCGTTGCAGACAGGCGATGTGGGCAGAGGGGCTTCCCACCGACCTAAAAAATAGTTTCTGGCAGCAGGGCATGCGTAAGTGAGACAGCATTTACCCAGATGTTGAATGAGTCTGTTGGATTTGTTGTCGCGAAGTTTTTTGGCCGTTTTGGCGTTAATCACGGCTTGATTAAACTGAGAACAGTCCTGACGGGTATCATTGTCACTGCGAAATGCGGTTGCCCAGAAACGATCATCATACCACCCCACAGCCGTGTAGGCAAAAAGCGGCAGACGCGGGGCATTTTCTGTCGTCTGATAGGCGCTGTTTAAAGTGGCAGTATGTGCAGGGGACATAAAGGCCGCAACAGCCTGGATTTTTTTTCCCGAGTAAGGGTCTTCTTCGAGAAGGAGTGGTTCACCTGTTTTCAGATCGCATCCAATGGGCAGTCGACCTGGAAGAACAAAGAGTTCAGAACCTTCCGGCAGGGGAATAAAGTCACTTTTTGGGGGAAGTTGAAACTCCCCTCCACTCATGCCTGCTGCGTGCAGATCCAGGCAATCAGTTATATTTCCATGGGCATCGGCGTAAACAAGAGAGGGCTGTTTTGCGGGATGAATCACTGAGGTGGTCTGAGGACTTTAAAAATCGAATCAATGGCTAGATAAATATCTGAATCATCACCAAACACATCTTCAATGGCGGGGTTATTGATCAGATCTTCAATCACGTACCCAGTGAGGTAAAGGCTCAGGATATTTGGGTCTTGAATAAGAGTACGAATTGGAGCAACCTTCAGCTGAATATCGAATTCCTCCATTTCGGGAAGACTTTTTAGTTGCTGAAGAAAGGCTTCACGCACACCTTGTACTGAATTAACCTCAATTACTTCACGATCTATAAGCCGCTGGGTGACACGCGTTGCGAATTCGTCTGCATTGTCACGGGCTTTATTGAGAATAAAACGTCTTTCCCGTTCCCGTTTTCTGTCAATGGAACGGATGGTTTTGTCCGTGGCATTGGTTGCACTTATATGCGCTTTGGCCATGATGTTCTCCTGTGGAGGATGTAGTCTAAATTTTTTATAGAATTTACAATATAACGAATAATCTTCCAATCAAAATCTGATGGTTTGTTGTCAATTCTATCATTCGTTGCTGTTATATAATTTGCCAAAACCATCCATCTCGCTCTGTAAACGGGCAGGGAGTTTAAGTTGGTATTTTTGAAGATATTCTGCTGCCATCCGGTGGGTGTTAAATATTGGTACATTAAGGATGAGATTCATAATTGCCTTGTCAATAAAACGGGATTTTTCATCATTCTCGTAAAATTCTTCAAGAACCAGTGGAAGAGTTGCATAAAAAGAGGCGGAATCTTCTGCATAGAGCAGTGCCTCGGGAGATTCACTGAGGTCAGCTTCGTCAATCGAGCCTTCATAACCGAATTTCCATCCGGTTTGTCCCTCATGGTAGCCTTCTACCCACCAGCCATCCATGATGGAAAGGTTGGGGACTCCATTTAGCGCCGCCTTCATACCGCTTGTTCCAGAGGCTTCAAGTGGTCGCTTGGGACTGTTGAGCCATATGTGAACACCGGCCACCATCATTTTTGCAATATGCATATCATAGTTGGGGATGAAGATAAGATTGACAAGTCCATTGCTTTTGGTGTGTAACTCCTGCTGGTAATCAAGGATAAGTTTGATTACAGTTTTACCGGGTTCGTCGGCTGGATGAGCCTTACCGGAGAAGAGGAGGTTTATGGGCCAGTTATTGCTAACTGCAATGGAGCAAAGTTTGTCAATATTGTCAAAGATGAGATCTGCACGTTTATAGGTGGAAAAGCGTCTGGCAAAACCCACGGTAAATACTTTGGGATCAAGCTTTGTGTCAAAGTCAATAATATTGGAATAGTGATTGGGAGGATCAATCCAGGTACTTGTCATCTGGTTGCGATGTTGCAAAAGCATATTGTTTACGTATTTATAGAGGATTTTCGTATCTTCTTCCCATGCTCGAAGAAGATAGGTGCGAAAGCGAGTATTACTTTTTAATTTGTCAACGTTTTTCAAAACTCCCGGGTCTCTTCGCCAGTTGTTCAGTTCGGGGAAATTATCAAATAATTCAGCCCTTTCATCGCTTATCCAGGTTAGATGGTGGACGCCATTTGTAATAGCAGTAATCTTTTTTGCGAAATCGGGGAATTGTTTATGGGTAACATCTCTGTGTAATCTGCTGACACTGTTTGCGGTGCGGTTCACCCGCATGGCAAGGGTGGTGAAATTATAGGAGTGTGGTGAATCCTCATCGTAAGCAAGCAGATCCAGGATATGCCTGCATGATCTGTGGCTGATCCCGGCGTATTCAGACTTGTCGAAACGGTCATGACCTGCTTTTACGGGTGTGTGAATGGTGTAAACAAGCCTGCGGGCAACCTTGTCTGCTGCCGTTATGATCTGTTCATTACTCGCCTGGCACAGGTCTGAGTTCTTTAACAGAGTCGCAAGTTCTTCAGCAATAAGTTGCAGGGCAACCACAACACCGTGCTGCTCATTAAGGTGCAGTGTATGAGAGCTGATACCCATGGCTTGAAGAACCGGCAGGATTCCACTACCCAGCATTCGCCTTTGTGTGGCTTTAATAATTGAAGATTCGGAGTTATATAGTCGGCCGGCAGCATTTTTAATGGGTGTGGGATTATCTGCTAAAGAAAAATCGAGCAACAGTTCAGGCACGAAATAATCCAGGGTATGGTTTACTTCCATTTTCATCCACACCTGAGCAGTTATCAAGGTTTCCTGGTCAAATTCATTAAAGAACGGGATTTCGATTTGCAGCGCTTGCCCCGGATTTTTAGGATCCTGAAGGAGATAGAGCCCCGGAGTTTCCTCAGGGTTCCATGCAACGGATTGGGAAATCTGTCCGATTTTTGAATCAACTATCTGGGAAAAGTATCCATGCCGGTAAAGCAGGCTGACTGCAACAACGGGGAGCCTGCAATCTGCAAAACTTTTTAAAGTATCCCCGGCAAGAACGCCAAGTCCTCCGCCATAACAGGGGATTTTTTCAGGCCCTGTGAAAATCTTTTTGATAAACTTTTTGATTCGTGAATCCATGGAATCTGTTTTTTCCAAATCCATCAGCCTATCTTTGATGGGGTGAAAAACATCTGGATCGGCACCAATTTCCATGGAAATATAGACCACTGAATTCTGATCTTTTCCGGTGAGATTGTCCCAGACAGTATCGAATGTCTGTTGAGAAACTCCAAAAAAGGTGCCAAATTGGTTTTTTGCCACCAAGTCATGAAGATCCAGGTTGCCGTCGTTAAGGTTGCGTGCTTGCATAATGTGTAATTATATAAAGTGAACATGATGCCCTACGGGCGGAAGATATTAGTTATTAGTGTTCAGTAACTGACAACTGATACCTTATATGGGGAAAATTCCCACAGAAATGTTAATTTTCCGATATATGAACTTGTGAACGGGTACGTGTTTTTTTTAATCTGAAACGTATTTAGAGGCATAAACGTTATTTTTCAAGTAGAAAACTGATAATTATTCAAATTCAATTCCTATTTTAAGCCATATCACGATGTTATGAAAACGTCTGGTGTTTTTTTAAAAAAAAAAGTAGAATCAGAAAGTTGATTTCAGTAGTTTATGCACTATTATAAGAATCATAATACCCGAAGGTGTACAGGTTTGTCTATAGGAGGAGTTCATGAACAGCAGAAGCACACTTTGTTTTGGAATACTTTTAATCTCTTTGGTTTTGTCTGCCTGCAGTAACAAAAAGGCCGATGAAGTACTGGTACCTCTCGGGGATCCGGCAGCCATTGGTCAGGAAGAATCCCTGGAGTCGAAGTCCATAGGAATTATGGAGGGTAGAACCAGTGGCCCCATGCTGCCGGTATATTTTGGATATGATAGTTACACTATCAGAAATGATCAAGCTCCCCGGATGAAGGTGAATGCTGATTTCTTAAAAGATGAAGGACAGATCAGGATACGGATTGAAGGGAATTGTGATCCGCGGGGAACACGGGAGTATAATCTGGCACTTGGTGAAAAACGTGCTCTTGGAGCAAAGAAATATCTTATTAATTTAGGTATTGCATCTGACAGAATTGTTACGGTGAGCCTTGGAGAAGAGAAAATTCTTCTTCATGGCCATGATGAGATGGCATGGGCTCAGAATCGTCGGAGTGATTTTATTATTGAGTCAGGAGCGTACACGAAATGATTTGAAGATATACCCAGCTTAATTCGTTCCCGTTCTAAATATATACTAATCAGTTTTATTAATTCCTAAAAACAGGAGAGAAGTTGATGTTGAAACGTGTAATGTTAATAGTGACCTTGGTGGTATTTGCAGGTTTTACCTTTGATAGTACTACTGCCAGTGCTGAAGGGCAGAAGATTGGTGTTATGAATATTCAGAAAGTACTTCTTGAATCTTCAGCCGGTCAAAAAGCAAAAGAAGTTTTTGAAAAAAGAATGAATGAATTGCAGAATAAATTCAAAAAGGAACAGGATTCCTTAGTTGTATTGCAGCAGGAAATTGAAAAGAAAAGTTCAGCATGGAGTAAAGACAAAAAATCTGAAAAAATTCGTGAACTGCAATTAGGACAACGTGAATTACAGGCAAAGAGTGCGGATGCAAAAATGGAGCTCAAGCAGCTGCAGGATAAAGAGCTTGAGCCTATTCTGAAAATGCTGCAGACCGTTGTAAACAGCTATGGTGAGAAAAATGGTTATTCTGTTATTCTTGATTCCAAAGTTGCTGTTTTGTATGCGGATTCCAGTGTTGAAGTAAGCGATGCACTTAAAGCTGAATTGGATAGACGTATGAAGAAGTAAGGGTATGTTTTACACTCTTATAAATTAGGTAGCTTAAAGACGATGTAGAGGGAAGTGATCCTTTACATCGTCTTTTTTTTCAATTCCATCCATGTTTTTCTGAATATGCAACCATTTGAATTTATAAAATATACTCCTCGAAGCAACTGTGGCGAGTGTGGTTATGCCGCATGTCTTGCATTTGCTGCCGCTGTGACAAAGGGCGGTGAAAATCCTGGAAAATGTCCCCATATTGATCTTGCTCAACTAGGTGACGAGTTTTCTACTGGGAACAGAGGAAAAGACGGTCTTGAAGGTGTCGGGAAATTGCTCGATGAAAAAGATGTTGAACTGGTTGCCTATCTCAAAAGAAAAACCAGTCAGATTGATTTTGCAAAAGCCGCTGAAGCCTTGGGATGTGATTGGTCGGGGTCTGAAAAGGATTGTTTGCTTTTACAGTTTTTTGGCAGGGACGTTGAGATCTTCCACGATGGTATTTTGATTGATGGTAAAGAAGTTGAAGATCCAAGGGATCAAATTTTACTCTACAACTATGTACATTTTGCTGGTGGAGACAAGCCTGAACAGGAGTGGATAGGCATGGAATCTCTTCCCAATTCCATTTCCAAAATTCGAACCCTTCGGGTGTACTGTGAAGAACGAATTGCAGCGCATTTTACCGGAAAAGCCGAGCTTCTAAAAGAATTGGCTCCACAACTGGGAGCACAAATCCAGGAAAACCCGGAGCAGAGTTGTGCGGCAGCATTTGTTATCCCTGCCTTACCTCGTTTACCATTGTTTGTTCTTTTCTGGGACGAGGAGATCGAGGATGGCTTTCCAGCTAAGGTTAAAGTACTTTTTGATCAAAAAGTGTTGGATTTTCTTGATATAGAGTCATTGGTTTTTGTCTGTGAAAGAATGGCTGAGCGTTGGGTGGAGCTTACAAAAAATCGTGAGTGAGATAAAATAAAATAAGATAAGATAAGATAGGATAAAATGACAAGTAAAAGTATGACCGGATTTGGTCGCGGGGAAGCAGAGGCTGGTGGGCGGCAATGGGTGGCAGAAATTCGCTGTGTAAATCATCGCTATCTTGATTTAAAAATCAAACTGCCAAAAGGCTGTGCAGGTCTTGAAAAACAGGCTCGTGAAATGTTGGCAGCGACCCTGCATCGTGGTCGAGTTGATGTGTCACTTACGGTCACAGGAGATTTTTCAGACCTGCAAACAATTGATATAAACAGCGGCCTTGCAAATACCTATCGTGACGCTTTGATAAATCTAGGCAAATCACTTGATTTAAAAGATGATACGACACTTTCCCAACTGGCCTCTTATCCTGATGTTATGAGATTAAAACAGCAGGATGAAGATCTTGACTCAGTGTGGACTCCAATGGGACAGGCCCTGGGACTGGCCATCAGCACCTGTGATACCATGCGTATCGAAGAAGGTGCAGCCATGGCAGAGGATCTTCAGGAGCGCTTAAGTCATTTCTCAGAAGTTGTACGTGAGATTGGAAACGCTATCCCGGAACTTTTGCAACGAAGAGAGCAGACCTTGAATGAGCGTCTGCAGAAACTTCTCGATAAGGTTCAACTGGACCCCCAGCGGTTGGCTCAGGAAGTCGCAATTCTTGCTGATAAAACTGATGTTACTGAAGAAATGGTTCGTTTAGACAGCCACATTAATCAATTCCGTGCATTTCTTGATGCTGATGAGGCAACGGGAAGAAAGCTTGATTTTCTTCTTCAGGAATTTTTGCGAGAGGTCAATACAATGGCCTCCAAGATTAATGATGCCGCTATTGCTCATCTCACCGTTGATTTAAAAGCTGAACTTGAAAAAATGCGGGAGCAGGTTCAGAATATCGAATAAGGAACGGGAACGAAGTAAGGGATTTGGAAAAAAACAATCTACCAAAAAAAGCCAAGTAGCCAAGGGGATATCAGAAACCAGAAGCCAGAGGACAGAAGCCAGATTAGTTAGGTGCTACGCGCTAAATTGTTCTGATTAGTTGCCTGTTTTTTAAGTTCTATAAAATTAAATCAGAGAAAGAATTAGGAAACCACAAAGAACCTTCATAGCCTACAGCCTCTGGCTGTAAACTAGTCTGGTTTCTGACTTTCTGGCTTCTGATTTGCACCCCCAGCGGAGAGAAATCAACGCGATTACCTAAGTGGGATGTCGTTATTAATCCAATCTTTGGGTGAATTGTTTTTTCCAACTCCCTAAGGTGTCCAAGTTATTTAGTGTACGTCCCTAAGGAAAAGATTCTATGCAACTTATCAATATCGGATTTGGCAATACGGTGATGGCTGATCGAATCATAGCGGTCATCAATAGTGGTTCTTCACCTGCAAGAAAACTTAAGGAACTTGCAAAGGACGGCAAAAGGCTTGTTGATGTAACAGAGGGGCGGCGTACACGTTCTCTTTTGGTGATGGATTCAAATCATGTCGTTTTATCATCCATCCAACCTGACACTATCAGTCAGCGTCTGGCATCGTTACAGTTGGATTTGCATGTAAGTGCCGCTCTAAAAGGGAAGGAGACAAAGTAGGATGAGTGTAAGGGGACAACTTTTTATTCTTTCTGCGCCATCGGGTGCCGGAAAGACGACCATCTTAAAGAAGGTGATGGCAAATGTCGCAAACCTTTATTTTTCAATTTCCCACACCACTCGTGCGCCACGGAAAGGTGAGAAAAATGGTGTTGATTATCATTTCGTAACAGTTGCCGAATTTCAGAAAATGTGCGAAAATAATTTGTTTCTTGAGTGGGCCGAGGTACACGGAAATTTCTATGGAACCAGTCGTCCTGCCATACTTAAACAGCTTGCAAACGGCCAGGATATTATTCTGGATATTGATGTTCAAGGTGCAGCAATTATTGCTGCTGATGCAACTATTCATGGCGTTTCAGTTTTTGTGGCACCTCCTTCTCTGTCGGAACTTGAAAAAAGATTGTGCAGCAGAGGAACAGATAATAAAGAAACCATTCAATTACGTTTACATAATGCTGTAAAAGAAATGGATGCTGCAGAAAAATATGATTATCTCGTGATAAATGATGATTTGGAAGAGGCCGTAAGCACCTTGCAATCTGTGATCATCGCCGAGCGTAGTCATGGACACCGACTGCCCTCTGGTGAACCCATTCAATTGAGAGGCAACAAGTGAAAAAAAGTACAAATCACCGTCAGGAAAATGAACGAAAGATTCGCTTGAGTGAAGATCTCCTCTGGGGAATTCATCCGGTGCATGAAGCCCTTGAGCAGGAATCTGAACGAATCAGTGAAATTTTTATTGTAAAAGACAGAAAGGGTGGAAAGCGCGAAGAGATTATTGAGAAAGCACGCACCGCAGGAATCAAAATGAATTTTGTATCTGCTCTTCGTCTCACCGGAGAAGATGCGTATCAGGTACGGCATCAGGGAGTTGTGGCTAAAATGTCGCAGACCAGTCTGATGCCCTTTAATGATCTGCTGGATAAATTTGATGGCTTGGTAAAGGCAGGCAAAAACCCAAGGCTAATTGTTCTTGATACCTTGCAGGATCCACATAATATAGGAGCCATTATACGATCAGCTCATGCATCCGGGATGGATGGTGTCCTTGTTACCCGTGAACGCACTGCCCCCATTGGTGGCACTGCGGCTAAATCTGCAGCGGGTGCCATGTCTCACATTGATATTTGCCAAGTCACCAATCTTGCCCAGTCATTACAGGCCTTGAAAGATGTTGGTGCATGGGTATTTGGTGCAATAAAAGATGATGATGCCCAATCTCTCTATAACACGGATCTTTTGCTCCCGGCGTGCATTGTTGTGGGCAGTGAAGGATCAGGGATACGCCCATTGGTTCGTAAACAGTGTGATGTTCTTCTTTCCATCCCTATGGAGGGTAAGCTTGATTCGTTGAACAGTTCTGTGGCTGCAGGTGTTATAATGTTTGAGATTTTGAGACAGCGTCAGAACTGAATTTTCCTGTCTCCTGTGTTACTCCTACCTGACTCATCTGAAGAGAAGAGTAAACGTCTCTACGGAAGCTCTTCTTCTGTTTGGCATTCTGTGTCAGAACTCGACAAAATTGTCGACAGGAGGCATGGTTGTCGATATTCTTCCTTATTTAAACAGCCCCATTCACGGACATCAGAAGCCAGAAACCAGAAGCCAGAAGCCAGAAACCAGAAACCAGAGGACAGAAGCCAGAAACCAGAAGCCAGAAACCAGAAGCCAGAAACCAGAAACCAGAGGACAGAAGCCAGATTAGTTAGGTGCTACGCACTAAATTGTTCTGATTAGTTGCCTGTTTTTTAAGTTCTATAAAATTAAATCAGAGAAAGAATTAGGAAACCACAAAGAACCTTCATAGCCTACAGCCTCTGGCTGCAAACTATTCTGGCTTCTGGCTTCTGACTTCTGGCTTCTGGCTTCTGCCTTCTGATTTGCACCCCAGCGGAGAGAAATCAACACGATTACCTAAATGGGATGTCGTTATTAATCCAATCTTTGGGTGAATTGTTTTTTTTCCAACTCCCTTACGTGGTTTTCAACAGAAAAACAATATGGCACGTTTATGGCATGATTAACGCATAGTAGAAGTATTAATATCTTTTCAGGGGCTATCCGCAGGTCACAAAAAGTGGATACCCTCTATTTCTATTTATCGCAATGGAGGCATTTTATTGTGAATATCAGAAAGATTACGTCCATGACCATGTTTATCTCTTTTATCCTCATGGTGGTAACATCTATTGTCCTTTACATTGATCCCCAGGGACGTGTAGCGCACTGGACTGACTGGCATATGTTGGGGTTGAGCAAAACTGAATGGAGCAACCTCCATATTAACCTGGGCGTTCTATTTCTTTTTGCCGGTCTTCTCCATATGTTTTATAATTGGGCTCCAATAAAAGCCTATATGAAAAACCGAGCCAGGGAACTAAAAGTATTTACCCCGTCTTTTAATGTTGCACTTCTCTTGAGTCTTTTTGTCGGAATTGGAACGTATCTTGAGATTCCTCCAATGTCCACTGTTATCAATTTTAGCGAATCCATCAAGGATGCGGCTGCTGAGAAACACGGTGCGCCACCTTATGGTCGCGCAGAGTTATCCTCAATAAAGCATTTTGCGAAGAAGCAGAATTTAGATTTAGATAAAGCTATTGAGCTCCTCCAAGAGTCAAATATTCAAGTAAGTGATTCAAGTGTTACGCTTGCTGTTATTGCGGCCGCCAATGGATTGTCCCCTCAAAATATATTTGAAATCATTAAACCTGCGTCAAACATCAAAAAGGGTGAAGGTCATTCCTCTTTTCCCGATAGCAAAATGACTGGTTTTGGTAAAATGACTCTTGGAGCCATATGCAATGAGTATAATCTGATGTATCAGGTCGTTCGTCAGAATCTTGCTAAAAAAGGTGTAAAAGCTGAAGCTGAGATGACCATAAAAGAGATAGCTGCAGCAAACGAGAAGAAGCCAATGGAAATTTTCGATCTTATTCATGGAATAGCCAATGAAATGCAGAATAAGTAATACGATGGCGGGTGTTATCACCGCCATCGTATTGCTATGTATAACTGTTGGTGTGAACGATTCTTTTTGTCAGGATTTTTTTATGGGAAAAGTTTTGTCGATTAATTCCCAGAAAAAGGAGATCGAAGTTGCTCCACAAATATCGACTACAAAGCAGGAGTCAGGTATTGAAGATGAGACTGTTTTGGTACAATCGAAGATTGCCCTTCCAGCGTGCGTAATTATTGGTGCAAACATAAGGCTCTGGGGAAAACGACTTCCAGGAGCTATCAATACCTTCATTGCAACTGACATTAGAGGATGCCGTGGAGGAGGATGTTCTGATCCCACCGGCGTACGTTCTCGTCTTTCGAGAAAAGGAAAACAGCATCGGAGTTACTGGAGCGATACAGATTCTACAGAAAGAGATTCAGATAGTTATGGCGCAGAAAGTGGTGGTGGCCGTGGTGGAGGTGGTGGCGGCAATGGCGGAGGAGGCGGTGGAAGGTGAAACACTATCTCGGCTGGCAGACAAATCTTGTTGTCTTTGTACTTATCACTGTTTTAGTTGGAAGTTATTTTTTAAGACAGAACCAGCAGGCTTCCCGTGAATTAGAGATGCATTCACGGGATTATTCTGAGATTCTGGCAGCTGTTGTTGATCTCACTATCCGAAATGGACTTCTCTCGGAGAGTGCTCTTGAAGAGACCGTTGCCGGATCTCTTGAAAACAGTGCCCGGTTTATCCATTATCTTGATTCAATTGAACCGTTTTTATCCGTTGAACTGACAGCATATGCAGCAAAGTCAGGTCTTGCAGGAGTACGAATTGTGCAAGGTGGAAGCACCACTGGAGTTAGTGGTCCGGCAGGTTGGTTGTCCGACAGAGAATGTGGGGAATCGTCAGGACTTAAACGTATGGAGACCGAGAAAATATATCTTTATTCTTTTATTCCTGATGAAAACGTATCTGAGTCACCCCTTGTCGGCTGTGTGCTGGTTGGTCTTTCTTCCCGTGAAATAGATGCAATAGTGGATAAAATTTCCGTTGAACGTCTTCTCGGCATATTGGAGGATCTGCACGATATTGCCTATGTGAGGTTCTTGTCTGATGGCCAAAACATGGATCAGGAGCTGTTGAATGCACAGTTAATACACAATGAGAATATTCGGGAAACAGCGGTTTCCATAGGGGACAGACAGCTCATTGTGGCTCTTAAAATGGATCGTTTTGGGAAACGACGCATCCAGATGCAAAAAGAGTTTCTTATCTTTATCTGTTTTCTGATTCTTTTTGGTGGTTTTTCTTCCTGGTGGCTCTATTGGGTTCAACGTCAACGCTTACAGCAGGTACGTGAATTTGAACGAAAAATGGCTCGTCAGAATGAAGATGCCGCTCTTGGAAGGGCGGCAGCAACAATTACCCATGAACTTAGAAACCCGTTAAATGCCATTGGTATGGGGCTGCAACGTATGCAGATTGAGGCAGAGGATCTTGACCCTGATCACCATAAACTTCTTGCCAGTATGCGTAACGCTGTTGATCGAACAAACACCATTATCACCAGATTGAATCAATACATCCATTCGTTTGCAATCACAAGCCAGGCAGTGAATCTTCCCTCTCTTCTTCGTCAGGGGGTGACATTGTATCAGGAACAGTGCAGAAAACAGAAGATTGAAGTTGAGGTGGAACTCGACTGTGATCAGGATTTTTCAATTCCCGGTGACAGGGTTTTGTTGGAACAGCTTTTTGAAAATCTTCTGAAGAACAGCGTGGAAGCACAGGCAGATGGAGGATTTATCAGAATAGTAATGAAGCGCTTGGAGAAAAGTTGTTGTGTGGAAATTGAAAATGGTGGATTTACCCTGTCACCCGAAGAAAGCAGGCTCCTTTTTGAACCATATTTCACCCGGAAGAGTAAAGGAACAGGCCTTGGCCTAGTGATTAGTAAGAAGATCGTTCTGGCCCATAAAGGAAAGCTTGAGTGGCAGGGTGATTTTTCCGGGAAGCGCATCAAATTTTTAATTACGCTGCCTCTGGAAATTTCCTGATGAATGTGTATGGCACCATCGAGTGCGGGAGTATACTATGTTGATATTAATTGTAGATGATGAGCAGGAGCAGCGGGAAATGCTGCAGGGATTTCTGGAAAAACAGGGGTATAAGGTGCTGACTGCATCTGGCGGACACGAGGCTTTGCAACTCTTTGAGTCGATGCCTGTACAACTGGTTTTGCTTGATCATCGCATGGATGACATGAATGGTGATGAGGTACTGGAAAAGATGAGAGCGGTATCCCCATTGCTGCGAGCCATTATGATCACTGCCTATGGAGATGTTACAACAGCAGTAAAAGTGATGCAGCTTGGTGCCGATGACTTTATGGAAAAGCCGGTTGATCTAACAGATCTTATGGCAAAAATTCGTCGAATTGAAGAAAGTATTGGTGTTCAGGAAGAGTCGGAAAAAATAAATGATTTTATAGAACAGGTGGAACTTCCCATATCCATCATTGGTTCCAGTGAAAAAATGCAGGAGCTGTTATCCCTTGTGTATCGGATTGCGGCCACAGAGTGGTCAGTGTTGATTTGCGGAGAAACAGGTACCGGCAAAGAGCTTATTGCCAGGCTTATTCATATGATGGGGCCGAGGAAAGATGGTCCTTTTGTTGAAGTGAACTGTGCTGCTATCCCTGAAAACCTCTTTGAATCAGAACTCTTTGGTCATGAAAAAGGTGCTTTCACTGGGGCTTCCTCAAAACGGCGTGGTCGCTTTGAACTGGCACAAGGTGGGACGCTGTTTCTTGATGAGGTTGGTGAACTGCCACTTCATCTACAGGCAAAACTTCTACGAACTCTACAGGAAAAAAAGATTAGCCGGGTGGGAAGTGAGGTTGAAATTGGTGTTGATGCAAGGGTGCTCACTGCCACCAACAAAGATCTGAAGCAGATGGTGACAGATAAGCTGTTCCGTGAAGATCTGTATTTTCGTCTCAATGTTCTTGAGCTGATCGTTCCTCCTCTGCGGGAACGAAGAGATGATATAATGGAACTTATGGAGTTTTTTCTGGAGAAACATGCAGTAAATACTGAAATGTCATTTGATCATGATTCCATGACAAAACTGGTCAAATATTCCTTTCCTGGTAATGTAAGGGAACTTGAGCACCTGATTCAACGTCTATTGACCCTTGTTCGAGGCAATACCGTGACCGTTGCAGATCTGCCACCTGAAATTCGTGAGAGCAGTAGTAAGGGAGGAGGACTGTTGAGTGATCGGCTGGCTGAGGTAGAGAAAGAAATGCTGGTTGTAGCCCTTGAGGCGAATTACTGGGTACAAACAAAGGCTGCAGAGGTTCTAGGAATCAGTGAACGTGTTCTTCGGTATAAAATGAAAAAGGCTGGGATTAAGAAGTAAAGATCCTGGAAAAATATTCGGTTATTCGGTATTCGGTAACTGATACCGAACACCGAACACCGATCACCTAAGCTTTCTGTCGGGCAATTTTGATATAATCTTTGGTCAAGGATGGGTGGCTGGCAATAACTTCAGATGCCTCTTTAGATAAGGAGTCGTTCAAAAATTCATCTATCTGGGCATAAGTCATTCCCTTGCTGACCGCTTCTGTAACAAGCGTAGTAAATTTTTTCTCATCATTTTTATTAGTAAAACGAGAAAGAATTCGATGATTGTCGTCATCCTCATTTGATTCTGGTCTAGGCTGACTACTACTAATCCTCTCTATGGAGCTTTTCATGTTTGCAAGTTCCGCCTGGATACCACTGATGGCACTGTTGACTTCTTCCTGTGTTCCATCGCCACCTTCCTCTTCAGTTTCGAGAGAAGACAGGGCAGTTTCAAGTTCTGTGAGCTTGTTACTCAGCGGTTTTACCGCCCCCTGAATAGCTGTGATGTCAGCAGAAAGTTTTTTTGTTGCTTCCTCAACAGATTCGGCTGTGGCCTTATTCTCAAGCTCTCCTGCTATGGTACTCATCTTTTCATCAAGCTGTGCAATTTCTTCGGTGGTACCAGTTATTGATGAAGAAAAACTGCTAAGGTTTTTTGCAAGACCAGCAACGCTGGTTTGGAGCTCATCCAGCTGATTTTTAAGTTCGTCCTGGTTGCTGCGAAGGGGGTGCAAATCTTCTTCACTAACTGTTGCGGCAGTTGCTTGTTTGGAGAGACATTTTGTAATAACTGGACAGCAACTAAGCGTTTTTGTTGAATCGTGGAGTTGTACTTTAAACTCATTATACGTGCTTTTACAGCTATTAAGATCGTGTAAATAGTCGTACATATAGAGAATCCCAAAATAGATTCCAAACATCACAGCAACACATAGAGCAATGGCGAGTGCAAGACCAATTAGAAAAACTGCTGCTGTGAATAATGAAGAAATGGTTCCTATAATTCCACCGGAATCACTGACTGCGAAAGCATAGATAAAGAAAACTAAAAGTACCGATAAGATACCTGACTTGACGAGAGATTTTTTTAATTCCTGGTTTTTCATAAAATGTGTCTCCAAGACCGCTATAGATGGGCTAAAATGGGATTCGCCCTCAGGTACAGTGAAGCGATATACTTGACAAGGCGACGAAAACGAAACTATGTATACTTTTGATTGTCAGATTAATTGGAAGTAAAAATCAATCGAGCAATATAATTATATATAATTTAGCAGAAACTAAAAAAAGAATAAAGATATTTTCTGAAAGAAAGTAATTTAACCTATGTAGAATAAACATAAAATCCCCGTGAGGTACTCACAGGGATTTTATGGAATTGATATCTTTCGCATACTGTAGTCCTTACATTATCGTCTGAACAACCGTTGTTGCAAAATCAATAAATAACTGCGGTGTCACACCCATAATGAGAATACCAGCCAGAAGGAAAACGGCTGTTACATTGGTGAGCATTGAAGGATTCACAATAGCACGTTCTGCTGGATCACTGGTGTAGGCCACACGAATTACAGACAGGTAGTAATAAATGGCAATGGCAGTGTTAAGTGCTCCCAGGATAACGATCAGCAGGTAGCCTTCTTTTAGTGCTCCAGTCAGTAATATGAATTTGCCCATAAAGCCGACAAATGGCGGGATTCCAGCAAGGGCAAACATTCCAACTGCAAGGGTGAAAGCCATAATGGGTGAGCGTTTATGCAATCCTGAAAGGTCTTCAATCAGCACATTGTCACCCTTCTCGGAAACGGTACAGATAACGAGAAAACAGGCCAGGTTCATCAGTACATATCCAATGATATAGTAAATAGCATTGGAATATCCAGTAATCTGGAAAGTAAGGATACCGAGTAAAACAAAACCTGCGTGGGCAATACCTGAGAATCCAAGCATACGTTTAACATCTTTTTGCACAAGTGCTGAAAGATTTCCGTAAAACATGGAAGCAATAGCACAAACCATAAGAACAGTTACAATTACCTGACCTTCACCAGTGATAGGACTAATAAACCGAATGAGCATCGCAACTGCAGCAATTTTGGGGACTGATGCAATAAATGCTGTGGTTTCGTTGGAGGCACCTTCATATACATCCGGTACCCAGAAGTGGAATGGGAAAAGTGCAAGTTTAAAAAAGAATCCAGCAAGTACCATCATCATGGCAATCACTGCTGCAGGATTATTCCACATGGTGGATAGTTTTGCCATAACAACTGGAAGTTCGGTGGAACCGGTGAGGCCATACATATAACTCATACCAAAGAGCATAAATCCTGTGGCAATTACTCCAAAGAGAAGATATTTGATACCTGCTTCCATTTGAAATCTGAACTTTCCTTCATCGTCACGCATGGCAACCATGATGTACGTAGCAAATGAAGCAAATTCCAAAGTAATGAAGATGGTAAGTAATTCGACGCTTGATACAAGCATCATAAGGCCGAGTGTACTGCTAAACATGAAGAGATAGTACTCAGGCTGTACTTTAGGTGAAATTCCTTTGAGTTTACTACCCAATAGAATAACAATCAGCATTGCCCCGGCGATCAGGATTTTAAAGACCTGAGAGAAGAGATCGACCTGATAAGCATTGAATAAATGCATTCCGGTTTGGCCGTAGCTGAGAAGAGAAGCTATAAAGACGGCGAAACCGAGTCCAATGACAATATTTCTGGTAGTATCACTATTGACTTTGCAGAGGCTTACTGTAAAGAAGGTAAGGATTGCAGCCAACAGTGTTAACTCAGGGAGAAAATGCATTTTTTATACCTTTTGCGAAACGTTAATAAAGAACGCTGTTACTATATAATTGAATCTGTTATCACAGCTGCCTGGGAGTCGGAGATTGTCCGAAAGGGTATTTCCAGACAGGTACCTAGTTGTGCAAACCATGGTAATTATTTAATAAATTTTCCACACTTACGTGGATAACATCGATAAATGGCTGTGCATCAAGTCCAATCCAGAATACGAAGAAGAGGAAAGGGCTAAGGATCATGATCTCACGAACACTAATATCTTTCATCATTGTTTGATCAGGATTGTTTGTTCCACCCCAGACGATTTTCTGTAACATGCGGAGCATATAGGCAGCAGCAAGTACGGCACCGGGGATAGCGGCCAATGCCAGCCAGATCGAGTGTTCAAAAGCACCAACAAGGATCAGGAACTCACCAACAAAACTATTGGTTCCCGGAAAGGCAAATGCTGAGAGTGTGAAGAAGGTAAGGAATGTCACAAAAATCGGCATTTGCTTACCTAGCCCGGCTGCATCACTAAGTTCTCTTGAATGGTTACGCTCATAGATCATTCCGATACAGAGAAAGAGTGCCCCTGTTGTTATGCCATGATTGATCATTTGGAGGATGGCACCTTCGACACCAGCGGTGTTAAGAACAAAGATACCAAGAGTCACAAAACCCATATGCCCAACCGATGAATAGGCTATCAGTTTTTTCATATCACTTTGGGCGAGTGCCGTAAAACCACCATATATAATACCGGCTATAGATAACCAGAGTATGGCAGGAGCCAGCAGCATCGTAGCTTCAGGTGTGATGGGAATTGCAAAGCGAAGAAAACCGTAGGTTCCCATTTTGAGAAGAACCGATGCAAGTATTACAGAACCGGCAGTTGGGGCTTCAACATGTGCAGCGGGTAGCCATGTGTGGAAAGGAAACATGGGAACCTTGATGGCAAATGCAAGAAAGAATGCCAGAAACAAAAAGATTTGTGCAGTGCTTGAATAGTTCTGCCACATCATATCCGGGATAAAAAAGCTGTTACCGTTGTTAATATAGAGCCAGATTATGGCAACAAGTAACATGACAGAGCCGGCAAGAGTATAAAGAAAGAACTTAATAGATGCATAGATCCTCCGTGGTCCACCCCAGATGGCGATAAGCAGATACATTGGGATAAGCATTGCTTCCCAGAAGATGTAGAACAGAACCAAGTCAAGAGCCATAAACACGCCGAGCATGGCACATTCCATAATCAGCAGACAGACCATAAATGCCTGCACTCTGGTTTTAATGTAATTCCAGGAAGCAAGTACACAGAGGGGCATGATAAAGGTGGTCAGCATGATAAGCAGGATCGATATCCCATCTACTCCGACAACATACTGGATGTTCAACGATTTAATCCAGCTGACTTGTTCTACAAATTGATAATTGCTGGTGGAGATGTCAAATGCTAAAATCAAGGGGATGGAAAGGAGTGCCGTAAGCGTGGTGATGCCAAGTGCCCAGTATTTTGCAAAGATTTCATTCCGTACAAAGAGCAATAGTACAGCTCCTGCTAAGGGCAGGAAAATCAGCGTGCTCAGAATGTGTGGATAATCTGGATTGATTAGTAGTTGATCCATTTCCAGTGTTCCTCGATATCAGTTTATTTGTTTGTTACGGTGCAAAAAAAAAAGCACATTCAAAGTGTCGTTAGAGCCAAACGTAGCCCGCTAAGAGAATGGCTACAAAAGAGACTGTATAGTAGATGGTATATTGGATCTCACCGCGCTGCAGGACAATGGCGATTCTGCGACCAATTGCACGAACACATCGGGCAGTTCCATCAACTACGCCATCAATGCCATGCCAGTCAAACCATGACCAGAAGGCTGATGTTGTCATGAGACAGTTGGTACCAACGGTTTTGTAGCACTTCCCAAGTGAGTTGTCCAGCCATTGCAAGGGGTTGTCAACAGTCCAGTAGAAGGCTCGTCCACCCATGCGATAAAACCAATCCATATCAAGGCTAATGGTATCTTTAGGCACAATATATTTGCGGAGCATAAAGAACCCAAAGGCGGTGAAGGCCATAATCTGCAAGACCTCACTGATATGGTAGGCACTGTAAGGATTAAATACGACTTCTGTATTTGGCAACATATTGTACAGAAATGGTGTGTAAACTCCAAGAAAGATGCAGAAAAATCCGCCAATGGCCATGGCAAGCTGCATATTCCAGCTTGGATCCTGAGCTTTTTCCCACGTCTCTTTGGAGCAGTTGTTGTCTCCAAAAAAGAGAAGGTAGGGGAGTCTCAGGCCAGCGGCAAGAAATGTTCCTGCTGATACAAAAATCAGTGCAAACGCTACCCAGTAAAGGTGTGTTTCAAAGGCAGCAGCAACGATCATGGACTTAGAAACAAACCCTGACATCAGCGGGAGTCCAGAAACGGCAAGCCCACCAATAAGCAGAAAGACCATGGTTATCGGCATCTTTTTATAGAGACCACCAAGTTGAGTAAGTTTCTGTTTTCCGGTTGCGGTTAAGATTGCCCCCGCCGCCATAAAGAGCAGTCCTTTGTACAGGATATGAGCGAACGCGTGGGCAGAGGCACCGTTAATGGCCAAGCTGGTTCCAATACCAACAGCTGCGACCATATACCCTACCTGTGACACAATTTCCCAGCCGAGGAGTTTGCGGACATCATTTTCTATCATCGCATAGATGATGCCGTAAATTGCCATAAAAACACCAAGATATATCAGCACTTCAAATCCGGAACAGCTACGAATAAGGGTGTACACAGCGGTTTTGGTTGTAAAGGCACACATAAATACCGCACCAATTGCTGTTGCCTTAGAGTAGGCATCCGGTAGCCATGAATGAAGCGGTGGAACAGCAGCATTCAGCATAAGACCGGCCATAATCAGCCAGGTGTAAAGTTCGGGCGATGAAACATTCATCTGATCAAAGCTAAGGTCACCTGTTGCCTGATACCGGAGAACAAATCCCATTAGAAGAATTATTCCGCCGAAGGTATGCACCAGAATATACCGGTAACCAGCAGCAAGTGCTTCTTTGTCTTTTCTTGCCCATATCAGGAAGGTTGAGGCAAAGGCCATCATTTCCCAGAACAGGAAGAGGGTGAGAAAATCACCGGCATAAATGGCACCGAGTGACCCTGCAACATAAATCCAGGCTGCAACATGTTGCCATTCATCTTTAACATGCATACCGTAAATGGTACCAATAATGGCCATCAACGCCATGATAAAGGCAAAGATGGTGGAAAGACGATCAACACGACCAAAGGTCAGTTCCCAGTTCATAAACTGGAAAACACCATAGGTACCTGCATTCTGGCTCAGATAGATAACACTGATAAAAGTCAGCAGGGGAACCAAAAACATAAAAGGCTTACGGAACGGTCCTCTTATCATTGGCAGCAGACAGGCACCTACTATCATAATGAGTGCCGGGTGTATAAAACTAATTGTCATAATAATCCTCTCTGGTCTGGATACCGCTTTTGCCAAACCATCTGGCTACCATAATGACAATGGCACAGCTACAGAGTCCAAAGAGTGACCAGAATCCTGGTATCATTTCTTCTGCCCAACTATGAGCGTAGCTTTTGTCCACGGTCATGCTCCAGATTACTATGAAGATCATAACTCCATAGCAACAATAAATTACCTTCTGCAACCGATCCCGAAGATAGTCGATCATATTTATAATCATCCTGTCACCGTCCTTACAAATTGCATCATAAAGTTAGGGAAGATACCAAGTAACACTGATATTAAACATGCAATCATTATAGGGATGAGCATGGTTAGTGGTGCTTCCTTGATCCCTTGGTATGTTTCACCTGTCGGACGTTTCCCAAAAAATGCCTTATAAGTGACTGGGGCAAAATACCCGACATTAAGCATGGTTGAAGCAATCAGGATAAGGAGTATTCCCATTTGATGGGCTTCCATGGAACCAACAAGCAGGTTCCATTTTGTAACAAATCCTGCAACCGGCGGAGCACCGATCATGGAGAGGGAAGCTATAAAGAAGCAGGCGAACGTTATCGGCATGGTCTTGCCAAGCCCCCCCATCTCTGAAATATCTTTTTTGTGTGCGGCTATCATAATCGCCCCTGCACAGAAAAAGAGTGTGATTTTTGCAAATGCGTGATTCACGATATGAATGAGCCCACCTTCAATTCCAGAGGGAGTGAGTAATGCTACACCAAGAATAATATAGGAAAGCTGAGATATGGTCGAATACGCAAGCCTCTCTTTTAAGTTGTTCTTGCAGAGGGCTAGAATAGATGCTGCAAGTATTGTAAATCCGACAAAGTAAGCGGTTGGAATACCAAGGTTCAAGGCCTGCATGGTATCTGTACCAAAAACATAGAGCATGGTACGGGTTGTACAGAAGACACCAACCTTAACAACTGCAACTGCATGGAGGAGTGCTGAGACCGGGGTCGGAGCAACCATGGCACCAGGGAGCCAATGGTGGAATGGCATAATACCATTCTTGGCAAACCCGAAGATGCAGAAGATATAAAGCATGATCACTACCCAGTTTTGGATATTGCCCGAAGAGAGACCATCAGTGAAAAGTCCTTCTGATATGTTGGTTGGGAAATCAAGTGTTCCGGTGAGAACATAAATCAGGATGAGAGCAGGCAGCAGGAAGAGCTTGGCTGTGGTGGTTAGATAAATGATGTATTTCCTGGCACCCTCATATCCTGCTTTATCCTGTGCATGGGCAACAAGTGGATATGTACAAACTGAAACAATCTCGTAAAAAAGATACATGGTAAAGAGGTTATCGGAAAAAGCCACACCGATAGCACCAAAAATGGCGAGTGCAAAACAGGCATTAAATCGTGTCTGTGCATGTTCCTTGTGTGCCCGCATATAGCCTAGCGAATAAAAGACAGCAATTGTCCACAGTGAAGAAGCGACGAGGGCGAAGATCATAGACATCGCATCTGCCCGAAGAGTCACCGTAAGGCCGGGTAATATAGTAAAAATATTATAGACAAGGATTTTGCCATCGAGAACTGCGGGAATCATTGAGGCAACAAGTAATAGTAGAACAACTGATGACACCGAAGAAATACCCTCACGGATATTCTCGTTTTTTCCCATAAGCATGACACCTACGGTGCCAATCAGTGGAACAAGAAGTGCAAGAAGTAGTTTTACGGAACTGATCGTTTGTATTTCCATGACAGAGGTTCCTTTTTCCTGGCCTTTTAACCTTTAAGGTCGACAATATCTGTGGCGTCGACTGATTTGTAATTTCGATATATTGCAATGGTAATACTGAGACCTATGGTAGCTTCAGCAGTGGCAATGGCCATAATAAACAGGGTAAATATCTGTCCTACGGTGGGGTCAGGAGCAGTGAATCTGTTAAAGGCCATAAAGTTAATGGCTGCTGCCGCAAGAATAAGCTCTGAGGCAATTAGCATTCCAATAAGAGTTCTTCGAGTCATGAGACCGTACATGCCCATTCCAAAAAGGACTGCGGCAAGAATAAGGTATGTGTTCAGGTCGTTATGAAGGTTGAGAATAGACATTTATTTGCTCCTTCCTTGACGTGCAATGATAAGTGCTCCGATGATTGCAATTAACAGGACGACGGATATCAGTTTAAAGAGCACAGCATAGGTAGTGAGTAGTTCAATTCCTATCTGCTTTGCAGTCCCCATGTTTTCTTTTGGCAGAACATCAAACGAAGTGTTTACTGCAAGGCCAATCAAAGCAAATGTTATAAGACCAGCGGTAATTAAACCAAGAGGGCCACCTAATGCATTGGCAGGGCCATGTTTCCTGTCGTCTTCAGGGGCTGCAAGCATAACAGCGAAGGCAATGGTAATACACACAGCACCAACGTAGATGAGTAGCTGCATCATGGACAACAATGGTGAATTAAGGAAGTAGTAGATGGTGGCTATTCCAATAAAACAGAGAGCTAGTCCAGCTACCGCACGAACAAGCCGTTCTGCATTACAGGCCATAAATCCACCGATTATGGTGATTGTAAGTGAGAACAGGAAGACGATTCCGACAGCTGCATCACCATAGCCTGCAAATCCATCGGCCGTTAAAAAGCCAAGAATACCTGAGGCATCAGTTGGATTCATGAGTTTCTCTCCTGCAACCTATTAAGAAGATCGAAATGGAAGTCTTCCTTGCGGGTAGAAACAAGGTTGTATTCCTGTGAAAAGGTGATGGCGTCAAAGTTACAGGACGTAACACATAGTCCGCAAAGGGAGCAGGTAGTGAAGTCGAGGTTGTACTTGGTGAGTACCTTCTTCTTTTTTGTCTTCATTTCACCCTTAACTTCAACCTCATAAGCAACAGATTTTGAAGCAAGGCTGATACATCCTGACGGGCAGGCACGCTGACACATTCCGCAGGATATACATTTTGGTTTTCCTTCCTCGTTCTCAATCAGTTCAATATGGCCTCGATACCGTTTGCACATCTTTATGGTCTTGTACGGGTAGGGGACAGTGACAACTGGTTTGAAGAATTCCCTGAACGTTATGCTAAGCCCTATGCAAAGACTCCACAATCCAGAGAAAATATCGTTAAAATAGGCACCCATATTAAAATACCTTCAGCAATCCGGCTGTAAGCAGCAGGTTAAAGAGTGTGATTGGAATCAATACCTTCCAACTCAGATTGAGTAGTCCATATATTGTTGTACGAGGAAATGTCCATCGAATCAAAATAAAGGAAAAAATGAGAAAATAAATTTTAATTAGGAACCACCACACACCGGGGTAAAGCCCAAATGGACAGCCCCATCCACCTAAGAAGAGGATAGTGATAAGGGATGTACCAATAACGATATGTGCGTACTCTGCCATAAAGAAGAGTCCAAACCCCATGCTTCCGTATTCTGTATGAAATCCTGCAACCAACTCACTCTCAGCTTCGCCAAGGTCAAATGGAGCCCTGTTGGTTTCAGCAAGGATGCAGATAAAGAAAATGAGAAAAGAAACGGGCATTAAAGGACTGGACAGTGACGGTGTAATATTCCAGTTCCAGAAACCGCCAGCTTGGATACTGGCCATTTCATGCAGGTTGAGAGTACCTGTTATCAGAACGACGGTAAGCGCCGTAATAAACAAGGGGACTTCGTAAGAAATAGCCTGAGAAACTGAACGAACAGATGCCATAACACTGTATTTGTTCCGTGAACCCCAGCCGGCAAACAGGATGGCCATGCCACCAAGGGAGGCAAAACCGATAACCATCAACACTCCAACATTCATGGAGTGGGCAACAATGGTATTACTGAATGGTATGGTGACAAAGCTTGCGATCGCAGGAATCATGGTAAGAACAGGTGCTACCATAAAGAGAGCCTTATCGGCTCCTCCTGGAATCATTAGCTGCTTAGTCATCAGCTTAATACCATCGCAAGGTGGTTGCAGAAGGCCAAAAGGGCCGTTGACATTTGGACCTGGACGGCGTTGAATTCGTCCCGCCCCCCGACGCTCTGCCCAGACCAGATAGGCTGCGTTCAGTGCGGCAAAGGCAATGGCAGCAACAACGGCAGCCAGAACATTTAATATTGTTAAACTCATGCGACTACTCCCTTACCTGTCAATCTCAGGTATAACTAAGTCTAAGCTTCCCAGCATAGCGAGTGCATCCATCAGCAACATACCCTCACATGCCTCGTCAAAAAGACTCATATTTGAATACGTTGGAGAACGAAGTTTGAAGCGATAGGCGTTCTTGGTACCGTCACTTACAAGCCTGATACCAAAACTGCCTCGTGCTGTTTCAACCGCCTGGTAATAATCACCAACCGGAGGTTTAATCAGTTTTGGTTTTTTCGCGGGCATGATTGGCCCGTCCGGTAATTTATCAAGTCCCTGTTCAATAATACGCAGAGATTGTTCCATCTCATCCATGCGAACCATGTAACGAGCCAGAGAGTCGCATTCGTGATAAACCGGTACGTCAAAATCAAAATCTGAATATACTGAGTAGGGTTCGTTTTTACGAACGTCGAAATCAATTCCTGAACCACGGGCAACCGCTCCTGTTGCTCCATATTTACGACACATTTCAGCAGAAATCGGCCCGATACCTTCAAGGCGTTTTCTGAAAATGATATTGCCGGTAACCAGTGCCTCATATTTCTTTAATGACTTGCGCATCATTGGAATGATTGCTCTTGTCGCCTTGATGAAGTCGTCGTCTATATCATTAGCCACTCCACCGAAGGAGTGATAACAATAGGTGAGGCGAGATCCGGTGATACCTTCCAGTGCATCGAGTATATATTCACGATCCTGAATGGCATACATAAGAGGCGTAAAACCTCCAAGATCCATAACAAATGCACCAAACCAAAAGAGATGTGATGCAATTCTGTTTAGCTCAACGGTGATTACCCTGATATATTCAGCACGTTCGGGAACTTCTATTCCCGCTGCACGTTCAATGGCCAGCACATGACAATGGGTGTAACCCATGGCTCCGAGATAATCGAGACGACTCAAATTTGGGAGAACCTGTGGGTATGTTCTGTTTTCACCCATCAGCTCATGCATACGATGAATATAGCCAAGCACGGTTTCAGCTTTGACGATATACTCACCATCCATTTCCATCTTTATCCGGAGAACACCATGGGTTGCAGGATGCTGTGGCCCGATGTTTAAGATAAAGGTTTCGTCCGGTTGGATTTGAATTGGTCCACTCATGGTTTGAAATCCTTTAAGAGGGGATGAAAGTCTGCGTCTTCAGGAAGGAGCAGAGGGATGAGATGCGGATGCCCGTCAAATTTGATACCAAAAAAATCATGGGTCTCACGTTCGTGCCAGCTCGCGCCAGCATATATTTTGGAGATAGTAGGTATTTTGGGTTCAGAACGGGAAGTTCGGGTACGAATAACCACACGGCAGATATCAAAGTCATAACGGGAGAAATCATAGACAGATTCAAGTTGATCTTCTTTGATCCAGTCTACTCCAGTAATACTTTCGAGAAAGAAGCCAGCCCTGTCAAGAATCATCACAGCGGCAAGCAGTTGGCCAGGTTCAAGCTGTACGTCAACATCATAACCATGCTCCGCATGATTACGTTCGATGACGCCATTAACTCGAGGTTCTTCTTTTTTCTTGGCCGGTTTCTTCTTCTCTTCGTCACCTTCAGCAGCTGCCTCTGCAACCGGTTCTTCAACAACCGGCGGCGGATCAGGGAAAAGATCTTGCAGGGCTAGTTTTACAGTTTCTTTTATCATTGTCATCTTTCTCTCTCCTCAGACCTTTGCTTCAGGATCTTTCCAGCGGTTCCAACCGGAAATTTTATTTTCCAGTTGGAGGATTCCTTCGAGCAGTGCTTCAGGCCGTGGCGGGCAACCCGGTATATATATATCAACCGGAAGAAATTTATCAGCCCCAAGTACAATGGAGTATTGACCTTCAAAGGCAAAAGGCCCTCCTGAAATAGCACAATTTCCTAGTGCCATCACCCACTTGGGCTCGGGCATCTGGTCGTAAAGTACTTTGATACCAGGCATCATTTTCTTGGTGACGGTTCCAGCGACGATCATTAAATCGGCCTGTCTTGGAGATGGACGAAAAACCTCAGCTCCAAAACGTGACATGTCAAATCGTGCACAACCTGTGGCCATCATTTCTATGGCACAACAGGCTATACCAAATGTGAGTGGCCATAATGAGTTGACCCTGCCTATATTGATGAGTTTGTCGGCAACGGCAAACTGAACGATAGATGAAGGTATTTGTTCTAACGGTGAAGGTACGTTCTGCGTTCCCACTTGAAGACTCCTTTAATCCATGCGTATACAATTGAGAGTGCTAAGATTCCAATAAACAAAACAAGTATAACGAAATCTGCGTAGATAATGCCCATGTCTCGAAGTTCCTGGCTGTCATAAGCAAGAGCAACAGGAAAGAGAAAAAGGACATCTACCGCAAATGCGAGAAAAGTGAGTGCGTAGAGGAAAAACACGGAATGATATCGAATCCATGGATCACCAATTGGTTCCATTCCACATTCAATGGCCTGACTGTTTTTCTGATTGAACTGCCTGGTGCCGCGAGGCATAAATATATATACAATACAGATGGGGATTAAAGCGAAGGCCAGCCCCCCGAGGGCGAATGCCGAGATCCATAATATATTGTCACGGTAGAGAAAGTCAGAAAATTGAAGCTCCATCTAAAAACCTCTTGTGGTTGAGTTTATCAGAAGGAATTCTGACATTATGAAGTCTACTAAATTACAAGATTTTATAACATTTTTACCAGCATGTTGTCTGTTGCTGGAACGGCGAGTAAAACAAATGAAGCAGAATGAGTACGTCAATGGACAAAAAATGAGAGTTTTGCTATTTGCCTGGCAAACAGTGCAAAAATAAATCATTTATCCCAATAATGGTAGTCTGTGTAAGCAGCAAAAATTTTCAAACCAAAAAAGTTTAATTAATAAGTGAACACGTCTTCTAATGAGATATAGACTTCTTGTCAACTTAAAAGTGAATGATTAATCATTTTTAGTTAAGTGAATCATCATGAGATTAAATGGTAGATTGTATTTGATAATTTGAGGCTTCATGGGAAAAGTATTAAGAAAAAGTATTGAGAAAAAATATATAAATGATATTGTGAAAGCTTTCCTGATTAAAAAAAACGATATATATCATCAGAAAATTTGAACATAGGATTTTAAGATGTCCATCACATTGAGACAACTGGAAATATTCATTGCTGTTGCCGAAACAACACAGGTTACGAAAGCCAGTAAAAAACTTTTTGTAACTCAATCTGCCGTGAGTATGGCTCTGGCTGAGCTTGAAAATCAGTTGGGTGGTTCTCTTTTTGATAGACATGGTCGCAGTTTGTTGCTCAACGAACGTGGTCGATATCTGCTGCCTTTGTCCAAGGAAATTTTGTGTCAGGTTGGTAATGTAGTAAATAATATGTCGGTGGAGAACGATAGTTTAAGCGGGAGGATTAATGTGGTGGCTTCAACCACCATCGGAACTTATATCCTTCCTTATCTTATAGGTGCGTTTAAACGGATGCATCCACATGTTCATATTAATCTGCTGGTGCATCACACCCGATATGCTGAAAGTCTGGTGCTTGACGGGAAGGTTGAGGTTGGCTTTGTTGAGGGGCCGGTGAATAATCCTGACACTGTTAAACGCCTCTGGTTTAAAGATGAACTGGTTGTTATTGCAGGTCCTACGGATCCGTTATCTCAAAAACATACGTTTGATGTTAAGAAAGATTTTACCAATACCAGGTGGATCATGCGTGAAGAAGGTTCCGGGACTGTAGCAATTTTCAGGAAGAAGATGAAAAATTATCTTGATCAAATTAATGTGGTCATGGAGATGGGACACCCTGAGTCTATTAAAAAAGCTGTGGAATCAGGTGTCGGTCTTGCTTGCCTTTCATCTCTTACGGTTTGTCGTGAAGTCGAGCATGGCTGGCTTAAAACTCTGCAGTTTGAAGGAGTTGATATGAAACGGAAGCTTCATGTTATTTCACGAAAAAATCATAAAATGAATGATGCTTTGGCTGAGTTTGTATCTTTTTGTGATGTTATGTCTACCTGTTCTCAATCACGAGCCTGTCTCTCTTCACCGTGGAAACTTCAGTCACTCCTTGCGAAAAAGTCTGTTCAGAAGAAATGACTTGGGAGTTTTGGCAAAAAAAAAGCTTGCACTCTACTTAGGATGCGTTAACAAGGATTTTAATACCTGTGAGTTATCGCATTTTGAATCGTCAGATTCCTATCTACTATTAACTATAAGGAAGAACGTCATGTGGAAATCTGTTCAGCCCGCCCCTCCGGATTCAATTCTTGGTCTTACTGAAGAGTTTAAGAAAGATCAAAATCCCCAAAAAGTAAATCTTGGTGTTGGTGTGTATAAAGATGAAGTAGGGAATACTCCTGTGCTTCGTTGTGTCAAAGCTGCCGAAAAAATACTGCTGGATACGCAGACCACTAAAAGCTACCTTCCCATCTCTGGTGATCCTGCCTATGCTGAAGCGGTACAGCGGTTGATTTTTGGAACAGGAAGTGAGGTTATCTCAACAAGTCGGGCAGTAACTGCTCATGCGCCTGGTGGAACTGGTGCTTTGCGTGTGGGGGCTGATCTTATCCATAAGTTTAGCCCTGATGCCAAGGTGTGGGTAAGCTCTCCTACCTGGGCCAATCATAATGGTATTTTTGGTGTTGCCGGAGCAGGATTTGAAATCACTCAGTACGGGTATTACAATTCGGAGAGCAAGGGGCTTGATTTTGATAAAATGATCAATGATCTTGAGCTTGTCCCGACTGGTGATGTGGTTGTTTTGCATGCTTGTTGTCACAACCCGAGCGGGGTTGATTTGAATAGTGACCAGTGGAAAGAGGTGGCCGGATTAGCATCAAAAAAAGGATGGATTCCTTTTCTTGATTTTGCGTACCAGGGATTCGGAGACGGTGTGGATGAAGATCGCTATGCCATTGAACAATTTGCGGCTGAAGGGATTGATTTTCTTGTGGCCAGTTCGTTTTCCAAGAATTTTGGTTTGTATAACGAACGTACTGGTGCCATCACTGTTGTAACCCCTGGTGAGTCCCAAGCCAAGGTGGCGATGAGCCATTTGAAGACCGTTGTTCGTACAAATTATTCTAATCCTCCGGCTCATGGTGGTATGGTTGCCACTCTGATTCTGAATACTCCGGAATTACATAAAATGTGGCTTGCGGAACTCGCCGAAATGCGCAATCGCATCGTTAATATGCGAAAAATGCTGGTTGCCGGACTTGCTGCACAGGGCGTTGAGGGAGACTTTTCATTCATCGAAACACAGCGTGGAATGTTTTCTTTCAGCGGCTGGTCGGATGATGTGGTTAGCAGCTTGAGAAAGAATAATAATATTTATGTTGTTGGTGGTGGCAGGATTAATTTAGCCGGGTTAACCACCGCAAACATAGAATATGTGAGCAAAGCAGTAGCAGACGCTATGAAATGAGTGATCCCAGGCACAGCATCTTCGCTCACGATTGCATCTGACCGCATAGAAAAAACTATTGCGGTCAGATGCAATCGAGCGAACCTGCTGCACCTGGAAACACTCATTTATTGCATGTTATTCTTTGTACTGCACTGTTTTTAGAAATAACCCATGGGCTGGTGCTGTTGCACTGGCTGCTGAACGATCTTTTGCTTCCAGAATTATCTTAAACTCTCCCACTGTTTTCCTTCCCTTTCCAACTTCCAGTACCGTTCCAACAATATTACGTACCATATGACGAAGAAACCCATCGCCAGTTAAAACAAATTGAAGTGTATTATTGGCGGTTGGGTGTACGTTTGCTTTCTGCAAAGTCCTAATGCTGCCACGTCCAGTGGTAATACTTTTGTCTCTTGATCCCGATGCTTCAAAACTGGCGAAATCGTGGGTGCCGATAATTAGTTTAAGGCATTGCTGCATTGTTTCTATTACTAAATCCTGCGGAATATGAACAGCATACAACCGATTGACAGGAGATTGAATCGCTCCAGTCTCAATTGTGTAAAGATAGGTTTTTGAGATAGTTGAAAAGCGGGCATGAAAATCAGGATCTGCATCCTTGATTTCAAGTATTCGAATGGCAGAGGGAAGAATGGAGTTCGCCCCTCTTAGAAGTTCAGGGAGTGTTATAAGAGAGTCTGTTTTGAAGCTTGCAACCATTCCAAGTGCATGAACACCGGCATCAGTCCTGCCAGCCCCGTGGAGAATTACAGAGTTATTGGTGATTTTTCCAAGAACACGCTCAAGTTCTCCTTGAATAGTGGGAGCATTTAATTGTTTTTGCCAGCCGCTGAAATTTGTACCATCAAAGGCAATGATCAATTTGAGATTACGCATGGCAGTAAACTGTCAGGGAAAAAATGGAGCTCCTTCAAGTCCGGTGGTTTCATCAATGCCGCACATAAGATTCATATTATGAATGGCTTGTCCAGCTGCACCTTTTACAATGTTATCAATGGCTGAAATAATAATTATCCTGTTGGTTCGTTTGTCAATTGCAAAACCGATATCACAGAAGTTCGATCCCCTCACATGCTGAGTTGCCGGAAAGCTGCCCTCAGGAACCAGACGAACAAAAGGTTCAGCATTATACATATCCGTATAGAGTCTTTGCACATCTTCCCTGGAAATATTTGATGTGAGATCAGCGTAAGTGGTACTTAATATTCCACGGGCGATGGGAAGCAGGTGCGGGGTAAAAGATATTGTTACGCTGTTCTTGTTCAGAGCGCTTAACTCCTGCTCAATCTCAGGTAGATGTCTGTGAGTTCCACCAACCTTATAGGCATAAAATCCATCATGTACTTCACAAAAATGTGAGGTGACACTGGCTGCACGTCCAGCACCGGTTGTTCCGGATTTTGCATCAACTATAATTGTGGCTGGATCAATAATTCCTTCTTTTAACAGCGGTGCCAAGCCGAGTACGATGGAAGTGGGGTAACATCCAGGATTTGCAACAAGCCTGGCCTGTTTGATCTGCTCACGATATAGCTCTGGTAAGCCGTATGCGGCTTCCTTAATAAAATCAGGGGAGGAATGTTTCTGATACCATTCTTCGTAGGTGGCAACATCACGTAAACGATAATCGGCAGATAGATCAACAACTTTTTTTCCTTCCCTCAGGAGCTGAGGGACAAGATCCATGGCTGTTTTATGAGGCACTGCAGCAAAAAAGAGATCCGCACGTTTGCACAGTTCATCCACAGATAGGTTTTCGCACAAAAGATCTGTCTTACCTAGAAGATTTGGAAACACTTCTGAAAGTGGTTTGCCGGCATACTGACGAGATGTCGCTGCGGTCAGTTCAAATTCAGGGTGATTGCAGAGAATACGAGCAAGTTCTACTCCGGTATAACCAGAGGCTCCGATGATGGCGACACGTAACATGGTCTTTCCTGATAAAATATTTTAAATATAAAAAAAGGGAATAACAGTTACCTGTTATTCCCTTCATAAAACAGCCAAATTTTAAAGTGTCTTTGTTTGATCTTCCAATAAAATAGAATAAAACAAAAAAACAGTAAAATATGTTAGCGTTTTGAAAACTGAAATTTAGCGCGGGCGCCTTTCTGACCGTATTTCTTACGCTCTTTCATACGAGGGTCACGGGTAAGAAGACCTGACTTTTTAAGTGTTCCTCTATTTTCCGCATTAACTACTAGAAGTGCGCGGGAAATTCCGTGACTCAGGGCATCTACCTGGGCGGATTTCCCACCACCAAGAAGAGTTGCCATTACATCAAAATTCTCAAAAGTATCAGTTACCTTGAAGGGCTTCTCGATTTTGTGAGTTTTGAAAATTCCACCAAAGTAATTTTCCGGGGTCATTTTGTTAACTAGGATTTTTCCGGTTCCTGGAGTGAGCCATACTTTTGCAACAGCACTTTTTCTTTTGCCTGTGGCGTAAAAACTATCTTGAGCCATGATCTAATATCTCCGTAATTTCTTTTGTCTTTTAACTTTTGTCTTTTGTTTATATGTCTAAGTCGACAGGCATTTGTGCTGCGTGAGTATGCTCAGAACCAGCAAACAGTCGCAGCTTTTTCAGTTGCTGACGTCCAAGTTTGTTTTTTGGAAGCATTCCTCTTACTGCTTTAAACAGAATTTCGGTGGGATGCTTGACAAGCAGTTCTTTAGCCGTGGTCTCTTTCATGCTGCCAATATAACCGGAGTGACTATAGTATTTTTTTTGATCCCATTTTCTACCGGTAAGACGGATTTTGTCGGCATTGGTAACAACTACAAAGTCACCATTATCAAGAAAGGTGCAAAAACTTGGCTTGTGTTTGCCACGCAGACGAATAGCGATCTCAGTGGCCAGACGACCAAGAATCTTACCTTCGGCATTTACATGGAGCCATTTTTTTTCGATCTCATCGACCGGAGTAAGATAGGTTTTCATGTTCTTCTCTATTCCTTTAGGGATGGTACAAATAATAATAAAAAAAAGGTTCAAACAATGTCGAACCTTTTGAACAGTTAGGTGGAGCGGGAAACGAGATTCGAACTCGCGACTTCAACCTTGGCAAGGTTACACTCTACCACTGAGTTATTCCCGCTCATATATGACAAAACGGCATTTAAAATACTCATGAATGCTATGCCTTGTCAATAGAAAAATTGATTCAATCTAGCAGGTAAAAGAAAAAGAGTCCAGTCCAAAGTGAAAAAAGAGATGGTCTTAGGTGTGGAAAGTGTGCTAGAATCTTATCTTAATTCAATTTATTTGTTTTTTTATTTGAAAAAAAAATGAGGGCGCCCATGGGTGAAGAAAGAAAGAGGCAGGGATCCGTACAAAGAAAGACAAAGGAAACCGATATAGATCTAACACTTTCCATTGATGGTAATGGAAAAACAGACATAGAGTGCGGAGTACCTTTTCTTGATCACATGTTGGTGTTGTTTGGAGTTCATGGTTTTTTTGACCTGGTCGTGAAAGCGTCCGGTGATACGAAGATTGATGACCATCATACTGTGGAAGATATAGGGATTTGTCTGGGGCAGGCCTTTGCCATGGCTCTTGGTGACAAGAGCGGTATCGCACGATATGGTCTTTCTTATCTGCCCATGGACGAAACCCTTGTTCGGGTGGTGGTGGATGTTTCTAATCGTCCTTATCTTCATTACGCAGCCAATGTCCCAGACCAGAAACTCGGAACATTTGATACAGCTCTTGCCCTCGAATTTATGAGGGCTTTTGCACAGCATGCGGGTGTTACTCTCCATGTAGATCTTATCCATGGTGCTAATAGTCATCATATAATAGAAGCTGTTTTTAAAGCTCTTGCCCGGGCAATGCGTCAGGCCACTGAAAAATTGGATGGCCTTAGTGGAACGTTGTCATCTAAAGGTGTACTCTAAAACATTGGCAGAAGACAGAAGGTGTACCGTTTAACACCGGTGCCAGTTTACTATTCGAATGTAATAATGAGGTTTCCTATGAGAAAATTTTTTTCTGTACTGTGTTTTGTTTCCTTTACTTTGACCGCTTGCTCGTCTTTTAATGAAGATCCAATAGAAATTGAACCATTACCGGAAGTAAGCTGTGTTGCTGTTCTGCCAACGACTATTCCTGTTGGAAGTCGTGAGGCTTTTTTTGAGGCTCGGAAAAAGAGCCTGCTTGCTGGTGCTGCTTTTTTTGATTCTGTTATTGCAGAAGAGCTTGGCGACCGTGCAGAGTTTACAGTGCTCACAGAAAATCAACTCGATGCCATTCTTGGCGATCCTTGGGGTGGACGGTTACAACAGATTCGTGATGTAGGAAAGGCAACCGGTTGCGGGGCTGTTCTCAAAACCAGTCTTAGCAGATATCGGGAACGTATTGGCAGTGAAATGTCTGTTGAAACTTCCGCGTCAGTAGCATTTTCCATGCAACTGACTGGTGTGGAACTAGGGGACGTTCTTTGGAGTACTTCTTTTGATGAGACTCAGAAAGCACTGTTTGATGATATTTTCTCATTCGATAAAGCCCAAAAACGTGGTTTCAAATGGTTGTCAGTTCAGGATCTCAGTCGCGATGGGTTGAAAAGTCGTTTGCAGAAATTTCCTTTTTTTCTGAAGGTGGATGGAGAGTAAATGACAGTAAGTCTTTTGTTGTAGAACATTTTGTGGTTGTTTTAGATTGTTAGCCCCATTCTCCGTGAGTTGGAAGAATGGGGCTTTGTTTTGCAAAGGATTTACGTCGTCAGTCAATTTTTTCTTGCTTTTAAAAATCTCTCCCCATACAGTTATTTGTATTAAAGAAAGAATCAAACCATATCAATTTGCTTGGCCTGTCTTGTTGGTGCAGTAAGAGGGGCTGAACCAGGAGAATGACGTGAGTATTAAGTTAAAATTACGTATTATTGCAGGTGCTTTAGCTTCAATCATTGTTGTTATGTTTATTGCGACTTACGTTAATACACAGAAACAGGCAGATGATGGGTTGCTGATTAATCTTGCCGGGCGTCAGAGAATGCTGACACAAAAAATGTCCAAAGAAGCGCATAATTATATGCTTGTCAGAGAGAAGACAGGAAGGTCTGATGATGCATTGCTTAAAAATGTCAGGTCATCTATGAATGTTTTTGATATGACTCTGTCTGCTCTGATTAAATCAGGTAACGCTCCAACTGGTCTGAATCTTGCCACCACTGAATATCGTTTCTGTCCTGCTGCTGAAGGCGATATTCTTACCCAGCTTGAGAAGGTACAAACTCTGTGGAAAAGCTATTCATCTATCATGGAGAAGATACTGAATAATAAGTATACAGAAGCTGAGTATAAAAGTTTTCACGTTGATAATATAATACTCCTCAAAGAGATGAATGCGGCCGTTGTTATGATGCAGAAAAATGCTGAGGGATCAGTCAGCCAACTATTAACAATCCAGATGGTTCTTGTGCTGGTTGGTTTGGTTTGTATGACTTTTGCAATAATGGTAATAGGCACGATCACCAAACGCATTGCCCGAATGAAAAGCTTCTGTAACGAATTTGGCCAAGGGGATCTACGTGCCCGCTCAAGTATCACAGGGAATGATGAGCTTGGGGAGATGGGAGCCAGCCTTGATAGCATGGCTTCTCATTTGCAGGAGATTATATCTAAAATTGGATCTGATGCCGCCAATCTTGATACCACTTCCGATTCTTTGCTGCAGATATCAAATAAAGTGTATGATGAATGTGAGAATAGTTCTGCGCGTACTAATTCCGTTGCTGCAGCAACAGAGGAGATGAGTGTCAATCTGAATTCTGTGGCAGCGGCTGTTGAGGAAACTTCTACCAATGTTGCCCTGATGGCAGAATCTGTTACCACAATGACAGAAACAATTAAAGTTATTACCAGTGACACAGAGGCTGCACGGGAGAAAACCAGTGAAGCAGTCAGGCAATCACAATCTGCAACCAGCAGGGTTGATGAACTCGGCGTAGCGGCTACTGAAATCAGTAAAGTTACAGAATCTATTACAGAAATTTCCGAGCAGACAAACCTTCTTGCCTTAAATGCCACCATCGAGGCAGCGCGTGCCGGAGAAGCTGGAAAGGGATTTGCGGTGGTTGCAAATGAAATCAAGGACCTTGCCAAACAGACTGCTGAAGCAACACTTGATATTCGTTCAAAGATTGAATCCATCCAGAGTTCAACTGATCACACAGTGACGGAAATTAACTCCATTGTTGATATAATTAACACCGTAGATGGCTTGGTAGGTGGAGTTGCGGAAGCCCTTGAAGAACAGGCTGAAACAGCCATGGGGATTGCAGAAAATGTTGATCAGGCGTCCGCAGGAATTATGGAAGTTACTGAAAATGTAGCTCAAAGTTCTGCTGTTTCCCAGGAAGTTTCCTCCGATCTTACATCTGTTAATCATGATATTGAGGGGATTAATGCTTCTAGTGGGGAGCTTTCGAGTAAGGCTGGTGACTTAAGTACTCTTGCTTCAATGCTTTCAAAGCGGGTAGAAAAGTTTAGAACTTGATTTCTTTTATTTTTCTTTTGTTGTACGTTTTGTTATGTTGCAATTCTCGTAAAGTGGAAAAGTTTAACAAGGCGGTAAGAAATCAGAAAATATCTTGTGCCAGTATCGATGAGCGAACATTTACGATGGTTGTATTGAGAATCTTTTAGTGCAAATTACGTTCCCAGCTATTCTACATTATACACAATTGACAATATGAGTAAAAACATCCCATTAAATGAACGAATAATTTTCGCACTCGATGTCTCGTCACATGATGAGGCCATGGAACTAGTTAAAAAACTGGATGGAGACATTAAATTTTTCAAAGTTGGCCTTCAACTCTTTCTTGCTGGCTGGTTTCCAACCATTGAAGCAATAATTGCCCGTGGCAACAAAGTGATGGTTGATTTGAAATTCTTCGACATCCCCGAAACTGTTAGACTTGCCGTCGATCAATTAAAAAACCGAGGCATCACTTTTGTTACTGTCCATGGTAACGATCCAATCCTCAAGGCTGCAACTCAGGATAAAAGCGGTCTAAAAATTTTAGCCATTACAGTGCTTACAAGTTTCGGCGAAAATGACATGAAAGAGATGGGGATGACTGGAAGTGTCAGGGATCTGGTTCTCCTTCGCTCAAAAAAAGCTCTGGAAATTGGTTGTGACGGTGTCGTGTCTTCTGCGCTGGAAGCCGATGAAATCCGTAAAGAATTAGGCAGCAACTTCTTGATTGTCACCCCAGGTATTAGGCCTGGGGTAAATGTTGAGGATGATGGTGATGATCAAAAGCGTATCGCTACAGCAAGAGAAGCAATTATAAATGGTGCTGACCATGTTGTTATAGGGAGACCAATCCGAAATAGTGATGATCCCATAGCACTTATTAGAGAATTGCAGGGAGAAATTAAAGAAGGTCTCGCTGAAAGATAACGCCATTTTGTTGCATTTTTATCAGTACATTTAGCACCACCATCACTCCACCTCTTGTAACCCCGTCACGACATTTTTTTGCAGTGTATAAGAAAGACAATAAAGAAAGCGAACAAAGGTTTATACGCTGCCTGGCTCAAACGTCCGATTGTCGGATCTAATCCTGCACCTTTTCTCGCTCCCGGTTTCAAGCAGTTACAACATCTGAGTTTCTTGAAACTGTTTTGTTATCTTCTCCAAAACAACCACCGAGGCAACACTAGAGGTAAAAAATGAGTAGCATGAAATGACATCGAAAAAAGACCTGTCAGAAAGAGATATTTGTACAAAATATATCCAGCCAGCTCTCGAAAAAGCAGGATGGAACCCGCTTACTCAAATTCGGGAAGAAGTCTCTTTTACGGATGGTCGTATCTATGTCAAAGGCAATCTGACAAGCAGGGGGAAAAGAAAAAGGGCAGATTATATCCTTTACTATAAGCCCAATATTCCCATTGCAATAATTGAAGCAAAAGACAATAAGCACTCTGTAAAAGCGGGTATTCAGCAAGGTCTGGATTACGCAGAAATACTCGACATACCATCAGTTTACAGCAGTAACGGTGATGGATTTTATGAACATGACCGTGCTTGTTCAGGCGGTCAAATAGAAACAGAACTCAGGCTTGACCAATTTCCTTCACCAGAAACCCTCTGGCAACGCTACAAAAAGTATAAAGGCATTGAAACTAAAGAGCAGGAGCGAGTAGCTGCCCAAGAGTATTTCTTCGATGGTACCGACAGAACGCCTCGCTACTATCAGCAAATTGCCATCAATCGTACTGTTGAGGCTATTGCCAAAGGTCAGCAAAATCGCATCCTGCTGACCATGGCAACAGGTACAGGCAAGACTTACACAGCATTTCAAATCATCCACCGCCTCTGGAAAAGCAAAACAAAAAAACGTATTTTGTTCCTGGCTGATCGAAACGCTCTGATTGACCAGACCAAACGGGGGGATTTCCGTCATTTTAAAGACAAGATGACAGTCATCAGAAAGAAAAAAATAGATAAATCCTATGAAATATATCTTGCCCTATATCAGGGTTTAACCAACTACGATGAAGAAAAAGACGCTTATCGAGAATTCAGCCCGGAATTCTTTGACCTGATAGTCATTGATGAGTGCCACCGAGGCAGTGCCGCCGCCGACAGTGCATGGCGTGAAATATTAACCTATTTTGGCAGGGCCACTCACATTGGTCTGACCGCCACCCCAAAAGAAACAGAAACCGTTTCCAGCACCGAATATTTTGGTGATCCTATCTATACATATTCTCTGAAACAGGGCATCCAAGATGGCTTTCTTGCCCCCTATAAAGTTATACGAATAGGCTTGAATGTTGATTTGGAAGGCTGGCGTCCGGAACAGGGGAAAACCGATAAGCAAGGCCTGGTTGTTGAAGACCGCATATACAACCGCAAGGATTTTGATAAAAATCTGATCATTGATGAACGTACAGAAACCGTTGCCGGAAAAGTCAGTGATTTTCTGAAAAAGACAAACCGTTTTGATAAAACCATTATTTTCTGCATAGACATTGACCATGCTCAAAGGATGAGAGCCGCCATAGCCAACGAGAACAGCGATCTAATGGCACAGAATTCTAAATTTGTTATGCAGATTACCGGTGACAATGACGAGGGTAAGATGGAACTGGACAATTTCATCAACCCGGAAGAGAGATACCCGGTCATTGCCACCACCTCAAAACTGATGACCACCGGCATTGATGCTCAAACCTGCAAACTCATCGTCCTGGATAGCAACATAGGCTCCATGACCGAGTTTAAACAGATCATCGGCAGGGGAAGTCGTATTAATGAAGAGTATGGCAAAACATTCTTCACCATCATGGATTTCCGCAATGTCACAGACCTTTTTGCTGATCCTGATTTTGACGGAGATCCTCTCAGAGTAAAAGAACTTGATGGAAATGATGAGTTTGAATCACCGGAAGAAGAGACAGAAGCCCTTGATCCCATTATTGATGAAGACGGCGAAGAAATCATTTTTGATCCCTCCCCGTATGACCCTGACATCGTCACAGGTGGTGATGTTGTTGCGGAGCCAAGAGCAAAATACTATGTCAATGGTGTTAATGTAGCAGTGCTTAACGAGCGTATCCAGTATATGGATAATAACGGTAAACTCATTACCGGCAGTCTCAAGGATTACACCAGAGAAAAGGTACGGGAACAATACCGTACCCTCTCTGATTTTCTTAATAAATGGAACCAGGCAGACAGGAAGCAGGCCATCATCGAAGAGCTGACAGAGCAGGGCATTGTTTTTGAAAATCTCAAGGAAGCCATCAATAAGGAAATGGACATTTTCGACCTTATTTGTCATGCCGCCTTTGACCAACCGCCACTTACCAGAGCGGAACGGGCGAACAATGTCAAAAAGCGGGATTATTTCACCAACTACGGTGAACAGACTCGCAAGGTTCTGGAAACCCTGCTTGATAAATACGCGAATGAAGGCATTGAAAACATAGAAGACCTGAAAATTCTGCAAGTAAATCCACTTGATCAGTTTGGCTCCCCCCTTGAAATCATCAATCTTTTTGGCGGCAAAAAGCAGTACCTGAAAGCAATTACAGAACTGGAACAGGAAATATATAAGGCGGCATAAATAAATGGCAAATATCAGCGGTATCGTAAAATCAGCAAGAAAAATCATGCGTCAGGATACGGGTACAGGCAGTGATGAACTACGTATCCTGCAATTGGGCTGGATGCTGTTTTTAAAAATATTCAGCGATAAAGACAAGGAACTGGAACAAATACAGGACGACTATACTTCCCCCATTCCCGAAGAACTGCATTGGGATGAATGGGCAGGGGATGACGAGGGGATGACCGGCGATGAACTGCTTGCCTTTGTCGATCAAAAGCTCTTCCCCACCCTGACAAATATTGACCTTTCCACCGGCAACAAACGAGCCATACTGGTACGAGAAGTTTTTGCCAATAATTACAATTATATGAAATCCGGTATTCACCTGCGGCAGGTGATAAACAAACTCAATGAAATTGACTTCAACAACTCCAAAGATAAACAAGTCTTCGGGCAAATTTACGAATCTTTTTTAAGTGAACTGCAAAGTGCAGGAACGTTGGGAGAATTTTACACCCCCCGTGCCATTACCGAATTGTTGACCGAATTAACCGACCCCAAAGCAGGTGAAAAGGTAATTGACCCTGCCTGCGGTACTGGCGGCTTTCTCACTGCCGCTCTGGAACATCTCAAAGCCAAGGCCTCGTCCGTGGCAGAACGGGAAGCGATCCAGTACAATGTTATGGGCTGGGAGTATAAGCCACTGCCTTATTTGCTCGGCAACACCAACCTGATCCTCCATGATATTAACCTGCCCAATATCCGCTATGGTGATTCGCTGGCAAAACCCCTGACTGAATACCGTCAGAAAGACCGGGTTGATGTCATCCTTGCCAATCCGCCTTTTGGCGGCGTTGTCTCCAACAATAATGAAAACAATTTCCCTCAGACCTATCGCACCAAGGAATCGGCAGACCTGTTTTTAATCCTGATGATCCATTTGCTTAAAGTGGGCGGCAGAGCAGCTATTGTCCTGCCCGATGGTTCCCTGACCGGTGACGGCGTTAAACAGCGTATCCGCCAAAAACTTCTGGAAGACTGTAACCTGCACACCATTATTCGGTTGCCCAATTCCGTGTTTCAGCCCTACGCCTCGGTTGCCACCAATCTCCTGTTTTTTACAAAGGGTGAGCCGACAAAAGATGTCTGGTACTGGGAACATAAATTACCAGAAGGATACAAGGCCTATTCCAAGACCAAGCCTATCCAGTTTGCCGAATTTACCAGCCTGAAACAGTGGTGGAACCAGCGGGAAGAAAACGAACAGGCATGGCAGGTGGACATAAAAACCATCAAGAAAAACGGCTATAACCTTGATATCAAAAATCCCCACCAGCCCAAAGAGGAAAAACAATACACCAGTACAGAATTGCTGGACTTACTGCATCAATCCTTTGCTAAAGGCGATAAACTGTTGGCTAAACTCAGAAAGGAATTAGTATCGTGACTGAGCTGACAACATTTTATACTGACATCAGGCAAATTCTTGAGTTGGCCAGGGGCAAGGCTCAGACTGCCGTCAATTCTGCCATGGTGGAGGCCTACTGGCAAATAGGCAAACGCATTGTGCAAGAGCAGCAGCAGGGCGAGAGTAAAGCTAAATACGGTAAACGGTTAATGGAAGAGCTGTCCCGCGCCTTGACCGCAGACTTTGGCAAGGGCTTTTCCTATGCCAATTTATACAACTGCCGCCAGTTCTACCTGAAATTCCCCGAGCGGGAAATTCTCTACACGCTGTGTAGAGGATTAAGCTGGAGTCATCTGCGCCTGATTATGCGGGTCGAAGACCCAAAAGCATTGGCATATTACTGCAATGAAAGTCGATCTGAAAACTGGACAGTGCGCCAACTCGAACGTAATATCAAAAGCCGCAGCTATCAACGACTGCTGTCGACACAAAATCAGCCAGATAAAAAAATAGTGCAAAGCACCAGCCCCAACAACACCCTGGACTTTATCAAAGACCCTTATGTGCTGGAGTTCCTGCAATTGCCTGAACAGGACAGTCTAAAAGAATCGAAACTGGAACAAGCCATCATTGACGAGTTGCAGAGGTTCCTGCTGGAAATGGGCAAAGGTTTCTCCTTTGTTGCCCGGCAAATGCGGATCAGCACCGAAACCAGCCATTTTTATCTCGATCTGGTGTTTTACAACTATCTGCTCAAATGTTTTGTTGTTATCGACCTGAAAACCGGCAAACTGACCCATCAGGACATCGGCCAGATGGATATGTATGTGCGCATGTTCGACGACCTCAAACGTGGTGAAGACGACAACCCCACCATCGGCATTATTCTCTGTGACAGCAAAGACGAAACCATCGTTAAATACTCGGTACTCAAGGAAAACGAACAGCTCTTTGCCTCTAAATATCAGCGCATATTACCCACCGAAGCGGAATTGGCTGCTGAGATTGAGCGGGAGAAACGGTTGATTGAGGGGAGGGAGTGATGGGGTTTGTTAAACTCCAAGATATTTGCGATTTTGAAAAAGGTGTTACCGGCTTGGCAAAAGCTGTTCCAGGTAAATATCCCCTTGTAACGATAGGAGCTGAACGAAGAACTTGTTAATCATTTCAGTTTGAAACAAAGGCGGTATGTATTCCTTTGGTTTCTTCAACAGGTCATGGTCATGCAAGCTTGAAAAATGTGCATTATCAAGAAGGTAAATTTGCACTTACACGCGTTTTCTTGAGGTTATTCCAACATTGTGCTACGAATAAAGTTGGTTGTTAAATCCACGGTGGCAAGATATTTCCGTCGTTATTCAGTGAGTCGTTACTGTTATGCTTTCATCACGAACGAATAAACGCATAGGGCAGGCCATGCACGATTACTCCATGTTAAGCGATGGTGATCAGGTACTGGTTGCTGTGTCTGGTGGAATAGATAGCCTGGTACTGGCCTGGCTGTTGAACCATTGGCAAAAAAAGGCTCCTGTGAAGTATGGACTACGCGCAGTTCATATCGATATGGATATATGGAATCAGGAGATGAATGTGCCAAATCCCCTGTCCCAGGTAAAGGAGCAAATGCGACTGACCGGGCTGTCGGTTTATATTGAAAAGAGTCTTCCTCTGGGAGTTGAGGAGAGAAGTTGCTTTACTTGTTCAACATTACGGCGTAAACAGCTTTTTGATCTTGCCAACCGGTTTAAATGTAATAAGATTGCCTTCGGTCATCACAAAGATGATCTGTTGGAGACTCTGTTTATTAATATGTTTTATAGCGGCAACATTTCCACCATGGTTCCGGTACAGGAATTGTTTTCCGGCAGGCTTTCTCTGATTCGTCCTCTTGCCTATATCGATAAGCGTGAGGTTGAAGAGGCAGCCGGGAAAATTGGCCTTACAGCGGTGAGCAATTTATGCCCGTTGGCAGGCGATACCAGGAGGGAGAAGGTACAGAAAATGCTGCAGGATATTTACGATCAGATACCCGGTGCCAAGGCATCATTATTTGCATCCATGAAAAATGTACGAGAAGGATATATGTTGTGAAGACTTCACTCGATTGTATGGCCTGTTATCTGGCTCAGACGCTGCGGGTTTCACGGGTAGCCACCAATGTCGAATCAAAACACCTCAGTGCTTTACGGCGGGTGACTGAACTGATTGGCACCATGGATATGGAAAGAACACCGCCTGAGAACTCCGTTGCAGTGTATCGTGCTATTTCAGAGATCACGGGCTGCGCTGATCCCTATCTTGAAATGAAACAGCAGGCCAACGAGCAGGCCCTTGCCGTATTACCGGAATTTAAAAAGAAGATTATTGGTAGTAGTGATCCATTAGCCACAGCCCTGCGCATTGCAATTGGCGGAAATATTATTGATTATGGTGTCATGCACAGTTTTGATGTGGCTGCTGCCATGGAGCGTTGCCTGAATTCCCCCTTTGTTGTTGATCACAGCCAGAGGCTTTTGCAAAATTTAAGATCACTTGAAAAGGGCGGCAAGGTACTTTATCTGGCTGATAACTCCGGTGAGATCGTGTATGATTCTCTGGTTGTGAGCGAACTGGCCGGCCTGGGACTTGATGTTACGGTGGTTGTGAAAAGTGGGCCGATTATTAATGATGCACTCATCGCAGATGCACGGTTCTGCGGGATTGATACGATTGCACGTGTTCTTGAGAATGGGACAAGTTGTCCTGGAACACCGTTGGCCGATTGTTCTGCTGAATTGCTGCAGGCCTTCGAAAAAGCAGATATTATTATCTCAAAAGGGCAGGGGAACTTTGAAACATTATCGGAGTCAGAGGCTGAAATATACTTTCTGCTAACAATAAAATGTTCTGTTGTGGGAACACATCTGGCTGAACTCAGTAAAACCCCACAGCAGGAACTCTCCGGAAATGGAGAACTCGTATTGTTTCATTATAATGGGAAACCCGATGTTTAAAAGAATACAAACGCTCCTTACGCAAAAGGAAACA
>JAFLJO010000053.1 GCA_022712975.1 Desulfocapsa sp.
CTGCGCTTACCTCCTTGTTCGACATTCGATATTCAAATAACGTCTGTTGGTGTGCAATGATCCCGTTCATTATTTTTCACTTTATTGTATTGCACCCCTGCCCACAGAGCATCATGTCCTTAGAAACCACTAGGACCAAAGAGGAGGCGAAACTCAACCAAGTAAACGAAAAAAACTCTACAAATCCCTTGACATTCACAACTCATTTAGTTTTGACCGGTGTCATATATCTCTCTTTTTTTGACTTTTTTATCTTATCAATTTTGACCATAATAAACCCATCGATACAGTTTGAAAAATCCTGGTCTATATTAAAACCATGAAATGTAACTCCCCCAGCTTCACATATATTTCCATACTGTTTGTACAAAGTAGGAATAGAAGCATCAATAGATTTCAGTCTACTCTTCAGTACTGCTAAATCTTTTTTGTAGTTGTGAGTAGTTGTGAAGTTAAGCATTTCTCCATCTTTATAATGATACTTAAAGTGGTTCCTGGCTTTTACTATTTCTTTATCTGCTTCAAAATAATTACTATAAAAAGACACAATCAAATCTTGGGCTATGATCGGCAAAGAGGCACTTAGGCTAACCGCTCCATACATGTATTTTATATGAGGGTTTGCCTTCAAATATGCGCCTATGCCATACCAGAGGTAGTCCAAGGCTCTGCTTCCCCAGTATTTTGGTTGCACAAAACTTCTTCCCAGCTCTATTGAGTTTTTAAGATATGGCTTAAAACTCTCTTGAAATTCAAACAGCTTATGTGCATAAAACCCGTCAAATCCATACTCTTTTAAGACTGACTTAGAATCCGCTATTCTATAAGCCCCTACTATCTCCAAATTATTTTCATCCCACAAAACAATATGCTTATAATATTTGTCATATTTATCTATGTCTCTTCTTTTATTGATTCCTTCATTGACTTGACGAAAGCTGAACTCTCTTAACCTACCAATTTCTTTTAAAATTGCCGAATCAGATTGACACGAGCAGAGATATATAAGCTTACCATCTCCAGTTTCTCCAAGTATTTCTGATTGATTCAACTCTTTTTTCAATAACTGTTTACTTTCACATATAGCTATTGCATTTTGTGTTTCAAAAAAGAGTTTTTTGCCCTTTTTAAGGCCATAGAGATGTTTTTTATATAACTTTACTAAAGTATCCGTACCTACACTGTTTAAAAGTATATTTTTGTATGGGATTAGTTTTCCTATTTTTAGAGATATATTTTTCTCTTTTTGTTTAAACATCTCATCAGAGAGTAAAATAGTAGAAAAAGTTTTATTCAAAATAGAAATCGTATAAAAAGTTTTAGAATTTTTTGCATCTACGAGTATGGGAAGTATGGGACTTTTAAATTTTTGTGCAAATTTAAGAAACCCTTTTTTCCAATTTCCATCTCGTATACCATAGGGAGAAATTCGACTAACTTCACCTGCGGGAAATATGATAACTGCCTCATCGTTATCAAGAGCCTTATAGATTCTTTTTATGCTTAGTTTTGATTGAGACTGTTTAAAATTATTTATTTTTATAAATAGAGAATCCAACGATTTAATTCCTGCTAAAAAATCATTTGTAACTATCTTAACGTCTTTTCGGATAACAGAAACAAGCCTCAACAAACATAGAGCATCCAGTGCACCCAAGGGATGATTTGCAATAATAACTACTCGTCCCGTTGAAGGTATGTTTTCAATGTCATTATTAGAGTATGAAAAATCAAATGAAAAGTAATCCAAAACTGCTTCTACAAACTCAAATCCCTCAAGATGGGAGTGTTGGCCTAGGAAATCATTTATCTTATCTTCATGGATTATTTTTTGAGCTATTTTAAAAAGAGACTCCTTTAACATGGGGCTTCTATTTTTCAATGCAGGAAATTTCTTTATAATTTCACTTTTAATATCTATCACAATTAGCCTCGTGTATTTATGACTTGGTTCTTACAGCGATCCAGAAGCACTTACATTAGGAACGGGAAGCCAGAAGACCACGTAAAACAGCAAGATTATCCCGATCTTCCTGCAGATCTTTTCCTTTTGGAGTTTCAAGTGTCATGGGGTGGTTTGCAAAACGTGGGTCATTCAGGAGGTTCCGGAAGCCTTCCAGTCCAATTTCACCCTGACCAATGTGTTCGTGCCGATCCACCCTGCTTTCCAGTCCTTTTTTTGAATCGTTAAGATGGAAGAATTTGATTCGTTCTAGTCCTACTGATTTGTCAAATTCTTCCATGCTTGCCTGGTAGGTTGCCATGCTGCGAATGTCGTAACCAGCAGCAAAAATATGGCAGGTGTCCACGCAGACCCCAAGTTTGTTCTCATATTTTGAACCTTCAATAACTGCCGCAAGTTCTTCAAAACGACTGCCAAGGCCCGTGCCCTGCCCTGCTGTAGTTTCAAGCAGAACTGTCACTTTGTTGTCAGCAAGTTCAAGAGCTATGTCAAGGTTTTTTGTAAATCTGGCAATGCCGGTTTTCACACCATCACCACCATGGGAGCCGGGATGCATAACCACCATTGGGATGTTTAGTAACTCACAACGCTTCAATTCATCCGCAAAAGCTGTGATGGATTTCTGGACAAGATCAGGTTTTCCCGATGCCAGGTTAACCAGATAGGATGCATGCGAAACAACAGGCATATCCGGACATTTCTGCCAGGCATCACCGAAGAGTGCCTGCTCCTCTTCTGTCACCGGGGAAGGCGCCCATTGCCGTTGATTGCGGGTAAAAATCTGCAGAGCAGAACCACCCACCGCCTGTATTCTATCAAAGGCAAGGTGTAATCCACCGGCAACGGATTCATGTGCCCCTAATAGCACCATTTTGTGTGTCTCCTGCATCGAATGTTCATTTTACATTCTCTTTTGATTCTATTGACATATATTTTTCTGTGCCGAATTTGTGAATTTGTGCCCGATAATAGTCACCCTCACTAGGATCGATGAAGAGTGCCTGTTGTCCCGTTTCAATTGCTTTTTGTATAAAACCATTGGCCCAGTAGGCAGTTGCCAGAGTATCCAGAACATACCCGGCAGGCACCTGTATCGCAGCAAGGCGGGCAAGGTCGAGTGCTTTTTCAGGATTGCGTAAACTAGGATCGTCACTCGTTAAGAGCAACCACGCCAGATTGTTGAGCAGTTTTGGGTTGGAAGGTTCAAGTAGCAGAGCCTTGTCATAGGCAGCAATGGCTTTTTTTTCCATTTTTTTGTGCTGCATCAGGTCACCGACAATACCTAGCCACAGTGCCTTGTCTGGCTCCCGCAGCAGTTTTTGCTCAAGAAAAAATTCTGTGTATTTTTCCTCGTAGCCCTGCGTCCAGGATTCTGTTGGCAGGAAGTTTTTCCCGAAAGCTGCGACCACAATAAGAAAAGTATACGCAAGCAGGCTTAGCCAGACCTTACGGTTGTGACGTGTAATCAGGGAATTATCAGCTTCGCATTTTTCAAGATAATCCACCCGTTGACCGATTCCGAAGTGATGCCAGCTTGGCAGGTCTCTGATGTTTCCTGAGAGTACAGCAATCTTTTCAAATGCTGAGATAATGGCAGTACTACTGCCAATGGCCTTGAAAACATGAAGGTCAGCCTGACGTTCAAAGTTCCTGATAAAGTAGCCAAATAAAAAACGGAAGTAGAGGATCATTGAAGCAAGAATAGTAATTGCCATAAATACTGTCAGGAGGTTTTCAGCCGTAAGGCCACTGAACCCAAGGAACATATAAAAACTGCTTCGTGAAAGCAGAAACAGGGTGAACGGTTCAAGGAAAAATCCGATCATAATTGAAAAGCCGGAGATAATAAAAAGATAGAGCAGCATATGATTTTTCTTGATGTGCCCAATCTCGTGAGCCATCACAGCATCCAACTCTTCAAGTGACAAATGCTGAAGCAAGGAAGGCGTGACCATAACATACCGCAATCCTGGGATAATTCCCATAACAGCAGCAGTGATAACTCTTCCCTCAAAAAGGGGCCAGATAAAGATCCTGGCAGAAAAGCGCTGACGCTTAAAAAAGCTTTGCATATGATCAAGTAATGCTCCTTCCGGGAAAGGAGTGCAGCCCCAAAGCCTGCGAACTATTGGAGGGAAAAAGATCAGAATCAGAAGGAGAAACAAAATAAAAGAAGCATACTCACCAAGCTCCGAGTGGAGGAATGTCTTAAGCGCCGGAAAGGGTAACAGGGCCAGGAGATCATTGGCGAGAGAAAGAAAAATCCAGGGAAATACAATGGGCAGATTTGTCTTGGTGTTGGAGATAAGAAAAGCAGCGCTTGTATACCTGCGCTCAAAAATTTTCTCGTAAGCAGGTTTTGCGTGCCGCCACATCAGAAGCAGAAAGAGGAAAAATAAGGAAAGCCCTCCGATATTAGTAAAAGAGGGAAACCTTCCATCTAAAGAAAGTGGCTTTAAATAATAATGAATATCGCAGAAAAAAAGAGCTGCTGCATAAAAAAGAAGTGCCAGCAATGAGAGTCGTTTTTCCGCATCAAAATATGCACCGGAACATTCTCTGGTAATCCGCACATAAAGATGTCTGGCAATACGGTCAAAAACAAAAAGAAAGGTGGAAAGTATCGCCAGTGACCCGAAAAATGGAAGGACGGGTGCCTCAGCCCCACTGGTCATGGTAAACAGAAATATTGCAATGAGAAAGAAGAAAAGATTATTATAGATCATAAGGTATACTGTATCGTGATTATCTAAACCTTTCAATCAGGGAAAAATAAAAAAAGCTGTTTTGAAGAAAAACAGCGATTTCCCAGGGAGAGGTTCTTTTTTTGTTGACAATTTGCTCTAGCTGATTTTAAATAGCAGGTTTTGATGCCGGAGCGGGCGCATAGCTCAGTTGGTAGAGCCACCGGCTCATAACCGGTCGGTCGTAGGTTCGAATCCTACTGCGCCCACCATTTTTAGTACCTTACTCCATAAAAGCAGCAATAAAAAACAAGAATTTTAAAGAGCATAAATGAAATTACTAGTTTACATATCCCCACAAGGTACTTATCCAGCGACACTAAAAGTTTCCGACTTGTCGGGTTAGATATTGAATCTGCACAAATGACCAGGTTCCTTGAATAGAATAAACATTTTTCCAGACAGAGAGAGGCCAGTTGCCTCACCATTTATACTCGCTTTTGCTGAAGCAGGCAAGACATCCTGCTTGAGAGAGCCAGAAATCCAAAGGTACACCCCACAAGGGCTGTACCTTTTTTTTATTCCTGATCCCAAGCAATTAGGTGGGAGGGCTAATGACTGTCAAGCTCTTTGAACTCTTAAATGCTCTTAACAGAATCGCACCTTTCAGCCTTGCTGAAAGCTGGGATAATGTGGGGCTTTTGATTGGTGATCCAGAAAGGGAATCCCGCTCTGTCCTTCTTGGACTTGACCCGACCCTGTCTCTTCTTGAAGAGGCCATCAACCGTGGTGCCGATACTCTTATTACTCACCATCCCTGTATTTTTCGTCCACTGCCCTTTGTACATACCAGTTCTCCAGGTGGTGCCTTTTTAGAGCTTGCACTTGCTGAAAAAATTAATGTTATTGCCTGTCATACCAATTTTGACAGTGCAGCGCCTGGTGTCAGTGATGCTTTAGCCAGGCTTTTGGATCTGGAAGGATTATCTCCCCTAAACCGTATTTCTTCATTGGAAAATAAAATCCAGGGATTGGGACGGATCGGAAGGTATGCAGAATCCCTTTCTTTTGAATCGTTTATGGAGAAGGTGTTTAAAGCACTGGACATAGAAAATGTGATGCTTGCCGGGACACCACCCAAAGAAGTAAGGATAGTGGCTCTGTGTGGTGGCAGTGGTTCTGATCTTACCGAAGAGGCTTTTGAGCGGGGTGCAGATGTCTACCTTTCAGCAGAAATTAAACATTCGACAGCTCGCTGGGCAGAAGAAATCGGGTTTTGTGTAATTGATGGGACGCACTATGCTACGGAGCGTCCCGCCCTGATTTTACTTGAAAAACAACTGGAGGCTGAGGCCGTAGCTTCGGGCTGGAGTCTACAAATTTTACAGCCTGAATCGGAAAAACCGGTTTTTACAAATATCAATAAAGAACAATGAATTTTAATTGAAACACTAAACATATAATCAAACATCCAGATACAGGAGAAGAATTTTGAACGAAGAAATAGCCCAACTAACCCTGCTGCAGGCCATTGACCACATTATTGATACTATCGATTCCGATATTCAGGAAGAGCAGGAAGCACTTGATATAAAAAGTGCAGAGCTCGCAGACAGGGAGGTCACAATTGGAACGCTCACTGAAAAAATCGAAACTCTCGAAAAAGAATCTCGCATGCTTGAAGTGGAAATTGCCGATGCAAGGGTGCATGTAAAGGATCGTCAATCCAAGATGATGCAGGTTCAGACCGGACGTGAACAGACCGCCCTGTTGAAAGAGATCGAGGACGGGAAAAAGGGTGTAAAGGAAAAAGAAGATAAAGTTGTAGATATTTTGGAAGAAACAGAACAGCTTACCGCCGATATCGAAGAAAATAAAAATCTTTTCAAGGGTGAAACCGAGTTGCTTCTGGAAGAAACTGAGAAGGTCAAAAAGGCAATTGCAGCAATTAATAAAAAGAAAAGAACTCAGGAAAAGAAACGGAAGACTCAGGCTAATAAATTAAACACTCAGATGTTGAAAAAATATGACACTCTTCGTACTCACCGTAATGGTCTCGGCGTTGTAAATGTACTTGGAGGAGTTTGTCAGGGGTGCTTTATGGCTATCCCTCCTCAGCAGTACAATCTGCTTCTTCGTGGTGATAAACATTTTGACTGTCCAACCTGCCAGCGAATTATGTACCATGAGTCGGTGGAAGAAGCTGAGGCATAAGAGCAATTAGCGTTTTTTTGTTTTATTTTTAAGTAATTGTCGCTATAAAGACTAGTGGAGCGGGTGCATGATCGCTCAGGTGTTTTTTAAAAAAACTCTGAGAGGAAAGTCCGAACTCTGCAGGGCAGGATGGTTCGTAACACGAACGCCGGGTGACCGGCGGAAAGTGCCACAGAAAATATACCGCCGGATCTTCGGGTTCGGTAAGGGTGAAATGGTGAGGTAAAAGCTCACCGCCTGTATAGTGATATACAGGGCAGGGTAAACCCCATCCGGAGCAAGACCAAATAGGAAGACGTCCCACGGGCTGCCCGCTCGAAGTCTTCGGGTAGGTTGCAAGAGGTGTCGGGCGACCGACATCCCAGTGAAATGATCATGACCCCGTAAGGGGGACAGGATTCGGCTTATAACCCGCTCCATTTCTTTTAAAGAGATTTGTTTTTATCAAATTTATCAAAATGTCTTCAACAGTTGCCATAATTCCTGCTGCCGGAAGCGGAAGCAGGATGGGACTGGATCATCCCAAACAGTACCACTTCCTTGTTGGCATTCCCATTCTTATTCATACTGTTCGTGTCTTTGTACGTTCCCCTTCTGTTGATAACATTGTGGTTGTGGTTCCAGCAGATCATGTTGATTTCACAGTGGATTTGATGGATGAATACAATTTGGCAACGGATACTTTGCAGGTTATTGCCGGAGGCAGACGACGTCAGGATTCAGTCAAGGCAGGTCTTGATCTTCTTGGGAGTGATGTTGACACTGTTCTTGTCCATGATGGTGCACGTCCTCTGGTAACGCAGAAGCTGATTGCAGACTGTTGTAAAGCGGTGTCAAAGTATGGCGCAGCCATTGCTGCAGTACCTGTAAAGGATACTTTGAAAAAAGGTGGTGCTGACAATCGCATCCTTGCAACCGTTGACCGGGAAAATCTCTGGCAGGCACAAACACCTCAAGCTGCCCGGTTCTCGCTTCTTATGGATGCCTATGAAGTTGCAGGCGACAGGGATGTAACAGATGAAGCCTCTCTTTTGGAACTGGCAGGAACCGAGGTGCATCTTGTGGAGGGGTCTGAAACAAATCTCAAGATTACCCGGCCCGATGATTTGATTATTGCGGAGAAAATTATGCAACCAACCAATACATCTTCCATGAGAATTGGCCATGGTTATGATGCGCATCGGTTTGTAAGTGATCGTGAACTAGTGCTTGGAGGAGTCACGATACCTTATGAAATGGGTCTTACCGGACACTCCGATGCAGATGTCTTAACTCATGCTCTATGTGATGCAATTCTTGGTGCCTTAGGGGCGGGAGATTTAGGGACACATTTTCCGGATTCTGATAATCAGTTCAAAAATATCTATTCAATTTTACTTCTTAAACAAGTCATGCAACTGGCAGAAGAACGTAATTATATACTCTCAAATGCAGATATTACAGTGGTATGTCAGAAACCCAGGCTGGCTCCGTTTGTCCAGAAGATGCAGGAGATTCTTGCAGAGGCCTGCTCAGTCGGAAATAATCAGGTGAATGTAAAGGCAACTACCACAGAAAAGATGGGATTCACAGGAAGAGTGGAAGGGATTAGTTGTCATGCAGTTGTTCTTCTTACTAAGAAATGATCCAAACAACAAGTAGATTTCAAGACATTCTCAAACAAATAACTAATTAAATCTTATTGTTATGAAACCACAACTAACAACCAAATATTCCATTAACAGAGAACGACTGGCTGATACGTTTACAGAACTTTGCGAAATTGACAGCCCCTCTTTTGAAGAAAGAGACATTGCTGATTTCCTGACCAGGCTAATGACCGATCTGGGAGCAGAATCAGTTGTTGAAGATGAGTCTGCAGAGAAAACAGGATCAAATAGCGGGAATTTGCTTGTCCGTTTTCCCGGAACCATAGAAAAAGAACCGATTTTTTTCGCCTGCCACATGGATACAGTAAAGCCGGGACGTGGTGTAAAAGTGTTCCGAACCGGTGATATTTTCACCTCTAGGGGCAATACGATTCTTGGGGGAGATGATAAGTCCGGTATTGCAGCCCTTATTGAAATGATACGGGTTTTACGCACCGATAGGCTGCCGCACGGTCCCATAGAAATTATTTTTACTACCTGTGAAGAGGTGGGCCTTCTCGGGGCAAAAAACTTTAATCCAGAGCTCGTACAGGCAAAAATTGGATATGCCCTTGACTCAACCGGTATTGACAGAGTTATTGTGGGTGCCCCAGCAGCAAATCGCCTGAAGATTAAGGTACATGGCATCGCAGCTCATGCGGGATTGAATCCGGAACAGGGAGTTTCGGCCTTTTGCCTAGCGGCACATGCCATTGCTGATCTTCGCCTCGGGCGTCTTGATGAGCAGTCCACGGCAAACTTTGGGTTGATCCATGGTGGTGTTGCAGTAAATATCATCCCTGATCTTATTACCATTGAAGGAGAGGTTCGTTCGCATTCACCTGCGAAACTACAAGAGCATACCCATAAAATTGAATCCACCTTCCGAAAAGTGGTGACGGACTGGTCGATTCACATGGAAGGGACTCGCCAGCCTTCCGCGGAAATCGAGGTTGAAACAAACTATCCGGCCATGCGACTTAGTGACCATGAAACAGTTGTGGATCGGGTGAAGCAGGCTGCAGATATTCTTGAACGCGAAGTTGTTTTTGAGATTGCAGGTGGTGGGTCGGATGCCAACATCTTCAATAGTTACGGGCTTCGAACGGCTATTATTGCCACGGGGATGGATAAGGTTCACACCACCAATGAATGTCTTGATTTACGGGATCTAACCAGATTGACAGAACTGCTACTGGCAATTGTAGAGGTTTGATTTGCTGTAAAACAGTCCCAAAGCGGATCACATACGAGGTACGGAGTTTGGCATAAATTATAATCAGTTATTATTGTTTTATAAAAGTACCACTCCCCCGCTATCTCCTTTCACGATTTCACCTATATCGATGCATGAAAATGGATAGTCCGATTCTTCCAGTTTTTGCAAAAGTATTTCACTGGTTTCCAGTGGGGCAGCAATAAGAAGGCCACCTGAAGTTTGCGGATCAGTAATTACCATTTCCATGGGGTCACCGTCTTTAACACTGTTACGTAGCCACTTTGAGTAAAAACTGCGATTAGTGTAAGCTCCTGCGGGGATGATACCCATATTGATAAAATCAATGCAGCCTGGAATAATCGGGAGCTGTTCTTTAATGAGCCTGGCACTGACTCCCGATGCCACTGTCATTTCATGAAGGTGACCGAGCAGGCCAAAGCCAGTGATGTCAGTACAGGCATGAACCGGATAACCATTGTCCCGAACAGCTGTTATAGCATCTGCCGGAGCACGATTCAGGGTCGCCATGATTTGTGTTATAAGCTCTTCAGTTTCACTACCTGCCAAGTTGCCTTTGATGGCCGTGGAGAGAATGCCCGTACCAAGAGGTTTAGTGAGGATTAAGCGATCTCCCGGTTTGGCACCACTGTTTAGCAGAACCCGATCAGGGTGTACAATTCCTGTTACAGAGAGACCATATTTAAGCTCTGTATCTTCCACTGAATGGCCGCCAACCAGAAGCGCACCTGCTTCTTCTATTTTGGATAAGCCGCCCTTGATCACTTCCCTGAAGACTTCTGCTGCCATGGTTTTTATGGGGCAGGCAAGAATGTTCATGGCAAGCAAAGGCTTGCCTCCCATGGCATATACATCGCTTAGTGCATTAGCGGCAGTAATCTGGCCAAAGTTATAAGGATCGTCAACAATGGGAGTGAAGAAGTCCAGCGTCTGGATGAGGGCTGTTTCGTCGTTTAAGCGGTATACCCCCGCATCGTCGCAGGTTTCAGCTCCGACAATTAATCTGTCATCTTTGGGCAATGTTATACCGCAGAGTATCTGGCTCAGGTCCCCTGGGCCAAGTTTAGCTGCTCAGCCGGCGGCTTTGACTGTTGATGTAAGTTTAATCATATTGTTAATTGTGTTTATTTGAATTATTTTAATGTATCGGAAAATCAAAGTTTCTGTGGAAGTTGTTCCTATGTTGCTTGCCGAAAACCGAATACCGAATACCTTCTGCCCGCAGGGCATCATGTTCTGTCTTCTGTTGTGGTAATATAAAAGAAAAACAGGACAGAAGTTGCTTTATTGTTGAATTTCAATGAAACTTATAATAAACCCTTTTATCAGATTTTGACAAAAGGCACAAAGATATTCCTTTTCTTTGTGCCTTTCCCTTTTTTAAGAGTTGCAAGCCTCTCTGCAGGGGGCAGCAAACACAGGACAATAGAATGAATAGTAATAGTGTACAGATTGTGGAAGATGGGCGTCCCAAACATGAATGCGGTGTGTGTGGTATCTTTGGACACGAAGATGCGGCCAAACTGACTTATTTTGGCTTGTATGCCCAGCAGCACAGAGGGCAGGAGAGTGCCGGTATAGTAGCCTCGGATGATGGAAAGGTTTCCATTCACAAAGCCATGGGGCTTGTTCCTGAGATTTTCTCCGAAGATATCCTGCAGGACCTGCCCGGTTCCATGGCCATGGGTCATGTACGATACTCCACCACAGGCGCTTCCAATATTACCAATTCTCAGCCTTTGCTGATTACCCATAAAGGATGCACTCTGGCCGTGGCGCATAACGGGAATTTGGTTAATTCCCTGGAGTTACGACAGGATCTTGAAAATAACGGATCTATCTTTCAGACTTCCATGGACAGTGAGGTGGTTCTTCATCTCCTGGCTCGCACCGCCAATCTGGGTTTGGAGAGAGCGCTTGTAGAATCATTCTCCTGCCTGAGAGGCGCATATTCGCTCCTGTTGATGACTGAAGATACTCTTGTTGCCGTTCGAGATCCCAATGGATTCCGACCTCTTTGTCTTGGAAAGTTAAGCAATGGCGCTTGGATTGTGGCGTCGGAAACTTGTGCCCTGGACCTGGTTGAGGCTGAATATGTTCGTGATGTTGAGCCTGGAGAAGTGCTCATCATCAATCAGCAGGAGATCCGTTCGCTCTTTCCATGGCCCAAACGAAAAACCAGTTTTTGTATCTTTGAACAGGTTTATTTTGCCCGTCCTGATTCTGACATTTTTGGCATCAATGTGTATCAATCACGTAAACGAATGGGTGAGATAATGGCTCGTGAGTCTCAGGTGGAAGGTGATTTTGTTATGCCATTTCCTGATTCAGGAAATTATGCCGCCATCGGCTTTTCCAGAGCATCCGGTATTCCTCTTGAAATGGGAATGATCAGAAATCACTACGTGGGAAGAACTTTTATTCAGCCCACACAATCCATGCGTGATTTTAATGTACGGGTCAAATTAAACCCGGTTCGATCATTGCTTAAAGGAAAACGGGTGATCATTGTTGAAGATTCTATTATTCGTGGCACAACAGGGCGGAGCAGGGTCAAGGCATTAAGGGAAGCCGGGGCCACGGAGGTTCATATGATGGTTAGTTGCCCGCCAACTCGTCACGCTTGTTATTACGGGATTGATTTTCCATCGTCAGAACAGCTTATTGCCTCCAAATATTCAGTGGATGGAATCGCTGCCGATCTTGGTTTGGATTCACTCCATTATTTGAGTATTGACGGTTTAGTTGAGGCAACAGGGCTTTCAAGGGAAGAATTTTGTCTGGCATGTTTTGATGGGAAATATCCTGTGGAACCTGACAGAAATTTTACTAAAGACGCCTTGGAACTATAAGGGAAACAATGACAAAATCCATAATTATTGATGCTTACGAGTGCAATGGTTGCGGATCCTGCATGGAAATTTGTCCTGAGGTGTTTGCAATTGATGAAGCGGAAAAAGCCTTCCTTATTGATTCTGAAGCTGAAATAACTGATAAGGTTGAAGAAGCGGCAGCGTATTGCGCCAAAAAATGTATCCATTTTGAGTAAGATATATTTTTTTTGCACCCTGCATTGTAATCTCCAAAAGTACGTACTACACTACTTTAAGAACATGTATCAGAAAGTGAAATCCCAGTGGAAATTGTTCCCACGCGAGTCGTCAGTTACCTAATACCGAATACCTTATGCCCCTCCTCCCCTGATGAATAACCTCTCACTGACAAAAATGCTGGATTCCGGTTATACTGATGATCCTCTCGATGAGATCCTTGGTGTACTAATGCTGATGGAACCCGATTTTGAACGGGCACCACTCATTGATTTACATAAGGAAATTGGTCTTATTTTTGGTGGTGAACATCCCGAGTACAAACAGAGCAACACTAAATATCATACTCTGGATCATACCTATGGTGTGGTGCTTGCAACCTTGCGACTGTTTCACGGACTTTATTGTGATGGTTGCCCTGTCTCAAGAGAGACCATCCGAAAAGCACTGTATAGTGCCTATTTTCATGACTGCGGGCTTTTGCTTAAAAATTCTGAAAACGCAGCCACCGGAGCAACTTTTACCGTGGGCCATGAAAAACGATCCATGTTTTTCATGGCGGATTATTTAACTGCAAAGAACTTCAGCATGCCTTTTATTACTGATTGTTCACTAATCATTCAGTGTACAAATCTCAGCGTAGACCCCGCTTCTCTGTCCTTTCCATCTGCCGAAATGAAGTTGGCCTCTTTTGCTGTAGGATCCGCCGATATTCTTGCCCAGATGGCGGATAGATATTACCCGGAACGTCTGCCCTCACTCTTTCAGGAGTATCAGGAGGGCGGAGTTGTAAATTACGATTCTGCGGTGGAGCTTATGCAGCAAACATCATTTTTTTATCATGATGTGGTGGTTGACCGCCTATCGCTTGTCTTTGGAAATCTTACAAGATATATGCAAATTCACTTCCGTGAACGTTGCAGTGTTGACAGAAATCTGTATCTCGAGAGTATAAAGAAAAACATTAAGTATATTCAGTCGATTGTGCGAACCTGTAGTGATGACATGGAATCTTTGCAGCAGTACTTGCGACGTCTGCCGCCTAATTGATCCTGTTTGGTGTTTTAGGAACGTACACTAAATAACTTGAACATCTTATTTGCCCTTTTTTCCGCCACCTGTACCTGAAAAAACGTTACATACTGGTAGTATGCAAAGTTTTCCCAGGTACAGGTGACGAAAAAATTGCGGCGTAATATGTTCAAGTTATTTAGCTCCCGTTCCTAAGTTAAGTTCCCTTGTCGCCGTTCTACTTTTATTTTAATGTGTCAGGAATTAAAATTTCTGTGGGAGTTGTTCCTATTTTGCTTGCCGAAAACAGCATACCGAATGCCTTCTGCCCGCAGGGCATCATGTCCAGAACTTGAGCTATGGATGACTAACCCGAATATTTACAAAGATTCTGCAGTAACTTTCCGTTATTTGGTGCCTGGGCACGAACATGGTTATTAAAAAAGACTACCCCCTGTTTGGCCTGAGAACGCAGAGATTGCAGATATTGCAGGTTCCACTTATCAAGCTCCTCTCTTGAATAGGAATAATCAAACTTCTGTTGTATATTTCCGGACTGCCAGCCCTGTATATTACGACCATGAAAACGAACAAAGAAAAGATCGGGATTGGTGACCACATCCAAACATGGGAAAAGTGTTGACATGTTTGGAGCATCCACTGTAACCAGTGTTACCCGCCTCTCTTCAAGTTCTTTAAATACAGAATCTCTGGCCCAGGAAACATGGCGAAATTCAACAGCTAGAGGAAATCCATGTAAACCGTCCAACAAATGTGCCAGATAATAGCGGTTTTGTACGCTCCAGATAAAATCAGGCGGCAATTGAACCAAAATAACGGTCAACTGCTTTTCCAGAGGCCTGATTCCCTCCCGATACAGTTTCAATTCCTGCTGCCAGTTCAGATCCCGCTCGTGGGTAAGTGTTCTTGTGAGCTTTGCAGCAAAAAGAAAACTTTTGGGCGCTTTTGCAATCATCCGGCTGATAGCTGTCGCGCAAACCATCTGGTACCAGGTATAGTTCAATTCAACAATCGGGAAGACATCTGCATAGAGAGAAAGCATCCCCGGAGTTCTTGTGCCCTGAGGATAAAAACCGCTATCCACCCACTCTGTATAGGAATAACCGCTGGTTCCAATTAAAACCGGACAAAGCTTATCTGCTGTCATAACTTCTGATCACACCCTTCACTTTTCCCTGCACCAGAATATCAGAAAAAAGGATAGCAAATAGTATTGAAGGTTTTATTTTCCGATACATGTACATTTTTTATTCTACTCTCTCTTGAATGAATGCTATTGTGGTTTTACTTCACAAAAATTATACATTTTGTTAAATTTTTTTCAAAAAAAGCCCGAAAGAGATTGTTCTCTTTCGGGCTTTTTAATTTTTTTTTACAAACACCAGTTACACAGTACGGCAAAGCCTCGCAAAGCCGCCGGGGATAGTCCCTGAAGACCAGAAAGCACGGCCATGCTTATAATCCACATACCAATATCCACCGGGTTTTCGCTGAGCATTAACAAAAATAAACGGCTGCTCTTTAGAAAAACAGAGATTGAGATGAATGTCCTTACTGTTCACTTCTTTATCCATAAGTGACATGGCCTCTTCCATGGTTGGCATCCGCCAGTCCTGAAAACCTGCAAAACCATCTTTGTTCAGCTGTTCAATCTTGCGTTTCATACTTCGTACCGCAGTAATATCAAGACCTGCACGTTGCCACATAAGACCGGTTCGCTGATCCACAACCACCCGGCCATCGTTCGGATCTACCAGTGAATTCTCAAAACTTCCATCACTGTTCAGATCACCATCATAAAAATTCCATTTTTCCAAAAAATCAGCTATCTCATCGTCATTGATAAAACTGTGTTCTACGGGCAGGGAAACCTTTTTGCCTTTAAAAACCGTTTCAGAAAGAAGTGGTAAAGAGGGGCCCATATCCTCCACTTTCTGCTCTTCATACAGGGGAATAACAGCAGAACTATCATCCGATTGAAGAACATTGCTGATCAGCCACTCTTTAATTTCATCATTGATAGCATAACTTTTTTCAAAAACAGACGAAGTTCCCCTGTTTTCAACACAATCTCTAAGCATCTGCAGGGGTATTTTGATTTCAGCAACCACCCTTGCGTGTTTAACTCCTCGCTCCATAAGGCAAAGTTTTGGCTCATCTTCCCAGTTGTCGATGAAAAAGTAGTAAACCCGATCGCTGGCACTGACATTGCTACGTATCTGTTCGCGTCCCCCCCAAGACTCAAATGTTCCAAAAGTCATGTCCGGTGTCATCTCCCAATCAATTTCCGGGGTAACAGTATCGCCGATCTCTAATTTCTGAAACATGCCCATAAAAAGCTCCTTTTTGTAGGTTCAATCTTTCGATTTCCAAGTAAAATTTCTGCTGTTTTCTACCAATTTTCCAGTAATAGGCAGTATAGATCCTCAACTTCAACTACAGACATACTTGACTTTAATTACCATTATTAAAATGATCAAGCAAAAACAGTGGCTTTATTTGTTATATGATTTATATGAAGAATCACAAACTCCCATTATGCCGATTGGCATCACTTTTTCCTTATGGTATGCTTGTCAAGATTGCTTCGAGGACTTATTGTTTACAAAGCTTTTTTTAAAATACTTATACATTCTTTCGACGTCTACGCTTATCTGGTAAGTGTAGACTTCAAAAGGAATCTGCTGAAGGTATCCCCCTCCCCAAGGGAGGGGGATACTGAAAAGATTGCCGGCTTACCGTTCAACACCGGTCTTAGAATACAAAATAATTTAATCATCCCCCCCCTGAAAGGGATATTTCTAATGATGCAAAGTAACTTTCTTTTTCTTGGTGATTCACTCATTGCTGATTTCGACTGGCAGGCACGAATGCACCAGTTCGAAATTCTCAACTATGGCGTTCCCGGAGAAACAGTACAAGGACTCCGTAATCGAATCCCAACAATTACCAAAGACCTTTCATCTCCAGATCTTATTTTGGTAATGATCGGCACCAACAACCTGATTATTGAAGATTTCAGGTTTGTGGATTCATTACGTCAAATCATAGTCAAGCTCACTTCCCGTTACCCGTGTGCTGAAGTGATAACAAACAGCCTGTTGCCCTGTCAACTTCCCTGGGTTTCCCAGAAAATGCTTCAGCATATCAATGCAGAAACCGAGGCTATGACCAGGCAAACCGGGTCCTGTTATCTGGACATGTTCAGTAAAGTTAAGCCCAATTCCGATTTTTTCCAAAGTGATGGTATTCACTTAACAGACAAAGCGTATGACCTCTGGTCAAAATGCATACTGGAATTTGTCTCCTTTTTAATTGAAGACGAACAACCGATACAAAAACTGTGTACGTAGAAACGTACACAATACATTTTTTTAACATGAAAGGATTAACACATGAAAAAAACACTCTTTAAAGGAATCATAACCTGTCTTTTTATCAGTCTCGCTACATTTGCCAGTGCTTCACAGAATATCACCGGTAACGTTCTTGAGACCATGGATTCGGGTGGCTACACCTACATGAACGTTGATACAGGTGATAGACAGTCATGGGTTGCTATCCCGCAATCACAGGTAAAAGTTGGACAGGAAGTAACCTATAAACCCGGTATGGTCATGAACAACTTTGCTTCCAAAACCCTGAACCGTACCTTTGACTCCATTGTTTTCTCTTCCGGGATTGACGGAGGCAGTGCTGCTTCACATGGAAAGGGTATGGGTATGGGCGGCATGCAAAACCCCCACGGACAAAAAGTCGTCGCAGATAAAGATGATTCTTTTGCCAGCGCAGTTCAGGCAGAAGGCGGTGCCTCTGCTGCCAGCATTGAACCAGCAGCAGGATCTGGAGGAAGCCTTGGTGCCATGACCCCTTTTTCTGGAATATCAGTGGACAAAGCAGCGGGTGACAATGCTTACAGAGTAAGTGAAATCTTTGCACAAGCAGAAGCCCTGAATGGAAAGACAATTCGTATCCAAGGGAAAGTTGTTAAATACAGCCCTTCTATCATGGGACGCAACTGGGTTCACCTTCAGGATGGTACCGGTGATCCTGAGGCTGGTACCCACAATCTTGTTGTAACCACAGCTGAGCAGATAAAAACTAATACTGTGATCACCATGGAAGGTGTCCTTGCTGCCAATAAAGATTTTGGAGCCGGCTATAAATATGTGGCTATTCTTGAAAAGGCAAAAACTGTTAAGTAATTTTCTGTAAACACTGCGAGAAGGAGATTCCGGCGAAGCCACGCTCCTTATATTTCTAACTTCTCTTAATGACACAACCATGGCTCAAATAAAAAACCGAGCCCAGAGGGCCCGGTTTTCCAATAACCCCCAGAGGGGGATGAAGATGCTTTTGCCCCCAGAGGGGGAAAAAGTCGAGTCGCCCCTTGCTTATTTTTGCCTCTTACGACAATTAATCTTTATTTTT
>JAFLJO010000160.1 GCA_022712975.1 Desulfocapsa sp.
ACCATCATCTCTATTATTTCTGGACGGTTATTCGTGAGGGAGGCATTACTGCCGCAGGAAAGCGGCTCAATCTGGTTCCCTCCACCGTCAGTTCCCAGATCAGTTCTCTTGAGGACGCGCTCAAAGTAAAACTCTTCCAACGTGTTGGCCGTAATATAGAACCTACCGAGATGGGACAGCTGGTCTTTCAGTATGCCGATGAGATATTTTCCCTCGGTAAAGAGTTGATGGAAACGGTTCACGGCCATCCTAAATCAGGACGGATACCATTGCGGGTCGGGGTGGTGGATGCTCTACCCAAGATAATTGTACGTGATCTTTTAGATCCAGTGTTCAAATTGCCGGAGCAGATCCGTGTTGTCTGTCATGAAAATAAAAAGGAGGCTTTGCTGGCAGAACTGGCACTTCATGAACTTGATATCGTACTCAGTGACTCACCCATGGGATCGGGGTTGAGTGTTAAAGCCTATAACCATACGCTTGGTGAGTGCGGGATGACTTTTTTTGTTGTGGATGAATTGGCAGGTCCTCTGAAGCAGGACTTTCCAGATTCACTGGGCGGAGTTCCCATGCTGATGCCGCTACAGTCAACCACCCTGAGGAGTGAATTGGATTTGTGGCTGGAATCCCGCAGGATCACTCCTGTAATTGTTGGCGAGTTCGATGATGCAGCACTGCTGAAAGCCTTTGGTCAACGCGGCGATGGCGTCTTCATGGCACCAACGGTTATTGAAGGTGAGATCCGTCGTCAGTATCAGGTGTCTGTCGTGGGACGAACGGAAGAGGTGATGTATCGATTTTACGCTATTTCCATCGAGAGAATATTAACACATCCGGCTGTTGTGGCCATATCGACCGCAGCCAGGCACCAGCTTTTTGCATAGGAGATTAAGGAAAGTAGAGTGAGTATGATTTCCACTCCAGCCTGAGGTCGCTGGTTCAATCTTCAAGATTGAACCAGCGATAAACCGATAAACCGAATACCGAACACCTCCTACCCTGCTTTCTATGCTTCAGGCTCTAATGCCTTGCGGCGTCCGTCCAGAAACTTCCAGCCCTTATCCACATCTTTTTGAGCCTTGGCCATCAACTCGTCAAACATGCCTGGATTGGTGATTTTCAAGGCTCGATAGCGGTTCTCGTTCATGGCGTAATCGGCAAATTTTGATGCCGGAGCTTTGGAATCAATAACCAGAGGGTTCTTTCCCTCATCCTCAAGCATTGGATTGTAGCGATAGAGCGGCCAGTGACCGCAGTCAGTCGCCTTTTTCTGCTGTTCCAGGCCTTGGGCCAAATTGAACCCGTGGCTAATACAGTGAGAGTAGGCAATGATAAGGGATGGGCCGTCATAGGCCTCGGCCTCGTTAAATGCCTTGACCACCTGAGCCGGGTTGGCACCCATGGACACTTTTGCCACGAATACATTGCCGTAGGTGGCAAAGATCATACCAATATCCTTCTTGGGCATACGTTTACCGCCTGTTGCAAACTGAGCTGTTGCTGCCCGTGGGGTGGATTTGGACATCTGGCCGCCGGTATTGGAATACACCTCGGTATCCAAGATCAGGACATTGATATTCTCGCCTGAAGCCAGGACATGATCAAGGCCGCCATAGCCGATATCATAGGCCCAGCCGTCACCACCGAAGATCCATACCGAACGTTTCACCAGGTTGTCTGCAACATGAACAAGATGACGGGCTTTGGAAAAATTATTGCCAGCCAGTTTTTCCTTGAGAGCCGCTACCCGATCCCGTTGGGTCGCGATTTCCACCTGAGTGGTCTGGGGAGCATTAAGCAGTTCATCCATGTCGGATTGTCTCACCAGCCCGGCAGTAACCGCACCCGCAAGAAGCTCGGCAGCCTGACCCGCCATCTTGTTCACGGTTTGGCGCATACCAAGACCAAATTCGGCAGCATCCTCAAACAGGGAGTTTGACCAGCTGGGGCCGCGACCGTCATCCCGTTTGCAATAGGGAGTAGTGGGAAGATTGCCGCCGTAAATAGAAGAACATCCTGTAGCATTTGCAATCATCATCCTGTCACCAAAGAGCTGGGTGGCAAGTTTTATGTATGGTGTCTCACCGCAACCAAGACAGGCTCCAGAATACTCAAAAAGAGGACGAAGCAACTGGCTACCTTTGATGGTGGCTGGCGCAAGCTCGCTACAATCAAGTTCCGGCAGGGTGAGAAAGAAGGCATAATTCTTAGATTCACGAAGGCGAATTTCCTCAACATTGTCGTGCATGGCAAGGGCGCGTTCTTCGGTCTTCTTGCCATCGGTATCTTTTTTGCGTGCAGGACAGACTGAAAAACAGTGACTGCAGCCGTTACAATCCTCAGTGGAGACTGAGATAACAAATTTCCGTCCCTTGAACTGTTTCCCCACGGCATCTGCGCTCTGCAAGGTGGCTGGAGCACCTGCCAGACTATCCTCGTTCACAATCTTCATACGGATGGAGGCATGGGGACAGACCAGGGAACATCGGCCGCACTGAATACAGTTTTCCGCACTCCACTGGGGAACCTGTACAGCAACGTTTCGTTTTTCGTATTGGGTGGTGCCTGTGGGCCAGGTTCCGTCGGCAGGCATCTGGGAGACTTTAATGGTGTTCCCCTTGCCTTCGATCATTTTTGCTGTAACCTCTTTTACAAAATCAGGGGCATGGTCAGGAACTGTGGCAGGGATTTCGTGGCCTGAAACAGTGCTCTCTACTGTCACCTGAGCAATATTATTGACCGCCGCATCCACTGCGTCATAGTTCATGTTCACCACCTTGTCACCCTTCTTGCCGTATGTCTTTTTGATGGCTGCCTTGATGGACTGAATGGCCTCCTCTTTGGTGATAATTTCGGAAATCAGGAAAAAGGCAGTCTGCATGATCATGTTAATTCGGGCGCCAAGGCCAATGGCGGTGGCCAGACTTAGAGCGTCAATCACGTAGAATTTGACTTTTTTGGAGATAATATCCTGCTGAACTCTGGCCGGCATATGATCCCACACCTCATCTTTGCTGAAATTGGTGGTGAGCAGGAAGGTGCCGCCTTCCACAAGGTTTTCCAGCATGTCGTACTGATTGAGAAAGGTGAATTTATGGCAGGCCACAAAATTGGCCTTGTTGATGAGATAGGGAGCGAGAATCTTCTCTTTACCAAAACGGAGATGACTGGTGGTGATGGAGCCTGACTTTTTGGAGTCATATACAAAATAGCCCTGGGCTGAATTGTCTGTTTCTGTACCGATGATTTTGATGGTGTTCTTGTTTGCACCCACTGTCCCGTCGGCACCGAGCCCGAAGAACATGGCCCGGAACACGCCTTCACCTTCGATATCAAAATCGGGATCATAATCAAGACTGGTAAGAGCAACATCATCGTTTGGGCCAACACAGAAACGATTTTTACTCGCAGCAGCTTCCATATTATCAAAAACAGCCTTCACCATGGCAGGGGTGAATTCGGCAGAACCAAGTCCGTAGCGACCGCCCAGCACAACAGGCGCAGGAGCTAGGACACCACTGTCCTGCGCTTCACCAACGGCAGTGCGCACATCCTGATACAGAGGCTCGCCGTTTGCTCCCGGATCCTTACTGCGATCAAGAACTGTAATTCGTTTTACAGTGTCTGGGAGTGCTGCAATCATGGCAGCAGAGTCAAAGGGGCGGTAGAGACGGATAATCACCATGCCGACCTTTTTTCCCTGTCCAATCAGATGCTCCACAGTGGCAGCCACCGTCTCGGCACCGGAAGCCATAATAATAACAACATCCCCGGCATCGGCTGCACCAACATAATCAAAGAGGTGATAACTGCGACCGGTGAGATCTGCAAACTTATCCATGGTCTCCTGCACAATACCAGGTACGGCCTTGTAATACTTATTGATGGTCTCCCGTCCGGTGAAGTAGACATCAGGGTTTTGGGCTGTTCCACGCATCATTGGGCGATCTGGGGAGAGACCGCGCAGGCGGTGTTCGATGATCAGATCATCGTCAATCATAGTCAGCATATCATCTTCACTGAGCTGCTCAATCTTCTGGATCTCGCTTGAAGTACGAAAACCATCGAAGAAATGCATGAAGGGGATACGGGATTTGAGGGTGGCCTGGGTGGCGATCAATGCCATATCCTGAACTTCCTGTACATTCTGTGAACCCAGCATGGCCCAGCCAGTCTGACGGGCTGCCATGATATCACTGTGATCACCGAAGATAGACAGAGCCTGATAGGCAAGGGAACGGGCGGTGATATGAAAGACGGTGGGGGTAAGTTCACCGGCAATTTTGTTCATGTTTGGTATCAGCAGCAGCAACCCCTGGGAGGCTGAAAAAGTTGTGCAGAGGGCGCCGGTGGTCAGGGAACCGTGCAAAGCTCCTCCAACTCCTGCCTCTGACTGCATCTGAGTGACCACAGGCACAGAACCCCAGATGTTTTTCTGGCCGGCACTGTATTTTGCGTCTGACTCGGCGGCAATGGAGGTGGACGGAGTAATGGGGTAGATGGTGATGATTTCGCTGGTGCTGTAGGCTACATGGGTGCAGGCCTGATTGCCGTCAATGGTGACCATTTTTCGTGACATAGTTGTTTCTCCCTGTGGTTGTTTTTACCTTTTATAAAGTTTTTTTGCACATGATGCCCTGCGGAATGAAGCTATCAGCTATTAGTGTTCGGTCACTACATAACTGACAGCTTGCATATGAAAAATGGCCACAGAGATTTTGATTTTCCGTTACATATAATATTCCTGGTGCATTGAAAATTACCACCAAGTTTATTTCGTCCGGGGAAATAGTCACTTCTTCTAAAAAGACACATGGGTAAAGTTTGACGACTATTTCCTATTCAGCCCAAAAAACTGAACAGTAAACCGATACTCTTTTTAGTGCCCCCCTTGAGTGCTACCAAGGAACATGATGCCCTGCGGGCAGAAGGTATTCGGTATGCGGTTTTCGGCAAGCAACATAGGAACAACTCCCACAGAAACTTTGATTTTCCGATACATTAAAATAACAAAACAGCAAATTAAGATTTTTTGCAACAAGGATTCTTTTGCCGTCCGGTTTCATAAATACATAGAACCGATCAGGCTCGCGAGTCTTTACAGTCGCTGTGCATGGTTGCCTTGTGCAAGAGTTACTCTGCTTCTACTATCTGAAAACTGTACTGTTTCAACAGCCATATTCCTGCCAGCCTAGCCGCTAATGTCAACAGCTTTGACCGCATTGTATCTTTCAGATAAGGTTCACTGAAAAAAGGAACAGCACTGCCGCCCCGGAACCGGCAATCCCTAGCCAGACATCATCCCAACTCCAAAGCCCTTTACTCCATAGATCAAGAGCTTCCTTTACCAGAGTGACCACGACACCAGCAGAATACAATGGCTGCCAGTACACTCCCAGGAGGGTCAGGGAAAAACCCCAGAAAAAATGGAGTTGCAGGTCCCATCGGAAAATCCGCATCACTACGATGCCATAATTTTTGTATTCTTTTAATAATTTCATTTATTGTTCCACTGTCTGATTCTGTCTTTCCATGTGTGAATATGATGCCCAGAGGGCAGGAGGTATAAGGTATTAGGCATTCGGTAACTTACGTAAGAGCAATTCCCACAGAAGCTTTACTTTTCTGATGCTTGAACAATATGTGTTCACAATACTTTGCAGACAGGTGGACATGGAAACAATCTTGCCTGTTTTAACAAGAAAAGATTAGCACAAATACAAGCGAATCAATTGGATAATTCAAACACATTGGTTCGATTGAGTCGAATGTTAGTGTGCCACTACTCAAAATTGCAAAATAATAACCTGGATGGCTGTTCTCACGCCTCCACCTGTCGCACCTCAGAAATCCGGGCTGAAAGAAGGTCTGGGTCATATCCGCATAGTCGCTCCTGACTTTGATACAGATTATTTTAATGTATCGAAATTAAAACCTATGTGGGGTATCAGTTAGCGAACTCTGCACACCTTCTGCCAGCAGGACATCATGTTATCCACTCGAATCTTACAAGAACCAGATTTTTTTTCTTAAAGGGAGGGGGGTATATTTTCTGCTTGTACAAAGGAAATGAGGACGATGAAGAAGCAACTCGCAATGAAAGGCAAACTGAGGGAACGGAACCTGTTCGTTGATGAAAGAGATTGGTTGCCACGTCACCAAGGATAAAAATTACATTAGGAAGTCGTGTACGAACCCGTACTTACGGTTCTGCGGAAGACGAGTTTTTGCTTTTCTCTTTACCCAGTATTACTTAATTGAACTTGTCGTATCTGTGTATGTCGCTGTATTTACGAAAGATTGAAGGGGCAAGTAGGTTCGGCGCGGTAGAATTGAAGATTGCCAGCAACCTTAGCAAAACGTATGGGTGGGGGAGGGGGCTATAGATGTCCCTGCATGGCCTGATACTGAAATTTGGTTTATAACCCAAACAAAATGGGTATCCTGCTAAAAACAGTATCAAGCCATAAGGGGGGACATCTGTAATTATACTATTGTACTACTTATACTAAACCAATAATTTTCCACCAACTAACAGCAATAACGGTCATTATTACCCATCCTACAGGCATTGCGACCATTCCTGCCTTAGTCAAGTCAAGAGGCTTGAAATATCCAAAGGAGTATGATACCACGTTGGGCGGACAACCTATAATCAGTAAATACGCAAAAGATGTCCACATGCCTAAAACCATAGCAATAATGGTCGGGTCTACACCTTCCATTATAGCCAAGGGAATAGCAATCGGTAAAATTAAAGCTGATGCTGCCACGTTCGCCATCAAATTCGTCATCAATGATGCAAAAATACCGATGGAAATGACTAATATCAACCAACCTCTACCTTCAAAGAACGGGAAAAATGTAGCGGCCAAAAAGTCAGCTGCACCGGAGCTTCCCATGTGCATACCTAAGGAAATACCACCACCAAACACCAGGAAACAAATTGCCCACTCTGTTTTTTGGTGTAGTTCCTTCCAACATATTAACCCTATGAATACCGCAGTTGTCATGGCAATCAATACAACTACTGGTGAAGAAATTCCATGCAATGCTTTGGTGAAGAAAGCCAAAAATACAATACCAACTAAAAGTAACGTTTTTATTTCATCACCACTAAAGGGTTTTTTACCTTTTTCTTCTTCCGTCAATGCTCTAAAATGTAGTTTTCGATCCGGGCGGAATACGAAGTAAACTGCTAACCATATGAAGGGAATAGATAGCACTGCTCCCGGAAAAGCATAAATCATCCACTCTACAAATCCTATTGTATATTCTCCATTAGTGATTTCTTCCAGGAACTGGGCTGATACCATATTCCGACCACCTCCAACCAATGTCCCCATACCACCGGCGGAACAGCAAAATGGCAAGGAAATCATCAAAAATAAACCATTGCGACTACCAGGGTGAATACCCGCTGCTTTCATTAACGGTAACATCATCATAATTCCGGCGGCACAGGCTGCAATGTCGTGCATAATTGATGAAGCTATGCCTAATCCCATGCAAGAAACAAAAGAGAATTTTACCACATTAGTTCCGGCAAATCCTAAGATATATCGTCCTAATCGGTCGGTTAAACCAACTTTCTCAGCAATGATGGCAAGCATCAGGCAACCCAAAATAAAAAATACTACTGGATTAGCATAACCAGCCCACACATCTTTCGCGTCGCCGATTCCAAGTAATATCATTCCCATACCCGATATGACCATTACCAGTGGCAAAGGTACCGGTTCTGTAAGAAACAAAATTAAAAGCCCTGCTAGCAAGGCAAGGTAAAGGTGCCCAGTTTGGGGCAGGGCATCAGGAGTTGGCAGAGAGTAAACGATTACTCCGACAGCAAGTGCTGACAACAGCATTAAGCCTCTCTTGAAGACAGATAATTTTTGTACAATTAACTGTTCGGGATCAAGTGAATCAGGATCATGTATGTCAATAAAAGGTGGCTTTTCAATATCTTTTTTATTGTTGTCATTTTCGGTCACTGGAAGATTCCTCCTTAATAATGTTAGTTGATTTTTATTTACACGAACGAAAATACTAGTTAATTGGTGTTCATATGTCAACTATTTTAAAAAAGTGGTATGGAAAGTATTTGAAATAAATAAAATTTCTTTAATTTCCCTATAACGTTATCACATTATAAATGTTTTTTAATTTTATGTGTTGAGGGGGGCTGTGTTAATTTAATGTATCGGAAAGTGAAAATCTCTGTGGGAATTGTTCCTATATGGGTCGTCAGTTTTCAGTTACTGACAACTGATCACTTCTGCCCGCAGGGCATCATGTTCTTCATATTCATGAACATATTGATTACGTTAGTTGAAATGATTGCGTTGGTGACCAGTTGGCGGGAGTTTGCTCGGTTGGCAGTAAAATCCATACGAAAAAGAAAGGTACAAGTATCAACTTTATTGCCATCTGGGAAAAGTTGAATAGTTTTGCTGATGCGGAAACAGAAGTACACAAAGAACTTCTGGAAATTCAATTTTGGCTTATCCACTTGAAACAGCGAGGAGCCTATAATTTTTTTTTATTTATTGAAGCAATACTTTCTTAGGAGCGGGAACTAAATAACTTAAACACATTACACCGAAATTTTCCCGTCACCTGTACTTGAAAAGTACTTTGCATCGTACCAGTATGTAACGGTTTTTTCAAGTACAGGTTGCGGAACAAAGGGCAAGTAGGTAAGCGCAGACTCCGTGGTACGTTCCTTACTTTGGTATTGTAAATTCCTGACTATTACAGGTTGTGTGTCATGCATAAATTACTTTTCAACTACTTTTTTTTGCAAAGACAAGCTTTCCGCCTAAGTGCCCGGCAAGACCAACTGCCGCAAGCAAGATCAGTGACCAAAAAAGGAATATCCAACGATCCAATGAGGCATTAGTGAGTATATCAGGCTGTCTTATTTTACAGACAATAAGACCCAAAAGAATGATAGTTGCAACACAACTGGCAGCAATTTTTATTTTGAACACAGAAGTTTTCGCCCCGTTATACTTTTTTTTCCAGGATAGGTAACCGGAGAATATCACCAAGGGCATACTGAGAGATACAGCAATCAAATTGTAAAAGGCTGCGTTACCAAGACCTTGAGAATTGGATAACAGGGCCAGAACAAGGAAAACAACGGCCACAGGAACGATTCCATTCGGGGTATGTACACTGATGGGGTGCAGATGGTTTTTAAGGACAAGGTCTGTTACTTTATCCAGCATAGTGAGCTGAGTTTGAGAGTGTTCAGTTATGGCAGTATCCCCTTTGTCCGTCACCATTTGAGCCTTACTCCCCTTGGCTTCCTGGTTAATGGGGGCTGTTGATACTTCAATTTCAAAAAACTTATCTTTTCCCACTCCACAGGTCGGGCATTCTTGGGGAGCTTCATCACCTTCATGGATATAACCGCAAACTGAACATTCCCATTTCTTCATACTCTTAATCCTCGCTGAATATATATTTATTGATGTATTGTTAATTTACCAGTTTTCTCCAAGAAGCTCAAAATGAGCTTGTGAATGGGCGCAGGCCGGGCACAGCTCTGGAGCATCTTTTCCTGTGTGGAGATAGCCGCAGTTACGGCATCTCCAGCTTACTGCTTCATCACGCTTAAAGACACGACTGGCTTTAATATTGTTCATTAGATCCAGGTAGCGTTTTTCATGTTGTTTCTCGGCAACAGCAATGGCTTCAAATATTATTGCGATATCATCAAATCCTTCTTCACGAGCAGTTTCGGCAAAGTTTGGATACATAATGGTGTGTTCATAATGTTCACCCCCTGCTGATTCTTCCAGATTTTTAAGGGTGCTTGCAATTTCACCGGCAGGGAAGACACCGGATATCTCTACTTCTCCTCCTTCCAGCAGCTTGAAAAGCCGTTTTGCATGCTCTTTTTCCTGGTTTGCTGTTTCCTCAAAGATATGGGAAATATGAACGTAACCATCTGTTTTTGCTTTGGATGCAAAGTATGTGTAACGGTTGCGAGCTTGAGATTCACCGCAAAAAGCAGTTAAAATGTTTTTTTCAGTTTGGGTGTTTTTTAATGACGCCATTGTATAATCCTCACTTGTGATAAATGTAATGGTTGAGAGTAATATGGACACTATTACAACTTGTTACCGTAAATTTTATGATTTTTATTGGGCCTGATTCAATTCCATTCCCAGTGCTTTTGCCACTCCTTCTCCATATGCAGGGTCAGCTTTGAGACAATTCCCGATATGACGCATTTTAATCTCTTTCGGAGCATCGCCCATGGCTCTGGCTGTGTTGTCAAATAATGCCTGTTGCTGTTCAGTGTTCATGAGCTGAAAGAGTTTTCCAGGCTGGCTGAAATAATCAGTATCTTCCCTGTGGTTCCAATGATCCGCTGCACCTTCGAGACTGAGCGGTGGTTCGTTAAAATCTGCTTGTTCCTGCCATTCGCCAGAACTGTTCGGTTCATATCCGATGGTACTGCCGTGGTTGCCGTCCACTCGCATGGCTCCATCCCGATGATAATTATGGAAAGGGCAACGCGGAGCATTGACTGGTATTTGCTGATGGTTTACTCCAAGGCGATAACGTTGTGCATCACCATAGGAAAAAAGTCTACCCTGCAGCATTTTGTCTGGAGAAAAACTTATTCCCGGTACAACACTGGCAGGATTAAAAGCAGATTGTTCAACTTCTGCAAAATAGTTCTCCGGATTGCGGTTTAATTCCAATACACCAACTTCAATGAGCGGATAGTCTTTATGGTACCAGACCTTGGTCAGATCAAATGGGTTGTAGGGGCAGTTTGCAGCTTCTTTTTCCGGCATCACCTGAATATACATGGTCCAACGTGGAAAATCTCCTTTTTCGATACTTTGATAGAGGTCTTCCTGGTGGCTTTCCCTGCATTTTCCCACAACTGCCTCAGCCTCTGCGTCGGTCAAATTTTTGATTCCCTGTTGTGTGTGAAAATGGAATTTGACCCAGAATCGCTCATTTTGTGCATTAATCAGGCTGAAAGTATGGCTGCCAAAACCATGCATATGCCGGTAGCTGACAGGAATACCACGTTCACTCATGGTGATAGTTACCTGGTGCAGAGCTTCTGGTAATGAGGTCCAGAAATCCCAGTTGTTTTTGGAGCTGCGCATATTGGTTCTCGGATCCCTTTTTACAGCATGGTTAAGGTCTGGAAATTTTAAGGGATCACGAAGGAAAAATACCGGTGTATTATTGCCAACCAGATCCCAATTACCTTCATCGGTGTAAAACTTTAATGCAAAACCACGGATATCACGTTCTGCATCAGCTGCTCCCCGCTCCCCGGCCACAGTGGAAAATCTGGAAAATAAATCTGTTTTTTTACCAATCTCTGAAAATATATTTGCTTTGGTATACTGAGTAATATCATGTGTAACAGTAAATGTTCCGTATGCTCCGGACCCTTTTGCGTGCATACGTCGTTCCGGGATGACTTCTCTATCGAAATGGGCAAGCTTCTCAAGATACCATACATCCTGTAGTAGCATTGGTCCACGTGCACCGGCAGTTAATACATTTTGGTTATCACTTATTGGGGCACCGGCGTTGTTGGTTAATTTCTTTTTTTCTGACATGTTGTTTCTCCTTTACAGTTAGGTGTTATGTTTTGCAGAGCATTATTCCCATTTTTAGGAGTATTACGTTAAGTTGTTATCTTTTGTAAGAAACGTTCTTATTGGAAGCCAAAGAAAAGTTTTCAATATAACAGCGGTTATTCTTCACTCTTATGTAGACAGTCGTTACAAACACCATGGATTTCAAGGTGCCTGGATTCTATCTTACCCATACCGTCCACCATTTCAGGGAGTGTTGAGTTGTCGAAATCAGACCAGTAAATATCTTTTACCTTTTTACAGTGAGTACAAATAAAATGATGGTGAGTAGTCACGTTTGTATCAAATAGAGTCCGTTCATTCATGATGTACAATTTTTTGACCAGACCCAATTCGTCAAATGTGGACAGGGTTCGATAAATAGTGTCAATGGCAATGGTAGGGTGTTTTTTGTGAAGCCTTTTATGAATTAGCTCAGCAGATGGATGATCATTGACAGACATTAGTTCTCTGAAAATCTCCAGCCGCTGGTGTGTCAGCTTAATACCGGCTTCATTGCAGAGTTGCCTGAGCTGATTAAGATGTTGTGTGCTAAGTTGTTCGATTTCCATTTATCCATTCCTATCTGTAAGATCTATTCTTAAGTAAGATAGGACAACAATGACTTTCTGTCAATAGGAATTATTACTTACACGAGGAGATTGTTAAAAGGTTGAAGAAGATTTCTATTAAAAATAGATCACGGACTGTTGAAAACATTGGCTATATTATGTTGCGCAAGGAACATCGTCAATCAATTGGGGGACTAAAAAGACAACAGTTCTCCCCTTCATGAAAACGTATCCCGCAACGTAGCCACGCCTTCATCTTCCAGGTAATCCTGAAAAGGCATCATCTTATCAATCACACCACCTGGTAATAATTCAATGATCCTACTGGCGATGGTATCAACAAACTGATGGTCGTGGGATGAAAACAATAGCACTTCCGGGAAAGCAATAAGCCCATTATTCAAAGCAGTGATCGACTCCAGATCCAGATGATTGGTGGGTTCATCCATAACAAGACAATTGGCATCCGAAAGCATCATTTTTGCCAGCAGACAACGGACTTTTTCACCACCGGAAAGAACGCCGGTCTTCTTTAAAGCCTCTTCACCGGAAAAAAGCATCTTCCCTAAAAATCCCCGGGCAAAGGTCTCGCCCTCCGTAATTGGTGTATACTCGCCAAGCCATTCCACCAACGTGACATCTTTATTAAAAAAAGAACTGTTTTCCTTGGCAAAATAGGAGTAATTTATGGTAACCCCCCAGCGAAAGCTGCCGCTGTCTGGTTCAAGTTCGCCGGTAAGGATCTGGAAAAGTGTGGTTTTAGCAAGACTATTACTGCCGACAAAAGCAATTTTTTCGCCTTTATTCACTGTAATGTCAATGTCTTTAAAAAGAACAACTCCATCAACCGTTTTGCTGAGACCTTTAATTTCCAAGATTATATCACCACAGGGTCTGCCCGCTTTAAAAGAGATAAATGGGTATTTTCTGGATGAGGTCGGCATCTCTTCAAGGGTTAATTTATCCAGCAGTTTCTTTCTCGATGTTGCCTGCTTGGCTTTAGAAGCATTGGAGGAAAAACGCAGAATAAAATCTTTCAGTTCCTTTGCTTTTGCTGTTGCCTTCTTATTCTCATTCTGTTTCTGCTGCAGTACCAATTGGCTGGCCTGATACCAGAAATCGTAGTTACCGACATAAGTGGTGATTTTCCCAAAATCAATATCTGCCACATGGGTACACACCTGGTTAAGAAAGTGACGATCATGGGAAACGATAATGACTGTATTTTGAAACCTGTCCAGAAAGTTTTCCAGCCAGGCGATGGAGTCGATATCAAGATTATTTGTCGGCTCATCAAGCAGAAGAATATCAGGGTTTCCGAAAAGGGCCTGAGCAAGCAACACTCGTACCTTTTCACCACCTTCCAGTTCTTGCATCTTTTTATGGATAAGCTTTTCTGTGATACCAAGCCCGCTAAGTAAAACTGCAGCATCGGATTCAGCTTCATAGCCATTTAACTCATCAACTTCAGCTTCAAGTTCTCCACTGCGAATTCCGTCTTCCCCAGTGAAATCCGCTTTTGCGTATAGTGCTTCACGTTCGGCCAGTAATTCGTAGAGACGTTTATGACCCATGATTACAGTATCAAGCACCGTTACATCATCAAAGGCAAACTGATCCTGTCTGAGAACTGCAAGACGCTCTCTGCTACCAATGGAAACACTCCCCCGATCCGGTTCAAAGTCACCGGCTAGAATCTTCAGGAATGTTGTTTTTCCGGCACCATTGGCACCGATAAGCCCATAACAGTTACCAGGGGTGAATTTTATATTCACATCCTGAAAAATAACTCTTTTCCCGTAGGAAAGAGCAACATCATTTGCAGTAATCATATTTTTTCCTATAACAAAAAAACGTCCCTTCCCGAAAACTTGGAATAGAGACGTTCTTATATAATGTATCATACTCGGAACTGATCTATTTACATGCTCCCAGAGAGAAATTCAAGATAAATCCAAATCTGTTTAGGATACAGTTTAACCATTTTATTCTCTTTCCATTCACCAATATACTGAAAAGCCGTTGGGATGAACATGATGCCCTGCGGGCAGAAGGTCTTAGGAACGGGAGCTAAATAACTTGAACATATTACGCCGCAATTTTTTCGTCACCTATACTTGAAAAAACTTTGCATACTACCAGTATGTAACGTTTTTTCAAGTACAGGTGGCGGAACAAAGGGCAAGTAAGATGTTCAAGTTATTTAGTGTACGTTCCTTCTGTATCCGATAAAGAGGACTGCGACCTGAAAGGGTATCCAGAACCATGCCTTGAAAAACCTAGAAAAGCTCATTCTCAAGAATCAGTGAAGAGAGAGAAATCAAACCGACAAGTTCACCTTTTTCTTCAACCGGTGCCCTTTGAAGACCAGCATGATAAAGCAGACGGGCAACATAGCGAATATCCATATCCGCAGGCACGGTGATAGCAGGTTTTGTCATAATTTCATAAATATTTACTTCAGCAGGAGAACGTCCGGCAACGAGCACCCCTTTTATAAGATCCTGTATCACCACTATTCCCCAGGCATCATCAGCATTCCGTTTTTTAACAAGAAGACATCTTTTTTTTTCAGTCCGCATTAGAGCTGCAGCTTCCTGAGCTGTTGCCATACCATCAATGGAAACAATTCTTTTCTGCATTACGTCTTTTGCTCGTATTATTGACTTTTCATCAGGTGACATACGTCTCTCCATAAATAGACAATTAAGAACCGTTAAAAGTAACTTTCCCGAAGGCCTTCTTTTAATTGTTCCATTTGGCTTTCCAATCCTATCACATGTTCCACTGGAAGTACAAATGCAATTCCAGTTCCGGGCTTATGAAATTCCCCGGTTTCTTTTATTACAGCAAGAATTTTGGCAACACGATGTTCTTCAATAAGCAGCATGATAATATCAGTCTGTGCTTCGAGTGAAAGACCAAAAAAACTTTTTGCTTCACGGATACCAGTTCCTCTTGCCGGGATAATTGTTGCACCGGTGGCTCCGGCCAGCTTTACCGCATCCACAACTTTATCTGTGATATCCGGTTTTACTGAGGATAAAATAAGTTTAAAGCGCATTAGGTTACTCCATTATTTTTTCTACTACGTTTTGTTTTCCAGTCCATCAGTTGTGCATAGCCCATTACTGCAATGATTGGAAAAAGACAGGCAAAAGCAATAAGCCCAAACCCATCAAGAGCAGGATTTCGTCCCGGCACTGTGCTGGCCAGCCCAAGACCAAGCGCTGCTACAAGCGGCACGGTGACAGTTGAAGTGGTGACTCCGCCCGAATCATAGGCAAGTGCAATAATCGATTTAGGGGCAAAAAAAGTTTGTACAATAACAATCAAATATCCTGCAAGAATATACAGATATAGAGGTGTACCACTTACTATCCGATAGGTTCCAAGGCTGAGTCCAACAGCAACTCCAGTGGCCACAGTGATTCGTAATCCCCAGGTGGAAATAGTTCCTGCTGATACTTCATTTGCCTTATATGCCACTGCAATGAGCGACGGTTCGGCAATGGCGGCAGCAAAGCCGATCATGGCTGCGTATAAATAGACCCATCCATAAGCCTTCCAGTCGATATGGGTGATAACTGCATCTGTACCATAAATAAAAGCAGGATCAGACAGCTGGGTTGCCATAATCGTTCCCAAAGGAAACAGTGCCTTTTCCAGCCCGGCAAGAAAGAGTGCAAGACCAAGAACAACACAAATACTGCCAACGATAAGACGAGGCAAATCAGGGATTTTCTGCCGCAGAACAAGAAGTTGAAACACAGCAATAAGAATGACGATGGGCAGTACGTCTCTACAGGTTGCAAGGAGTATTTCAATGAAGTCTTTTATGAATTCCATAGGATCTGTTAGTTTTTTTTATCTGAAAATAAAAAGCCCGTAGCCCATTACAAAAATCATGGGCATAAGAGAAGCAAAAGCAATAAGACCAAAACCATCAACTAAAGGGCTTCGTCCCCGAATTGTTGAGGCAAGCCCCACTCCCAATGCGGCAACAAGCGGAACTGTGATGGTGGATGTGGTGACACCACCAGCGTCATAAGCTATACCAATAATCTCTTGTGGTGCAATAGTGGTCATTGCCATAACAAGCCCGTAACCGCCAATGATCATATAATGAATAGGCCAGCCACGAAGGATTCGTATTACTCCGATCAAAATGGCAAGTCCTACGGAAAATGCAACAGACATACGGAGTCCAAATGCATATTGTTTAAGGGACTCCTCGCTTGGGTCAATCAGTCCGCCCTGGCCTGCAATATCTGCGGCTTTGGCAGCCACAACAATAAGGGCAGGTTCTGCAACGGTGGTTGAAAAGCCAAGGGCAAAAGCAAAAGAGAGAAGCCAGAACAGACTTCCTTTTCTCGCCAGTGCCTGAGCCATGGCTTCACCAATGGGAAACAGACTCATTTCCAGCCCCTGAATAAAAAGACTAAGACCCACCACTACGAGAAGGGCACCAAAAAGGACTTCTCCCATTTGCGGTAAGGGCTGTTGTATGACCACAATCTGAAAAAAAGCGATGACCAGTACAATGGGAAGCAGATCGGTAAGAGCATCCTTTAGTTTTTTCAGGATTATGGAAAAGATCATGCTCTTCATGTTGTTTTACACCCCGTCATGATTCGCCTCTGAGAACATAATGTCCTGCGGACAGAAGGTATCTTTTTTTAGTGGGCGACTAATCTTTATTGGATAAAGAGGGTATTGTAAGTACAATATCCGAATGTTCCTGAGACGTTTTACCCATTTCCAATGTTCCTTGCAGCTTTTGAATTGCTGCCGGAAGAGTGGTTCTGGAGAACTGTGCAAAATTGACTTGAGAGTTTCCAATAAGACGAAATGTGACCATAACACCACTAATCGTTGCTTCTGTTATTATTGCCAGGCGCTGACCATTGTCAAGTTGCTCCAGGCACTCTGAATACACTCTGTATAAGATATGCTGAAGGAGTGATGGATCGCTATACACTGCTGGTAGTCCTTCATCAAGTTCCCATTCAATCTCAATCTGCTTCAATCTGGAAAAACGTTCCAGAAAAGCATACTCCTCCTCAATTAAATCATTGATAAGGAAGGAAGAGTACGGGGTGTCAGGTCTGTGAGCCAGTCCACTGAGGTGATGCATCATGGTAGCTGAAATCACCACTCTTCGCTCAATAGCTGCAATTGACTCCTGCAACCGTTCCACCATTTTTGCATCTTCACCAAGGGCACCCATTGCAATAATATCACCCATCAAGCCATTCGATTCCCGTATAATGCCCAGGTGATTTTTCATATCATGGGCAAGTCCTGCCATCAATATGCCAAAAGACCCTACGTGTTCCCGGCGAAGATTATTTTCTGTTATTGCATTCATAAGAGAGCTATTCCTTACTGCGTTTGTTGTCAGCTAATTCAATTATATCCATAAGTTCTGAGATGTCGAGTGGTTTCATAACATAATCAAAAGCACCTGCTTCCCTAGCCTCCATACCGGAGCCGGAAGAACCATGCCCGGTCAGTATAATGACTTCAATACCCGGATCATATTCTTTGATCTTTTTCAGAACATCAAGTCCGCTCATATCGGGCATTTTCAAATCAAGAAGAACTATTCCAGGATTGATTTTTGTTAGAATTGCTAATCCTTCCGTACCGCTGTGGACGTCAACTGCGTCAATCCTGCGTAGTTTTAGTCGTTGGCACAGGGTTGATGCAAATTCTATCTCATCATCGATTATTAATACTTTTGATTTAATCATATGGTCACCTGGAAATTTGAGTTACAGCTATCTTGAAAAGCATCTATTTATTGTATTCAACCGGTAAAGTGATTTCAAAGGTTGTTCCTAGCCCGGCTTCAGTTTTCACATTGATATGTCCACCAAGTTTTCTAACCAGGCCATAGGTTATGGAGAGGCCAAGTCCCGTCCCTTTTCCAGTCTCCTTTGTGGTGAAAAACGGTTCAAAGATTCGCTTGAGCACATCTTTGGGTATCCCAGGGCCGTCATCTGAAATGCTCACCTGAATATTGTCTTGATCGAGCTGTTTGGTGCTAAGGGTAATTGTTCCGTGGTGCTCTATGGCATCAATAGCATTGTTGGTGATGTTGAGAAAGATTTGTTGCAATGGGCCACGGTCACTGACAATTTTACTTACACTCTGATCCAGGTCGAAAGCAATCTTAATTTGGCTGTACATGGCTTCTTTTGCCAGAAAATCAATAACTTCCCTGATTGTAGTGTTGATGTCAATTTCTTCTGTCTGTACATCTGCTACACGGGCAAAACCAAGTAAACGGTGGGTGATTGTCTTGCAGCGATTCACATTCTTTTGAATTGACTCGTGTGCCTCTGTCATCATTTCCTTATATTCAAAATCATCCATCATTTCCATGAAATCCTGAACAAGGCCTGTTTTCTGATTTATGATTGAAAGGGGGTTGTTGATCTCATGAGCTACCCCCGCAGCCAATCTGCCAATGGAGGCAAGTTTGTCTCTTTGTTCAGCTTCGATATATAACTGTTGCCATTTTTTATCGGCTTCACGCAGGTGATTGGTGATTGCAGCGCTGATTTCTAAAATCAGGAATACAGCAACAATGATACAGGCGAAAAACATTACCGTAAGTTTTATTTTGAACAGTGTCCATGTGGTCGCATGCAGGTATTGTTCTTTAATTAAAACCAGTTTCCACGGGGTATTTAAAAGAGAAACAGTTGCAATATTGATCTTTTGTCCATTTGAAGTTTTTTGCACAATGAGCATGTCGCTAGCTCTTTTATAGATACCATCCTGCTTTTTCAGGGGACCATTAATCTGGAGTTCAGTTTTATCTTTTGTGTCGTGTAGGATACATTTTTCACCAATGTGACCAAATTTTTGCGGTTGGGTCTGTGCTATATGTTTTGAATCAATAAGAAACATATCATCGGTATAGCTGGTTCTGATTGTGTCGATAAAATCCTGGAGGGTTTTCGCCTCAATGCTTACCCGTAATACCCAATGCTTCTGTTGCTCTGGATGTTCTCTGCTTACAGCTATTGCAAAGTAAGGGCTGCGGTGTAAATTTGTTACTATATTACTTACATGAACCCCATGAAGGAGGACTTCCCTGTACCAGACTTGATCTGTGTAGCTGTGAGCTTCGAGTGTGCCGGGGCCATAGTATGCCTTTTGCGTACCTGCGGAACCGATGATTTCAATATCTGTAACACCAGGAAATTCTTGTTGTAAACGAACAAAAAGTGTTTCCAGTTCTTTGGGGAGCAACAGTTCTTCGTAACGAACATCGTGGCCGACTAATTTTACGGTTGACAGCAGTTCCGAAACAAATGCCTCGATGGTATTTTGGGTCTCCTCCAGATTCAGAACCAGTTGAGCCATTTCCTGATCATGCAGGAGCTGTTTGTATTGATAATGTGCAAGGATGGAAATAAGCGTTAATGGTGCAAGGACAAGTATCAGCAGGATTATTGACAGCCCTTTTGAAAAACGCTTGTAACCACGGGTAATACCATCACCGTATTCTTCAGACAGTGTTGGAAGGAATTTTTCCAGCCAATGGCTCTGTGTCTTCATGAAGCTACCTCTGTTTTTGAATAACCCTGCTTCCAAGCAAGATTAACAGCCTCTTTCTTGAACGCTTTTATGTGTTAGCCATTTTAGCTGCTACGACTTTAGCATGTGCTTTGCTAATTATTTCAGTTAGATGTGTGATGTCCACCGGTTTGTGCAGGTAGGCGAAGGCACCGAGTTCCATACATGTTTTTTTGTCTTCCTCGGAGCCATGACCGGTGAGAATGATAACCTCAATTTCAGGGTTACGTGTTTTCGTTTTGCGAAGGACGTTTACTCCACCTATTCCCGGCATTTTTAAATCCAGAACCATAACATCAGGAAGTTCTTTCGTTCAGAGTTCCAGGGCTTCTTTCCCATCAAAGACAGTATGTGTGCCATAGTTACGCATATTGAGTCGTTCTGAAAGCGTTTGGGCAAATTCCTGCTCATCGTCAACTAATAATACCTTTGGAGGAAGGGTGAATTCCTGATTCCTGTAGATTGATATGTGATATTCTTTACCGGTATGAACTTTAATACCACGGACACCATCCACACTCTCAGCTATTGCAGTAAGGGTTTTTGCAAGTTTTGGAAAATTGGCAACACTCTTGTTTACGAGTAGAGTAATTTCGCCATCAAAACTCTTTACTTCAGTGGTATAACCCTTTTCAACAAGTGCCAATTCAACTTGAGCGCTAAGCGCCATCTGTTCAACTGCCTGGCGGGATGTTTCCTGCTCAAGAACTGCCGGTTTATGGTAGTTTTCCACGATTAACTGGACTGCGGACTCTGGGGAATTATCTCCCATAGGGACAATAATGTCATATAGGGAAGGGTCACTCATTTCATTTTTGTAAAGATAGTCTACCCAGTTTGCTACGCTGGCGTCGTTTTTCTTCATGATATTTATCGCATTTTTTTCTGTGAGCCCCTCGCTCATTGCACGCTGAATACGATTACTCATTTTATCAAACAGCCCCACTCGTAAAACATGCGTTACGGCAGGGGGAATAAGAAGAGCGATATGGCCTGAATATATAATGTCTGAAGACGTTAGGTGGGTTGCCACGACTGCTTTAAGGTATGCAGTGATGCGTTCCCGTTCCAAGGTGAATCTGTTAAAAACTGACTGCGGGCCATAGAGGGCTCGTTCTACTTTATCTTCACCGATGCTATATTTATGGGATACTTCACTTATAATATCAGCATCTTGAAGAATGCGAAAGGTAGTTGTTGCTGCAAGTCGTTCTCTGACTTTTTTTTCTTCAATAAAAGTAGTGTTAAAAAGTGAGATTGAGGACATGTTCGGCTCCCATTGTGAATGGATTGTTTTAGCTCTTTGTGAAGTGTTTTTCCCGGAGGCTACAATTACCTGTTTTTTATTGCATAGAATTATTCCGCTAAGGTACTTAGGAACGTACACTAAAGCGGGTAAAACGCAAGTAAGTACCTTGTGGGGATAGCCAGCTTGGTATTTTAACAAAAATTTTCAGAAATTTTCGGAGTCTGCGCTGCCTGTTTTTTATGACAGGAATTCCGGTGCAATTCATTTTGTTCCCAGTTCAGCATGAAGGATACCATAATTGGGGAAATCGTATAAGTGTTGTTGTCTCATGATGTTGTGCATGCTTGGTGGGGCTAAAGATGGTTTGAGCATGGATGCAGAAACGATGAGTTATTTATCCCGACTCCTAACGGCGGGGTTTACAGCGTGCAGTTGCCTGGGCGACTAGAGGGTTATCAGGCCAATAATGTTTAGGGTAGCGGCCGGCGAGTTCTTTTTTAATTTCCGGGTAGGTGTTCTTCCAGAAGGAATTCAGGTCAGCAGTTACCTGAACGGGACGTCGGGCCGGGGATAAAAGGTGGATAACTACGGGGATCTTCCCGTTAAAAAGTGCTGGGGTATCAGTTGTCCCAAACATTTCCTGAATGCGCACGGCAAGCACAGGTGCCTTGCCCGGTATGTATTGAAGTTTGATTCGTGAGCCACTAGGGACAAGAACATGGTCTGGAAGCAGACGATCAAGTTCCTGCTGCTCCTGCCAGGAGAGACGAGATAGGAGTATGGTGTATAGATCAATTTTTTGCAGTTGTTTCAGACTTGAAATGGAATCAAGATATGGCTCAAGCCAGGAGAGATTTTCCAGAAGTGTTTCATCTGAAATATCCGGCCATTTTTCTGGATAAAATTCATGGGCAGTTTGCATTTTTGCTTGAAAATCACGGCTTTTTTTCTGCCAGTTCAGACAGTTGATTCCAGTTTCCTGAATACCTTGCATGAGACATTGCTGAATAACTATAGGATCACTATTCAGAAGCGGCTCTTTTTTAATTTCAAGACTGCCAAGGGAAAGAATGGATATCGCTTCAACTTTAGAGTGCTTCCATTCCACCTTATCTTCTTTGGTCAGCAGGTGGTCATGGTGAGAGATAATCTCTTCTAAAGAGAGCTCAGCAGCAAGGAGGATTTTCCCCTGTTTTTTTCCGTCGTGTACATTTGCAGCGACTAAAAAATCAGCCCGCTGCAGAGGGTCGTGAGGTGAAAGCATAACTCCCCGTCCGGAAGAAAGCAGATGTTGATTAGCCCCGGAACTCTTTTTGGCAATACGATCAGGATAGGCAACGGCTAACAGATTACCCGCTTCCCGAAAGTCCTGTTCCTGATTTTTCGTTCTGAGTAGTCGCAGGTATTGATCAGCCTCTCGAAGGATACGTCTGCAAAGGGACGGGTCTGCACCTCTTGCCCGAATTGCCCCGGTTTGTTTTTGATCAAAAAGGCGTAAAATTTCAAGGCGTTCTTCAATGTCTGTGCTTATCTGATCGTCACTTCTGCGAAACAGGTCACGGTTTTGTAAGAGTGCAGCAAGACGGCAGGCAAGGGTGACTTGTCCTGTGTCTCGGCCATGTAATACCATAAGTGCCAGTCGAGGATGCAGAGGGAGTGCTGCAATCTCTTTTCCCTGTTTGCTCAGTCTTCCTCTGCTATCAATTGCGCCAAGCTTGCGAAGAAGTTTTTGTGCCTGCCTTACCTGCCCACTTTCTGGCGGATCAAGCCAGGCAAGTTCACCGG